>JAJFKA010000027.1 GCA_021773555.1 Gammaproteobacteria bacterium
CTCAACCTTCATGGTAATCCACGAGCGTTGAGGTAGGACAGGTCAAAACATTATGTCTAGTCGGAATCAGATAGTTTGTCGATAACTGAGCGCAGTCGATTGATTTCCTGACGCTCGCGCTCACTGATTTTCAGCTCTTCACGCACGGCATTGACCAGATCGTCATTGCTCCAGGGTTTTGTCAGGTATCGGTTTACTCGTCCGGCATTGATCGCATCCAGGGTATGCTCGAGATCCGCATGCCCGGTCAGGATAATTCGCCGCATGCCCGGGTAGTCATGAGCGAAGTGCTGCAACAGTTCAATCCCGTCCATGCCCGGCATCTTCATATCGCTGATGACCAGGTCGAACGAGCGAGACAGGCAGGCCGTGATTGCCTCCTGTGCCGACTCGACCACAACGATGTCCAGGGTAATTTCTGACAAGGAACTGCGGACCAGACGTCCGATCTGTGGCTCATCATCGACGACCAGTATGCTCTGTATCCGATCTGTGGTCATAAGCTATCCATGCTTTTGTCCCGTCTCAACTAGGCATTATCGCCTTGTATTCGCTGCGGATTAACGAAGAATCCGATACGCGGCAGCATTCGGGAGAGGAACGGTACCACGCCCTGGTCTTGTTAAAAGCCTGTCTCGATCCTGTATCGACATCAGTTCACAGAGCTTTAGCGGGTGCCTGAAACGATATTGCAGTGCCACTGCCTGGCAATTGATGTCCGCGATAAACGATCGTCTGTCCAGGCTATCCTGTCCAGGCCTGTCAATGTACACTTCGAGGCGCGACCCGGCCGGGTTGTCCCGCGGAGAAGCAGACGTTAACTGTGAGGATTCGGCAGCGCTGGAACGTGGTGGTGCACTTGGTAATCTGTTTAATCGTTGTATCTATGACTACGGTTCATTCTTCTCCATCCAGGCAGAAGAAAAACTGCGGAAATACCATGTCGATGGGCATTACGAGTTTAGCGATGAAGTCGAAATTTATTTCGAGTTCGCAAACAACAAGTCCGAATTCCTCCGATTGAACTCGCTGAATCCTAATGCTCCGGCATTGACGATTCCGACCGGTACATCGTACGTCGACAGCAACGGTGCGCTGGCGTTTGCACCCAATCCTGGTAGCGTTGAAGACGCGTTTCGCCGTGGCATCGTGCCCATTGCCTACGCAAACCTGACTCGACTGATTGGTGGCACACGCAATACGCCCTATAGTCAGCGGCCACTCGACACATTTACAAAATCTGTTCGCGGTGATGACCGTGCCTTGATTGGTGCCACCTGGGACATCAATGACAACTGGGCACTCGACCTGTCTTATACAGCAAGTGAACACACCAGCCAGGTTACACAGTCCCAGGACACCTTATCAACGCATATGGAACTCGCGCTGAACGGCTATGGCGGTAACAACTGTGATCCGATCAATGGTGTGCCTGGCGAAGGCAATACCGCCTTCGCGCAGACCGGCAACTATGATGCGGGTACCTGTTACTTCTTCAACCCGTTTGGCAGCAACCTGTTTGACCGCAATGGCAATCTTGGCCAAACAAACGGGGAACTGATCAACCCTCCAGAGCTGTATCAGTGGCTCTTGGGGCGTGCCAGTAGTCAAATACAATTTAAACAACGTGTTATCGATGCAGTTCTGGCAGGCTCCCTGATGGAAATGAAAAACGGCTCCCTGGGTCTGGCGGTTGGTGTTCAACGTCGTCGCGATACCGGTGCTGCGCTTACGATTCAGCCCTGACATCCGGCAACCTGGACTTTGTGTTTGGTGCCAACGAATGGGCTGGCTCTAATACCGCGACCGCTGTGTTCCTGGAACTGGGTATCCCCGTCCTCGAAAACCTGCAGGTTAATCTCGCGTTCCGCTACGAGGATTTCGACGAACTTAACGTCAGCACCTCAGATCCCAAGATCACCGTCTTGTTCCAGCCGACGGATTCGGTGTCACTGCGTGCCTCGGCAGGCAGTTCTTTCCGTACGCCGTCTCTGCAGCAGGCATTCGGTTTCCTGACCACGGTTGCCAACCAGGTTGATGTTGTCGGCGGCACCGCGTTCAAACCTTCGCTAACCGTTGGTAATGAAAAGCTGAAGCCGGAAACTGCCGATAGCTGGAACCTGGGATTATCGTGGATTCCGCAGAGTGGTATCTTTGAAGGACTGAGTGTTGATGTCGATTACTTTGACTATCAGTATGATGACATCATCACGCGGGAATCTTCATCGACATTGATTGCTGAAGACAATGCCGCATTAACGGCATACGTCGCCGCCACGCCCGGAGCAACTTTAATTGATGCAGCGGTTAACGCGCCCGGTCGTAATTTCAGGCAGGTCATCCGGAACTCTCAAGGCATTATGGTTCGACTGTTGCCTGACTTCGCGAATGCAAACGGCGCAAACATCAGTGGCATTGACCTCAACGCCTCTTACGGCTTTGACACTGGCTTCGGCAGCTGGAAGGTCGGTACCCAGGTTGCCTACGTGAATGAGTATGATGTCGATGTGGTGAACTCCTCCGGTGGCGTCACGACCTTTGACGCTGTAGGTAGCTACAACAGTTCCAACCCGGTGGCCAGGCCATTACCGGAAATACTGGCGAACGCGACACTCAGTTGGACGATGGATCAACATCGTGCGTTCCTGATCGTAAAGTATGTCGATGATCTCACCACCGATGTCCCTGCCGGTACTCGTGGATTCTTCGCTGCCACGGCGAGACTCGCAGGCAACACTCGAGTCGCCAGCGATCTGGGTGATACCAAGATCGAAAGCATGACCACGGCCGATATTCAGTATACTTACAATTTCGGCGAAATCGGCGGTGTGATATCTGACAGCAGCATCTCGGTTGGTGTTCAGAATTTTCTGGATGAAGAAGCACCGGCTATCGCTGTTGTGACTGGCTTTGATGGCACGCTCCATGATGGTCGAGGTCGCATCTTCTTTGTACGATTCGGCGCGAGTCTCTAACGGGTCACTTTCAATAGAGAAACCAAATCGAGGCTGCCAATTGGCAGCCTCTTTTTTTATGGAGGCTGCGCGATTGCTATTTTGAGGTTAACTTTTTCCTGACACTGATGAGTTTGTTCTGCAGTTGCACAACCAGATCGACCACGGGTACGTAATAGGCTTTAGCAAGTGTGTCATGGGGATTGTCTTTCCCCTCACCCAATCCGATTTCAAATGTTTCTCTTTGCCGGGGAATATACAGCGTGCCGAATGCCCAGTCCCACAGGGCGAAAATTTCGCCGTAGTTTTTCCTCATACGGTTCGGGTCGTGATGAATCTGGTGCATAGCCGGGCTGATGAACACATGGCTGAGCGGTCTGCCCCAGGATAGCCAGATATGAGAGTGGCGCAGGTTAGCGCCAAAAAAGTTGTACACAACGTAAATCGTATTGAGACCGAAAAGGATCTCGATACCGGGTCCGCCGAGAAAGACAAAGACAAAAATACCCTGGAATAGTCCGGTCAGTAGCATCGACATCACCCGGGCAATGATGTTCCACAGGGGATGCTTGCGGAACAACGTTACCGGGGTCATGACTTCGGCCGAGTGATGCAGGGAGTGCAGTGGCCAGAATATCGCTGAGCTGTGATGGAACCTGTGGACCAGATATACCGAAAAATCTGCGGTAAGTGTGTACCCCAGTATAAAAAAAGCGTAGGTGAGCGGGCTCCACTGTCCCGTAAAAATCGCGGTATTGTTGTTTAACGTCACCAGCCATTGGCCCAGTTCGATGGATAACCAGGCCTGCAGACCTGCGCCGACCAGCAGCCAGGGAGAAATCAGGACATTGATCAGAAATATCCCGTAATCAATCCTCGCCGACGGATGAAGATAGATCTCTCGCGGGAAAACAAATCCGGGAAACCCACCTTTTACAGACGGGTAGTACAACCGGTAGCTGAGGTAGGCCAGCCCGATAAACGTGAGCAGGTAGACAACGTAAAACTTCTCCTGCCAGTTTATCGGCATGGAGACCAACAGCAGCGCGATGTCCTGCAGATAAGCAATGATGGGGTCAATCATTTCTGGCTACCAGGCATCAAACCCGGTCACTGTAACAAAATCGAGTTCAGACTGGCGAAAATGTCGATGACGTCTGCCAACTCACCGGATAGTACAAAACTGAAAAAGGGATATACTATCCGGGTTGCATACACGGTGAACCCCTGGGTTTGCGAGTTGGTCCCTTCAATAGACGGAAGGTTATGCGAGCAGTACGACATCAACCTGGTTCGATGATACCAGCATCTGCAGTCTCCCTGTGGCTGCTTGGCTGCTTTGTCGCGTTCGGATTGTCCGGGGCAGCCTATGCCGAGGACAGCGGCGAGGAATTGCTTGCGCAGGTAATCAATGCATCGGATGCATCGGTGGCCGAGCGTTTCGCAGGACTCATGCGACTATCCAAAATGTATAGAAGCCGGGGCTTCAAGCAAAGGGCCTTGCCCCTGCTCCATGAGGCATCAAGGCTCGCTCTGGGTATGGGGGTCACAGAACGCAATCAGAGTCGACTCGAACTCGGAGGGCTGCTCTATGATCTTGGCGCCTACGCAGACGCGCAGGACATACTGCAACCGTTGCTCGATGAATCACAGGGCCAGAATACACTCACCCGCGTGATCGTTCTCAATGAAATGGGAATGGTTCAGGGCCTCGCAAACAACCACAAGTTTGCGCTGGAATTGTTCGAGGAAGGCATTCCTCTGGCGAAACTACTGGGTGAATCTGAACTCGCGGCGAAGCTCACCGTCAACCGCATCAAATCCCTTTCCACGCTTGGGGAGTTTCGACATCTCGAAGGTGCTTTTGAGGGGCTGGACGCGCTACTTGTATCATTACCACCCGGATCAAGGAAGGCAGAGCTGCTGATTGCGGCAGCGAACGAATACCGCAGCGGATTCTGGTACTTCAATTTTTCGCACAAATGGATCCAAAGTGCTTATGTCCACCTGATCGAGGCGGGTAAGCTCGCCGAACAAAACAGGAATACCAGGCTGCTCTCCTATGCCAGAGGATATCTCGGCAGGCTATACGAGGATGACAGGAATTTTGAGACCGCCCTGTCGTTGTCGAGAGAAGCAGCGTTCCACGCCAACTCCGTACGGGCTTTTGAAAGCGCCTACCTCTGGGAATGGCAGATAGGGCGAATCCAGAAGCAAAGCAATCGACCACTTGAGGCCATCGCAAGTTATAAACAAGCTGTTAAGACCCTTGAGCACGTTCGCCAGGACCTGATTGATGGCTCGCCCTATACCTTTCACCAGAAAGTACTGCCGTTATTTACAGAACTTTCCGATATCCTCCTGACATCAGCAAAAAAACAAACACAAGCCACGTCCAGACAACAACAATTGTCCTACGTGCAGCAGGTCCTGGAACAGGCGAAGTCAGCTGAACTGCAGGACTACTTCCAGAATGACTGTGTACTGCCGGAAACCTCTGTTGAACTGAGTCAGGTTGAATCGGGAACGGCGACAATCTATCCGGTGATTCTGCCGGACCGACTCGAGATGCTCGTCAGCGTGGACGGGGTAATTCATCAGTTCGTCTCGCCCATCCAGGTTGCTGACTTTAATGGACTGGTGAATGAGTTTCGGGAACAACTCCAGGTTGATTTTGGTGATGAGGAATATAAGGAGCTGGGCGAAGAACTCTATGAACTTGTTATTGCTCCTTACGAGGCGCTGCTCGCCAGCGAGCAGGTAACGACGCTGCTGTTCGTACCAGACGGGGTGCTGCGGACCGTTCCCATCGCTGCGTTGTTTGACGGTGAGCAGTACCTGGTCGAAAAGTATGCAATAGCGACAACCCCTGGTCTAAAACTAACCTTGCCGACGCCGCTGACGTTGAGTGACTCAGCGGTTTTTGCCGGAGGTATCTCAGACGCCGTCCAGGGATTTCCCGGATTGCCCGGCGTTCCCATGGAACTGGAAAACCTGCGTACCACCTACGGTGCGTCGATACTCAGCAATCAGGACTTCAGTGCCGACTCTGTCAGTAAAGAGATGGCTTCGAGTCAGTTCTCGATTGTGCATATTGCTACCCACGGGCACTTCGACAGTAACCCCCAGAAATCCTTCCTGCTGACTCACGACGACAAACTCACGATGAATATGCTTGAACGCTCGATTGGGTACCGGAAGGTCCTGGGAGACCCGCTGGAGCTACTCGTGCTCAGTGCCTGTGAAACGGCAGCTGGAGACAATCGTGCGGCCCTGGGTCTCGCCGGTGTGGCCTTGAAGGCAGGCGCCAGAAGTGCTGTTGCAACATTGTGGCAAATCAGCGATGCGGCGACGGTTCGCCTGATTGGGTCGTTCTACCGGAACGCCGCGACGGGTGATTCGAGTAAGGCCGAGTCATTGAGAAATGCTCAACTGGAGCTAATTGGTAACGAGCAGTTTGCGCACCCCAGCGATTGGGCTCCCTTTCTACTAATCGGCAATTGGCTATGAAAGCCGCCATGCAAAACCTGATACTTACCCTCCTGGTTACGTTGGTCTCCATGGGTTGTCTGGCCGAGACGGAGAAGTCATTTCATGTTGTGATCGGAAGTTTTGGCTCCGAGGCGGCTGCCGAAAGCGCCCGACAGCGCAATTCTTACCAACGGGATCTCAGCATCGTGCTCGCGAATGTGAATGATAACCAGGCAACCTGGCGTCTGCTCTCCGGACCCTTTAAATCCTATGACGCGGCGGACAGGGAACGTGAGTCGCTGGGTCGCCTGGGTGTTATCGCTCCCTGGATTTTAGATGAGCACGCACAGCCAGGTCTGGCCACGGCACCCGTACCCGAGATGGACCGCGAGCGCGAGCGGGCGACAGTCAAACGCAGCATGCCAATGGATCTCAGTCGGGGTGTATTTCTGCAGCCTAGCCCCGAAGTTCTGCGCCGCGCCGCGAATAGACAGGCGCTGGGGCCTGGACCGCTGCTCCCGGAAAGTAAAGCGCAATTAAGCGACCGCGTTTCACAACTACAGCGTATTGAAGTCAGCGACATTCAGATACGCGGGAGCCAGCTGCTGTCGAATGAACTTGAAACGCTGATTTCACCGTATCGGGGACGCAGTCTCTCCATGGAAGCCCTGCTCGGATTACGGGACGAGGCCAATCGTTTGTTCGTAACAAACGGCTTTATTAACTCCGGCGTTGTGATTCCTGATCAACCGGTTATAAGCGGGTTGATCTACTTTGATGCCATTGAAGGTGAGATCGATCGCATCAAAGTGTCGAGTGACCTGGCGGAAACCTATGTTAGAAACAGACTGAGGACAGAGGCGCCGTTCAACCTCAAAGACCTGCAGATGTCGTTGAAACTGCTGGAGAAGAATCCACTGGTGGAGCGGGTCAATGCACGTATTGTCCCTGGCGACGAATTGGGCCTGGCAGATCTTGAACTCTCTGTTGATGCGGCCAAGGCCTACAGGATTGGTGTACTGGCGGCAAATAATCGTTCACCGGGAATTGGTGAGAACTATGGCGAGCTCTATTTTGGCGCTGACAACCTGACGGGTCTGGGTGACTCACTTTATCTGTCCGCGGCACTGACGCGTGGGATGGACAGTGTTGAGGCTCATTACAGCATACCGTTCAATTCAAAGGACTATCGGTTCATCGCTGCTTACTCACGGAACGATGCCGATGCGGTGGAGACCCTGCTCGACATCAATAGCCTGACAGAGTCCAGCAAAATAGGGCTGGTGATGCCAGTGATTCGAACGCTGAATTCTGAATTGAGTGTAGAGGTGAGCGCGGAAAAAAGGCGCAATGCCACGACCCTGTTCGGCACTTCATTTTCCTTCGCTGAAGGTGCAATCAATGGTGAGTCACGAGTCGCACCAGTGCGGATTGGTGTGAGTTATGTGTTGCAGGGACTCTCCCAGTCATTTGCAGGACGCCTCGTGGTCTCCAAAGGAACTTCATCCTTCAATGCAACTGAACAGCCCAGCGGACCTGATGGAGACTTCCTGAGCGTCCTGGGACAACTGCAGTATTCACGTCAGCTTGGCGTGAATTTTCACGTCACCGGAAAGTTGCTCGCCCAGTATGCGGCAGACCCCCTCCTGGCGATTGAAAAAGTGGCAGTGGGCGGGATGGATACCGTTCGCGGTTATCGTGAGAATCAGATCGTTCGCGACAACGTTTACCTGGCGTCAATCGAAGGCAGATACAGAACGCCCTTAAAAGCCGTTAACCTTCAACTGGTGACATTTCTCGATTGGGGCAGCGGTAAGAACCACAAGGATGCTGCATCTTCCCAGACAGACACCTTGTCCAGCATCGGAATCGGCGTCAACATCCGTGCCTTCGAGCATCTCTCTGCCAACATATACTTTGCCCATGGATTCAAGGATGTCGTCGTTGTTAACAGGAAATTACAGGATGACGGCATTCATTTTCGGCTGAACTACGAGTACAGATTTTAGCCCGCATTGTTCACAAAGGCGACACAATATAATCGTTAGGAAAATGTGTTCTGATAAGTCAGGTAAAAATGGGGAACAATTCGTGAAATACAGTCTGTGTCTGAATGGTTTTCTGACTATTCTGCCTTCGAATCTTGAACAAAATCGCTCAAGACATAGCGACGGCTATGCCTTTCACGATGTTTGTCCAACCTTCTTCGCCACAATTGCCAGAAAATCCATTCCCTTCATGAACAATGCGGGCCAGGCGATGAAAATGTTGATAAAAGCACTCAAATGCATCTGCCTGACGGGATGTCTGTTTCCAATAGCTTCACTCGCTGAAGTTACCCTGGACGGATCAATGGGTGGAACCGCCGGACAGCTCGTCGGTTCTGGTAACGGTTTTACCTACGATATTACCCAGGAGCTCGGTACTCGCAGCGGCGAAAATTTATTTCATAGCTTCAACGTATTCGATGTCGCTAATGCGGAGCACGCGAATTTCTCCGGAGACTTAGGCATTGCCAATATCGTCGCTCGTATCAGCGGCGGTCTTGGATCAACCATTGATGGGCGCGTCTCTTCTTCCATCTCCGGTGCCTCACTGTGGCTGGTCAATCCCGCGGGCTTTGCTTTTGGAAACGGCGCCGTGGTTGATGTAAATGGGACATTTCACCTGAGCACGGCTGAATTTGTCGCTTTTACTGACGGCGCCAGATTCTACGCAGATATAGCGGAGGACTCAGTATTGACGACTGCACCCATTGTGGGGTTTGGATTCATCGGCAGTGGTCGCCCGCAAGGCGACGTCTCGTTCAACAGCGACCCGGCAGGACCGCCCGGCGAGACAGCAGCGACTAGCCAGAATCTTAACGTGTCTGCGGATTCGATCACTATCAATGAGATGGATCTGTATACCCGGGAGTTAGAACTTGCAGGTGGTGATGTGACCGTTCGTGACTCGTTTGCGCTTAGTTTCGATGGAACCATATTTATATCCGGTGGTGATTTCGTTGCCGTGAATTCGGTTGTATTGACGACCGGAGGCGAAGGTGAAATTGATGTCGATACCGATTCGTTAAGTCTTCTTGGCGAGGGTGAAGGGGGCTCCAGTCGTATGCAGACAGGCAGCGTTAACTTCAGTGCCGGTGATATTAATATCAATACCGGACAGCTATTGCTGTCTGAAAGCGCCAGCTTGAAATCTTCCTCAGGCCGCGATTTCAGTGGCGGTGATATTAATATCGTGGCAGAAACAGTTGTGATTGAGCATCAAAGTAGTATCAATCTGGAAGCCGGTGAAGACAGCACAGCTGGTTTCCTCGATATCAAAACCGGTGACATTCTGATTACTGACGAATCTACCCTGAATACTTCCAGTGAATTTGCCAACGGAATTGCGGGAGCGATTTTCATTGAGGCCACGGGTGATTTCGAACTCTCTGCTGCCAGTACCCTGCTCGCCACATCAGCAATATCCGGGACAGGTGGAGCGGTGGTTATCGGCGCAGAAAACATTGCAGTTCTCGAGGGTGCGTCAATCGATATTGAGACTTCAGGCTCTGACGATTCTGGTGTGGCGATTCTTCGGGCCAACAATGAAATCGCCATTGATTCGTCGAGCATCAATGGTAGTAGCAGCGGCGCGGGTCGTGGAGGATTCATCAATCTCAATGCCGCGATTGTGAATATCAGGGACGCTGATTTGGACGCTTTCGCACTGGATTCAGGGTTCGGTGGTGCAATATTCATTGATGCGGGTGTCATCGACATAGGTGGCGCGACGAGTATTGATGTGGCGTCGTTTGGTACTGATGGGAGTGCTGGATCTGCGGGAGAAATTGGTCTGAGCGGTGAGTCGATCCTCATCGACGAAGGTACCGTGATCAATCTTAATTCGTTCGGTGGAGGTGACGGAGGTACCCTGCGAATAGACGGTGGTGATGTTTCATTGCAGAACGCGACAGTGGTTGCGCTGGCCCTGAGTACCGGGTCTGGTGGCGAAATCGAGGTGAATGCGAGAAGCCTTCATATTGGTGAGAACTCGGTGTTCAGTGCTACCGCCCGGGGTAGTGGTAATGCCGGTATTGTGAATTTCACGGGCACGGATTCGGTACTGATTGATGGGGGTTCGAAAATTTTCCTGCGCTCGTTCGGTCAAGGTTCCGGCGGCGACCTGACGATTACCGGAGCAGACGTCGTCCTCGGTGATATGCAGGTGCGCGCCGAGGCAGTGGACCAGGGGGATGCCGGGCTCGTTCGGTTACTGTCGAGCAGACTCGTGCTGAGTGGTACCAACATTGATGCGTCAACATTCGCTGAAGGTAGCGGGGGCAGCGTCCGCATCCAGGCAAATGACGTCGAAATTATTGATGGTGCGACCATCGATGTGATCGCCCAGCCAGGCAGCAGCGGCGTGGGCGGAGACGTGACAATCGAGGCAGGCAGGCTACTCATTCAAGGTATCGTCGACGGGGAAAATCAGGGTGGCGGTGGCATCTTTGCGGATGCCGCAGGCTCCGGTGATGGGGGGGAGATATCGATTCTGGCTGACCAGTTTATTCTGGATCACGCGTCAGTTAACTCGGGAACGGGGGGTCAGGGTAATGGTGGATTTATCAGCATCGCCGGCCAGGAATTTTTGATGCAAGGTGGCTTTTTGAATGCCACGGCATTCGGCAGTGGCGCTGGTGGCGATATCTCACTGGGCTCGGATATCGTTACCATCACGGCCGGTGCTGACATCAGCGCGCAGGCGCAGGCAGAGGGTAGTGGCGGTAGCATTCAGGTCAATGCAAACAGTTTTACGCTGTCGGATGGCGCGTTTCTTCAAATCAACTCAGAAGGTTCAGGCAACGGGGGAGATATTGTGGTCACTGCCCCCCTGATTGATATCGATGGAGGCAGACTTTCCGCTTCGGCACGTGGTGCAGGCAATGCCGGATTTGTCCTGCTTGATGGCGGTCGCTTTGCCGACAGCACAGTTTTGATCAGGAACGGCAGTGTTATCGACTCAGAATCCTCCGGTACGGGTTTTGGCGGTGAAATACTGATTACCGCTGATCGGGTCAACGTAAACTCGGGCTCCCTGCTCACGGTTGAAGCCTTTGCCGAGGGTACCGGAGGCGATATACAAATTGGTTCCGGCGTGGAGCAATTGGCGGATCGGATTTTTGTTCTGGAAGGCAAGGGCACTGTGATGCTCGATAACACCTCACTCACCGCCTCTGCACAAGGGAAGGGCGATGGTGGATTTATCCAAATCGCTGGTACGCAGGTACTGATCGATAATCAAAGCGGTATTCTTTCAGATACATCAGGTTCAGGAACGGGCGGTGAAATACTGTTAACCGGAACCGATATAACGATCAGCGGTGGAGCTTTTTTAACCGTTGAGGCCGGGGGCGAGGGCAGAGGTGGTGATATTCTGATTGGTTCCAGTTTGAACCTCCGTGAAGATGGTGTGTTTGACCTTACCGGCATCGGCAAGGTCACGCTAAATGACGCGTTTATTACAGCCTCCACGAGCGGCTCCGGCGACGCCGGTTATGTTCGGATCGCAGCAGCTGACATACAGCAGCTTAACAACTCTAAGGTATTTTCCACCACGGAAGGAAGCGGCAATGGCGGGGAGATTTTATTGCAGGCGGACAATATTCTGATAGCTGCAACGACGGGCCTTTCTGTCAATGCCCGGGGTGAGGGTTCTGGTGGATTCGTCGACATTCAGGGTGGCCAGCTTGAACTCGCGGGTGGATTTATCGCATCAAGCGTTTTAGGCAGCGGTGATGGCGGCGATGTACGCATCAACACAGCCTCAGTCACCATGTCCGACGCTGCAGTGATTGGCTCCAATGTGTTCGGGTCAGGCGATGGTGGTGGTGTTCACATCACCACGGGGGACTTCCAGGCGAGCGGTGGTTCGCGAATTCTGGCGGCGGCGTTCGACGGCACCGGTAGTTCCGGATTTGTTCGTATCGATGCAGACAATACCCTGCTTGATGACAGTCGTCTGGTGGTGAGTACCCTGACGTCAGGAAACGCGGGTACCGTTGTGATCGCTGGTGGTACGCTGACGGTTCGAAATGAAGGCGGATTGCTGGCAGATACATTTGCTTCAGGTGACAGCGGGCAGGTGTTCGTTGACGTCGATAGTGTGACTGTCGAGAGCACCGGTCAGATTGCCTCGCGGACATTTGGCTCTGGTCTCGGTGGGGAAATCCGAATCCGCGGCTCGAGTCTGGTACTGCAGGATGGGGGATCTATTCTGGCGACGTCCCAGGGCAGCGCAACGGGCGGCGATGTCCAGCTTGATGTCACCGATGTGACAATTACCAGCGGTGGGAACATCAACGTCTCGACGACAGCGCCGGATGGCGGAGATCCCGCGGGAATTACCGGTGATGCTGGCACTGTGAGCATCGCTGGTGCGAACTCGCTGACAATCAGCAATGGAGGGCACATCCTGCTTGAGACCGAAACCCGGGGAACTGGCGGGTTCCTGCTTGCCGATGCAGACAACATCAGTATTTCCGATGGTGGATTTATCACTGGCACTGCGTTTGGCGATGGCGATGCAGGTTCACTGGTTCTGATCGGCGATACGTTCACGCTCTCTGGTGGCCTGATTGAGTCAGATACGACCGGGCAGGGCATTGGCGGTGACATATCTCTCGCCGCAAACAATCTCAGTCTCCAGCAGGGTACGATCATTTCTACCTCCGCTACAGGTATCGCAGATGGTGGCAGTGTGACATTGCAGGTTGCAGATACCCTTAACGTACTGGATTCTGAAGTGACCACAAGATCTGAACTGGCGGGTGGTGGCAACGTCGACATTAATGTTGTCAAAACCATCCGCCTGGATAGCTCCACGATTACGGCCACCGCCAACGGTCAGCTGGTCAACAGCGACGGCGGCAATATCTTCATTGATCCTGTGTTGTTCACCATGCGGAAAAGTGAAATTTCAGCCAATGCAGTGGTCGGCGCAGGCGGCAATATTCTCCTGGTAGCTGAAAATTTTATCGTTGATACAGAGAGTAGTATTACCGCGAGTTCACAGCGCGGAATTGATGGAACTGTTGAAATTGAGTCCGCCAACGACACCGTGAACCCCGATACCGAGTCCCTGGCCACAGATTTTCAGGATCTGCCTGATTTCCTGTCGAACGACTGCACTGCGCCTGTGTTACAAAAACGCAGTTATCTTGTGATCGAAAATCTGAATCCGGTGCAGAGTGATCCGACTGATTATCTTCACGCAGAGGTGCCGGAAGAGAACATCGGAGGCAGTTTGGATACTTCGTCGCTGATGAAATTGACAATAGCCGCTATAAGGCCCTGCTGAAACTGTGTTCCGCGTGTGCTTTGAGGCAACTGAACCGGTCTTACCGGGCAGGCTGATCCTGGGGAGAAAGTATGCTGTTAAGAAAGGACTTTAGTAAGAAAGGTGAAATGGAGCGGGAAACGAGATTCGAACTCGCGACCCCAACCTTGGCAAGGTTGTGCTCTACCAACTGAGCTATTCCCGCTTTGTCTGGCTTAAACGCTTTGCGCCTGGTTAAACTGGACTTCATTCCTGGTAAACCATTTTGGCAAGCATTCCAGTGTTCTGCAATGTGCATTCCAAAATGTGCATTCCAAAATGGCGTCCCCTAGGGGAGTCGAACCCCTGTTGCCGGGATGAAAACCCGGTGTCCTAGGCCTCTAGACGAAGGGGACAGGCAACGATTGAAGGCGCGAATTCTATGTATCTTCTCTGCTCTCGTCAAGCGCGGGGCGCGATTGTTTGGCTGGTTATCAGTCGTTGTGTTCTGTCGATTGGATTTGACAGCTTCTCGTAAATTATCTAATTTTGAATGATCAAAAAATGGGAGTAGTTGCCATGGCGGAAAACAAAGAGGATAAATCCGAGGAACGTCGGACGGGGCCTGAAGATCGCCGGAAGGATGAAGACCGCCGTGGTGAAGGCCGGGTTGTTACCGAAGATGAAAGCAGGCGAAAGAATCCCAACCGTAGAGATAAATGATACCGGATGGACGCGCTAATTAAATGACTTTGATCAGCGCTTCTCTGGTAAACATCTAGTAAATGATGACGCTGCGAATACTTTTACCCGCATGCATGTAGTCAAAGGCTGCGTTAATTTCGTCCAGGGGTAATGTAAAGGTAACGAACTCATCGAGCTTGATTTCACCGCCCATATACTGATCGACCAGGCCAGGCAACTCGGTTCGGCCTTTAATGCCGCCAAAGGCGGTGCCACGCCAGACACGACCCGTGACGAGTTGGAAAGGCCGGGTAGAGATTTCCTGTCCAGCACCAGCCACACCAATGATAATTGATTCGCCCCAGCCCTTGTGACAACACTCCAGCGCCGAGCGCATCAGGTTGACGTTGCCAACGCATTCGAAGGAGTAGTCAACGCCGCCATCTGTCATATCGACAATGACGTCCTGGATCGGATCGGAGAACTTTTTCGGATTGACAAAATCAGTTGCACCCAGCAACTTCGCCATCTCGAATTTGTCCTCGTTGACATCAATAACGATGATGCGCCCGGCCTTGGCCAGGACCGAACCCTGAACAACACTGAGTCCGATTCCCCCAAGGCCGAAAATCGCCACTGTGGACCCGGGTTCGACCTTTGCAGTTCTGGTCACGGCACCGATGCCCGTGGTCACGCCGCAGCCAAGCAGACAGACCTTGTCGAGCGGTGCAGACTTGCTGATTTTCGCCAGTGAGACCTCAGCGACCACTGAGTATTCGGAAAAAGTCGACGTACCCATATAGTGGTAAATTAACTCGCCTGCACTGGAAAATCGGGAAGTCCCGTCGGGCATGACACCTTGCCCCTGGGTGGCGCGCACGGCTGAACAGAGATTCGTTTTGCCCGAAAGGCAGAATTTACATTCGCGGCATTCCGCGGTGTAAAGCGGTATTACGTGATCACCGGGTGCGACGGACGTTACTCCGGGACCAATTTCCTCAACGATTGCGCCGCCCTCATGGCCAAGAATCGCAGGAAACAATCCCTCAGGATCATCCCCGGAAAGTGTGAAGGCATCGGTATGACAAACCCCGGTTGCGACCATGCGGATCAATACTTCACCATCTTTCGGACCGGCCACGTCGATCTCTTCGATGCTGAGTGGTTGGTTGGCTTGCCTGGCCACCGCTGCGCGTGATTTCATCTGTACTTCCTTGCTGTTTCTGGTGCGATCTGCAGATTATTACCTGAACAGGGACTAAAACTCGACCCCTATGCCGAGGAACAGGGACCGGGGTTCACCGATAAAGTAGCGTTCATTGCCAAAGGCCAGGTCAGCACGTTCGGCATAATCAGCGTTGGTCAGATTTGTCAGCCTGGCGGATACCGACCAATGCGAGGCGAAATCAATGTTCAGCCGCAGATTGATAAGGTCGTGCCCCGGGTATTGGCGGGTGTTCTCCGGATCCAGATAGTATTCACCCAGATGTACCCATTCGAGCTCTGTACGTACACTGGAATTAACAATCCACTGCAGATTGGCAGAGCCCATACTCCGCGGTGCTGTGTCGATATCGTTACCTGCCAGCGGCGCGGAGCTTAAGCGTGGATTATTGTCGTATTCATGCCGCGCATAACTCCAGAAAAAGTTAGCGGTCAGGTTCTTTGCCAGATCCGTATGGGCGGTGATTTCAATGCCACGATGGGAGGTTTCACCGTTGTCGATATTGGCGCGGCTGGTATCCCGAAAAATAAAATTCTCCTTGCGCATGTAATAACCCGATAGCGCATAGTCAAATCCTCCGAGATTGCCGCGAAATCCCAGCTCGAAACTGTCCAGTGACTCAGAGTGAATTTCACTCACTGATTGATTCGCCTGCAATCGATAAAGTTCAGTCGCCTGTGGCGCCCGGAAGCCACGAGCCACCTGTATATGCAACTGGTGATCTGGGTGAAACTGGTAAACCAAACCCAGTTTGGGTGAGAAGTTAGTAAAAGTGTCATCACGGTCCGCGGGTCGATTGAATCGACATCCACCAAAACCACAGGCACTTCCGTCTGGCTTGCGTCTGCCATCTGTCAGCTTGTTGTCATATTCATAAGCCAGCCATTCATACCGAGCGCCAAGGGTGACCTCTGCATTTGCACCCACGCCAAACTGGTATTGGCCGAAGACTGCGGCAGTTTTTGCATCTACGTCGTAGTGGTAGTGCGCCCCGGCCGGAATCGTTGCAACCAGAAATGCGCTACCGGTGGTTGGGTTCGCCTGTGTTTCCTTCAGAAATCCACGGGTGACTTCACCGTCAAAACCGGCTAACCAGTCCATGGCGGGCGCGAAACTCAACTGCAGACCGACACTGCGCTGACCGTTTTCTTCCTTCGCCTGCCCCGGCAGAAAATGCTGCAGGAAATCCATGTCTGCATAACGGGCATAGGGTGTTAATACCAGGCTTCCGTGGGTGGTGTCCCTGGTCATGCGAGATTGAAGGCGCAGGGAGCGGGCATCCCGATAGGCTTCCGGGTTTGGATTATCCCTCTTCAGTCCATTGAACTTGTACGCGCGCGGCGCCTGGACGAAACCGGAGGTTTCCTGGTTGAGGTTGGAGGCAGATACGGTGGTTGTGGTATCGAATCCACCGAGGCGGGTTTGATACTTGGTGGTTAGTTTCTGTTGCCCATACCCCGAGGCATCTTTATAGCCCCCATCCGAAGTACCGCTGAAATCCAGACGCCAGTTGTCTCGCGCTGTCGCTAATTTGAGCCGATTGTATTCATGAGGACCCGATTCCCAACGCAGATTTGTTTCAGGATTCTCCCGAATGCGTGGTGTGATGACGTTGATTAAGCCGTGCATTGCGTTTGAACCGTGAAACGCAGACCCGGGCCCTTTGATAACCTCGATCTGTTCTGCCATTTCACTGTGGGATTCGAACAGTTCGTTGACGTTGCAGAAACCTGCGGCTCGAAGTGGAACGCCGTCTTGTGCCATCAGAAAAGCACCACAACCGCCCGCACCGGTGAGCACCGGAGAACGGATGGCCGTGAGGTGTTCCTGACCGTTGCCACGACTGATCCACGCGCCAGACACCCGCTGCATGATCTCGTTGATATGCGTGTGGCTAACGTCATCGAGGGCGTCTTTGCGCAAAACGCCAACGCTACTCGCGAGTTCTCCGGCAGCTTGATCCACACGAGATGCAGTGACAACAATCTCCTCAAGGGGGTTGGCAGAGCCGATTTGAGCGAACGCCCACATTGCTATCAGGGTTAATGATTTCAGTCGCATAGATTTTGCTGAAGTTTGCACCGCTGCGACTTTACCCAAGTTCCTTGGTGCTGGGAACCTTTTGGTTCGTTGTAGCGGCATATGGAGGGTCGACGCCTGGAGGTTTGCGGGTGTTCAATCGCGTATTTATCCGGCAAGTTGTACCGCTCACGCAGGGCAGCTAGTGAAATATTGACAAATGATCCCTTATCAAGTGAACTGAAGCGCTTGCAAAGCCCGTAATCGGGAGCCTTGGGCCATGGTTGATAATACGGCGACGAAAAGTCGGCCGGAATATGTGACGACTTACACTCCGTCCTTACTGGAATCGCTGCCGCGAGGCGTCCAGCGTAAAACGCTGGGTATTACGGAAGATAATCTGCCCTTCAAGGGCCTGGATATCTGGAATGCCTATGAGTTTACCTGGCTCAATAGCAAGGGTAAGCCGGAAGTGGCGATGGCTCAGTTCCAGATCCCTGGAAAATCTCCAAATCTGATTGAGTCGAAATCCCTAAAACTCTATCTGGGTTCCTACAGCAATACGCCTTTTAAGCATCGCAACGAGGTGATTACCACGCTGGAGTCCGATCTGACTCTGGCCGTGCGAGCACCAGTGAGTGTCTCACTCATGGCACCGGATCACGTTCAACATGAAGGTCTGGGGCTGCTTGTGGGAAATAGTCTTGATGCCATCGACACCGAGATTTCAGATTACTACTGGAATCCTGATTTCCTTGAGATTGAAAGCAGTACCATCGTCAGGGAGTCGGTGTACACACACTTGTTCAAGTCGCTATGCCCGATGACAGGTCAGCCGGATGTTGCCAGCATCCTGATCCAGTACAACGGCAACAGCATCAGCCACGAAGGGCTGCTCAAGTATCTGATTTCATATCGGGAGCATGCGGAGTTTGCGGAACAGGTCACCGAGCGTATTTTTGTCGATATCAGCAATCGATGTATGCCTGAACGCCTGGGTGTAAGTGCCCGGTTCGCGCGAAGGGGAGGTATTGATATCAATTCCCACCGCACCCATGAGGAAGCGCTGCCAGCGGAAGTCAGAGTCTGGCGCCAGTAGCACAAGCATCATAGCCCCTGGCACGATACCCACTAGCCCAGCGGCAGCATCAGCTCAAAACAGGTCCCATCGTTGGGACTACTGTACACATCCAATTGACCGTTGTGGTGTTCGATAATCGTGCTGCATTCCAGCAGGTCCTCATTGGCGATCATCAGGCTGGACATGATGTCCTGACTGAGTCCGGATTTGTTTTCCTCAGCAGAAATCATGACAAATTGCCCGAGTCGTTGCGCCGCTACCGTGATATGACCTCCGGGTGAACCAATGTGCTGGTTAAGAAAAAATATGATGCTCTCAAGCACCCATTGTATAGCACCGGCGTCACATTCTACCTCGGGCAGATCTGTCAGATTAAGGTCGACCTCACAGGCTTCGCTAAGCTGGTCGTCCATGCTGGTTACGGTCAGCATGATGACGCTGTTCAGGTCGACCTTCTGCCAGGGTATCACTTGACTGGCTGCGTCTGGTCCAAGCTGTGAGGTAATTTGTGAGATCAGCGTGAGCCCCAGGGTCGTCTCGTCGATCAGGTGCAGGGAATCGGCGAGCAGACGATGTGACTCGGGTGAGTCATCTGAGATTCGTGCAACGATTTCGGCAAATCGGTCATTCAGGCGTTTCATATTTGCCAGTGCGTGATCAACAGGTTCCTTAAGTTCTCCGATGATTTCAGACGATTGAAATTGCACGAGATCATGCAATCCCGTGCCGCTGATCGGGAAAGTTTCTGCGTTTGTCATTTCCAGTTCTGCTCTCATACCTGCCTCGTTTTGTAAAATGTGCGTACTAACTGACAATTTCGGTCACCGGTGTGTTGGTATGGCCGTTGTATAGCCTGTTTTTTTCGCATTCACTGCGCTATGCATGGAATATCGCAAGAAGCTTGCCAACATCAGAATTTTGGTGCGCGTCGGGATAAAAAGCACCAGGGCCTAGCGTGTCGGCGGGATAATCCCGTCGAGGGCGGCCCGGGCGACAGGGCACAGTTCCGTGGCGGTTTCCCTGTTTGCAACCAGCAAGGATTGCATACCGGGGGACCAGAAACGCCTGATATGCGCAGCGACAGCAGAAGTAGCGTCTGCCTCGGACTTGCCCGGGCTGATGTTGGCGGCGATATCGTTGGCCATCTGCACAAGGTGGCGCAATTGCGTATCCGGTCCGCTCACGGATTCGCCTCAATGCGGTCAGCGTGGCTGTACACGTTGAAACGGTTCTCACGGACGAAACCCACCAGCGTGATATTGGCGCGCTCAGCCTGACTGATTGCGTACGAAGTAGGGGCCGATGCGGCGACGATCACAGCGATATTACCGCGTGCTGCTTTCTGTACGATTTCGAAACTGATCCTGCTGGACAGAATCATAAAACCGTTATCCGGATGCTCATCCGCCCGGGCGTTGGCACCCAGCAATTTATCGACTGCATTGTGCCTGCCTATATCCTCCCGGAGTCGGATGATACTGCCATCGGCACGGCACCAGGCCGCTCCGTGATGGCTGCCGGTGGCAGCTCGCAACACCTGCTTGTAGTTGAAGATGGTCATGGCATCGACTAGCGTGCTGGCGGTAATGCGTGCCTCACTTGTCACCGGGGGTGGATCGACGTTCAGCATTGTCAGTGATTCTTTACCGCAAATTCCGCAACCCGAGACACCGGCCAGACTACGCTTCTTAAGTTTGAGCGCATGGAACTGGCCAGCAGGAATACTCATTTGTATCTCGATGCCACGATCAGTGTATTGCAGGTCAATACTGCGAAGATCTTGTTTTGATTCAATGATCTGCTCGCCCAGACTGAAGCCCAGAGCAAAATCTTCGAGGTCCAACGCGGTAGCCATCATCACCGCGTGCGATATATCGTTGTACACTAGTGCGATAGCTGATTCACCCGCAATATCATCCTGCGACCAGGTAAACTCGTTATCTCGCCATCGTGAAACGGTGACCCTGGCGACCGGTTCATCCGGCTTAGTTGTCTTCAATGGCATGATCGAGATGGGTTTCCTGTTGCTCGCTAAAGTGAGCGTAACGTGACTGCCACTCGGAAGGTGATGAAACTTTTTCGACCTGTACCGCGGTGACCTTGTACTCGGGACAGTTAGTTGCCCAGTCTGAATTGTCCGTGGTGATGACATTGGCACCACTGAATGGATGATGAAAGGTGGTGTACACAACGCCAGGCTGAACACCGTCAGAAATTACTGCCCGCAGCACGGTTGTACCAGCACGACTGGTAATGCCCAGCCAGTCCTGATCGTCGATACCGCGCTCTTCGGCATCGTGCGGGTGGATCTCCAACAGGTCTTCGGGGTGCCACAGATTGTTTCTGGTGCGCCGGGTCTGCGCGCCCACGTTGTACTGACTCAGCACTCGGCCGGTTGTCAGCAGCAGCGGGTAAGTACGGGTGGCGCGCTCCGTAGTGGCGATATATTCTGTGATCGCAAAGCGTGCCTTACCAATTGGAAAACTTGTCTCGTGCATGACCGGAGTGCCCGCAGGGAAGGCATTATTGCAAGGCCATTGAATACTGCCCAACTGGTCCAGTTTTGTGTAACTGACACCGGCGAAGGTCGGAGTCAGGCGGGCAATTTCATCCATGATCTCGCCGGGATGTGAGTAGTTCATCGGATAACCCATGGCATTGCTAAGGGCCATGGTGACTTGCCAGTCGGCCTTACCGGAAAGTGGGGTAATTACCTTGCGAACCCGGTTGATTCTTCGTTCGGCGTTGGTGAAGGTACCGTCTTTTTCGAGAAAGGTCGCGCCTGGAAGAAATACATGGGCGTATTTTGCGGTTTCGTTCAGAAATATGTCCTGAACAATCAGACAGTCCAGCGCTTCAAGTGCGGCCTGAACATGCTGTGTGTTTGGATCGGACTGGGCAATGTCTTCCCCCTGGCAATAAAGTCCCTTGAATTGGCCGCTTAATGCAGAATCGAACATGTTGGGAATACGCATGCCTGGTCGCTCATCGAGCGTCACCCCCCATGCCTGTTCAAACATCACCCGGGTTGGCTCGTCGGAAACATGACGGTAACCGGGGAATTCATGGGGAAAGGAACCCATGTCGCATGAACCCTGGACATTGTTTTGCCCGCGCAAGGGATTGACGCCGACACCGGGCCGGCCAATGTTGCCGGTAGCCAGAGATAAGTTAGCAATTCCCATGACCGCTGTTGAGCCCTGGCTGTGTTCGGTCACGCCAAGACCGTAATAAATTGCCGCGTTGCCGGCCTCGGCAAATAACATCGCTGCGGCACGTAGATCTGCGGCAGGGATGCCGGTAACTGATTCGGATTGCTCGGGAGAGTGGCGAGGCTCGGCGATAAATCGCCGCCAGATCGCGAATGCATCCGGGTCACAGCGTGCTGAAACGAAAGGTTCATCAATTAATCCTGAGGTCACAACCACATGCGCCATCGCATTGATAAAGGCCACATTGGTTCCTGGTTTGAGCGGTAAATAGAAACTTGCCTGCACATGTGGCGTGCGCACCAGTTCGATGCTCCTGGGGTCCGCGACGATCAGTTTTGCACCTGCGCGCAGTCGTTGTTTCAGTTGTGCGGCGAAAACCGGATGTGCCTGGGTCGGGTTGGCGCCCATGACCATGATAACGTCGGCATGCTGAACTGACTCGAAGGTTTGAGTGCCTGCAGATTCTCCTAACGTTGATTTCAAACCGAAACCAGTAGGTGAATGGCAAACGCGAGCGCAGGTATCCACATTGTTGGAGCCGAAACCAGCCCGCACCATTTTTTGTACAAGGTAGGTTTCCTCATTGGTGCATCGTGAAGAAGTGATCCCGCCAATGCTGTCAATTCCATATTTGGCCTGAATGGTTTTCAGCCGGGTGGCGGCATGATCTATTGCCTGCGTCCAGCCGACGACTTTCCAATCGTCAGAGATCTGATCTCGTATCATGGGCCGGGTAATCCGGTCGTTGTGAGTCGCGTAGCCAAATGCGAATCGGCCCTTTACGCAACTGTGACCCTGATTGGCATCACCTCCTTTATAGGGCACCATGCGGACTACCTGTTCACCGCGCACCTCGACTTTGAATGAACAGCCAACTCCACAATAAGCACAGGTAGTAATCGTTGCACTTTCCGGTTGCCCGATCGCGATCACCGATTTTTCGGTCAGGGTGGCTGTTGGACACGCCTGAATACAGGCGCCGCAGGATACACAATCAGATGACATGAAGTCCTGCCCCTGACCTGCAGCCACTTTCGATTCGAATCCCCTGCCTTCGATGGTGAGCGCAAATGTCCCCTGGATCTCATCGCAGGCACGCACGCACCGTGAGCAGACAATGCATCGCGTTGGGTCAAAGTTGAAATAGGGATTGCTGTTATCAGTCGCCAGTTGCTGATGATTTTCTCCCTGCAATCCATAGCGCACGTGACGCAAGCCAACAGCACCGGCCATGTCCTGAAGTTCGCAGTCTCCGTTTGCGGGACAAGTCAGACAGTCCAGCGGGTGATCAGAAATATACAATTCCATCACGTTGCGTCGTAGCTTCTGAAGTAC
This sequence comes from Gammaproteobacteria bacterium, assembly GCA_021773555.1. GTDB lineage: Bacteria > Pseudomonadota > Gammaproteobacteria > Pseudomonadales > Azotimanducaceae. The sequence goes on from JAJFKA010000027.1 coordinate 23,281, forward strand.
AGGCGTTTCGGTGTGAACAACCATATCCTGGCTGACAGGTGTGGTGCAGGATGCGGGCTTACCAGAAACTCCTTCGATCTCGACCAGGCACAATCGGCAGGATCCGAAAGCATCGAGACTGTCAGTTGCACAGAGTTTCGGTATGTTGGTACCTGCGATTGCCGCTGCCCGCATGACGGATGTGCCTTCCGGAACTGTGACTTGTCTGCCGTCGATGCGAAGTGTTATGTCCTTGCTGCTGGTAACCGGGGGGGTACCTGAATCGCGCTCGATTTGCCCGGCTCGGGGGTCAAAAAATTTAAGCATCGATGTCGGCTCCTGACATTTGATCATCGTTGACATCCCCGAAGTCCTGACGGAAATGCTGGACCGCACTGCGTACTGGAGATGGCGTTAAGGATCCCATAGCGCACAATGAGCCTGCCACCATTGTTTCGCAGAGATCTTCCAGTAACACAAGGTTATCCTTTCGGGACTCGTTGCGGCGAATTTTTGCAATCGTCTCGGCGCCTCGCACCGAACCGATTCGACAGGGTGTGCATTTCCCGCAGGACTCTGCCGCGCAGAAGCGCATTGAAAATTCTGCCTGCTCGGCCATATCAACGGTGTCGTCAAAGCAAACGAGTCCACCATGCCCGAGCATTGCGCCGACACTGGCCATCGATTCATAATCCAGACTGGTCTGCCAGAGGCTGGACGGTAAATACGCGCCTAATGGACCGCCAATCTGGATTGCCCGAAGTGGGCGGCCGGTCGCCGAACCCTTGCCGTAGGTCCGAACTAATTCGTCAATCGTTATACCAAATGCGAGTTCCACCAGGCCTGCCTGAGCTACGTTCCCACTGAGCTGGATTGCCAGTGTTCCTCTTGATTCTCCTTGTCCGAACTGTTGGTAGTGTTCCGCACCTTGCTGCAGGATCATTGGAACTGTCGCGAGCGTAATAACGTTGTTAACCACCGTCGGCTCCCCGAACAAGCCATTTATGGCAGGCAAAGGGGGTTTTACCCTTACCATTCCTCGCTTGCCTTCGAGACTGTCGAGCATTGAAGTTTCCTCTCCACATATATAGGCGCCAGCGCCGATACGAAGGTGCAGGTGGAATGCGTGTGCGCTTGCCCGTATTGCCTCGCCGAGCAGTTGCTGTTGGTATGCGAGTTCAATCGCCCTGGTCAGTACCTCCGCGGTATGAGGATATTCAGAACGCAGGTAAATGTATCCGTGGGTCGCGCCCACGCCAAGACCGGCGATGACCATGCCTTCAATCAGTGAGAATGGATCGCCTTCCATGAGCATACGGTCGGCGAAGGTTCCGCTATCACCCTCATCGGCGTTGCAAACGATGTACTTGTTTTTGTCTGATCCTGAAACAGACGCATCCAGCACAGTTTGCCATTTGATGCCTGTTGGAAACGCCGCGCCGCCCCGCCCGCGAAGTCCCGACGCCTTTATCTCATCTATAATTTGCTGCGCGCTCAGGCAGAGTGCCCGATCCAGACCCTGCAATCCGCCCTCGGACTCATAATGTTCGATGGACAAAGGATCGATCACGCCTACCCTTGCGAAGGTAAGGCGTTGCTGGGATTTGAAATACGGTATCTGTTCGGTTAAACCCTGGCAGAGCGGGTGTTCGGTGTTTCCTTTTAACAAGCCAGTATCGATAAGTTCATCCACCATGGTCTCGGTCACTGGGCCATAACCGATACGTCCATTGGGGGTGAGCACCTCGACATAGGGTTCGAGCCATGCCATCCCACGAGATCCGGTTCGAATGATCCTGATGGGCTCACCGACTTTGACGGCGGCAGTTGCTATCGCCTGTACGGTCTCATCTGCACCGAGTGCGAGACTGATTGAGTCCTGAGAGATGTAGATGCTGGTGGTCATTCCTGCTGCAGCCGTTCAAGGGTTGACAGTAATTGCTGCTCGGTGACACGTCCGTACAACCTGCCGTCCACCATCATTGCCGGTGCGGCCGCACAAAGTCCGAGGCAATAAACTGATTCGAGATCAAATTGCCGATCGCTGGAATCAAACTCAATCGACAGGCACTTAACGGCTGTTTTCTCAAGGTTTCTGCCACCCATGGACTGGCAGGCCTCAGCGCGACAGATGGCTATCTGGTGCTTTGCGGGCTGGCAGGTTTTCAGCGCCTTGTAAAAACTGATGACGCCATAAACCTCGGCTGCGGACAGATTGAAATCGTCGGCAATGGTTTGCGTCCATTCTGGCGCCAGGTATCCGTAGGCGTTCTGGATTGCCCACAGGGCCGGTAGTAATCCACCGGGTGTATCAACAAAGGACTTGCAGATCTCGCTGACACGCTCGTGGCAATCGACACTTTTCATGCTAATTAGTCGCTACGATGGATGCCCTCGGCATTGTAGCAAAAAAGCACTTCAATCGCCCCGACGAGGCGCCAGCAATGTACGTAGCCAATTGAGCGTGGAGTTTGGTTGCAGGAGATAACGTTCCAGTGCAGCCATGTCCCGGTTGAGTGCGGTGGTGTCCTTAAACAAGGTCGCACGTGTGATGAGTTCCCGGTCGTGCGCAAGCGGTTTGATGACCCTGGCTGGATTACCGGCTGCAATCACGTTAGCGGGAATATTTGAGGTCACGATTGATCCCGCGCCAATGATTGAATTTTCACCGATGGAAACACCTTTGCAGACGATGGCACCGTCCCCAATCCAGACATTCTCTGCCAGGTTCACTTCACGGGTATTACCTACCGGTCTCGTTCGATCATAAATGTCGTGCCAGTCGGCGTCCGTTACGTAGCTGCCGGCGGCGAACATGCAGTTGTCTCCGATACTAATCGAAGTTGCGCAATCCAGTCGGACGCCAGGACAAAGCAGCACATTGTTACCAATGTCGATATGCCCCTGGTGCGCTTCAAAAGCCCAGGTAGACAGTGAAACGGTTCGATCCGAGGTCGTGACCACGTGCAGGTTGTCACCGACCCGTATGTGTCCGCCATTAATCCGGATATTCCACGGCTTCATGATGTTATGACCGGACCCCAGGGCCGCCATTTGGGGCGCGACGAAATGATTTGTGTACCAGCGCTCCAGATGGCCTGCGAAACGCTTTACGTAGTAGGGACGTCGATCCTTGATCATGATTTTTAGAGATCTTGAACAAAACCTGAGTTTAGCAATACCCGATGTTAAATGTGTGGGCGGTTTTTTGCAGCCTGGTTTTATCGGGTCAGGGAATCGCGTATGGTAGCGGCATGATAACTATTGGTCTGGATTATCTTGGACGCACTGGAATTGTTACATTCGAGGGTATCGTCAGCGAGGCTGACAGGTTCTGTTGATGATGTCCAACTGGAAAATATTCTCAAAGCGGCTATGCGAGCACCTGATCACGCCCAGTTGAAGCCGTTTCGTTTTTTGAAAATCGCAGGGAATGCCAGGGAAACGCTCGGCTCTCTTTTTGCCAGGGCACGGTTAACGGCTGATCCTTCGATCAGTTCGGGGGATCTGGAAAAAACCAAGGTGAAGCCACTCCGCGCACCACTCATCCTGGTGGCAGTTGCGCGCATTGTCGAGCATCCAAAAGTCCCGGAAATCGAGCAGCTTCTGGCGACCGGTGCCGCCGTTCAAAATATATTACTGGCGGCTTATGCGCAGGGGCTGGGTGCGATCTGGCGGACCGGCAGCATGGCGTATAACCAGATTGTCAACGAGGGGCTGGACCTTGCGCCTGATGAACGAGTCGTTGGCTTTGTTTATCTTGGCGAAGTGGAAGGTAACGCACGCAAGCCAAACCAGTTACCCGTTCAGGACTTTGTTCGAGACTGGACCGGCCGTTGAGAGAGGTTACTGCGGAAATGTTGCTAGGTGCGCAGTGGCAGGCACTGCGTATTGAGGTGTTCGAGTGGGATAAGGGTGAAGGACCGGGGGAGACAGGTTTCGATGGTTATTCGCGCTTCTGGTGCGAGTACGCGGTGCTGGGGATTTATTGGATCGCGGAATTTAGCCACACCCGTCTGGAGATTCAACTGACACCGGATATCGAACTCGTCGCGTTTAACTGCCGGTTTGAGTTCGAACCAGAAACGATATTGAAGCGACGCCTGGTGGAAAATACTGACTGGCTGCAGTGTGCACGCCGATCGATTCGAGCCGACTCGCGTCAGGAGCTACAGCCTGTCGAAGCAGCCGATTAATGATAACGAGGAGTTCATAATGAGCAAGGCATCCCGCTCGAAGAATGCCAGCCGTGTACAGGATCGACTGATTGATGAACTCATCGGCATCAGTCGAGGTGTGATCGCCGACGGCATGGTGGATGAAAGTGAAGCGATTTTCCTCGGCCAGTGGATAGAGAACCATCGGGAGATTGCCGATAAATGGCCCGTGAATGTGCTCTACGCGCGGCTCACAGAAATGCTTAAGGACGGTGTGCTTAGCCTTGATGAACAACAGGAGTTGATGGAGACATTACGTGATCTGACTGGTGAATCGCAGCAGTTTCAGGAAACCAATCGGCCGACAACACTGCCGGTGGACAAGCCTGCGCCTGCCATTGAGTTTACCGACAAGACTTTCTGTCTTACCGGTCGTTTTGTGTTTGGCTCAATGCTGGACTGCGAGGAAACCATTGCAGAATTGGGTGGTCATCTGGTACAGACGCCGGGGAAAGAAACCGACTATCTGGTCATCGGTGAGTTGTGCAGTCCCGACTGGATTCATACGACCTTTGGGCGCAGTATCGAGAAGGCAGTAGAGTTGAAGACGCAAGGTGTACCATTGCGTATTCTGACCGAAGAACACTGGGTTAACAGTTTGGCTGATGCCTGATCTGGTGGTTGTTTGCCCGAGAGTAGCTGGGTACAATGCGAGTTCCACCTTGGTCCTCTCGCAATAAAGAGTTGCGAACCCCGCCAGGCCCGGAAGGGAGCAACGGTAGTGATGAATTTATGTGCCGGGATGTGGCTAAGGTGGTCTTCTTTTTCACGTGTTCTTAATTGCTTCAGCCCTGGACCCGACATCCGAACTGATTAAGTACTCCGCAACCAGCAGATCTGCCTCCGGTAACAGTTCCTCATCCTCGTCAAGATGGCGCAAAACTTTTGCAATCACTCGATCATTCTTATCCAGAAACCTGGATTCGAGATAATCGTGCTCATCTGAGACGCAATAGGCCTGTAAAACCCGATCAAACACCTGGGTTGTCACGTTACGGTAGTGCACTCGGGATACTCATCGAAGCGATTTGGCTAATACCTGAATTTCCCATACTATTGCGGCTTGCACGCTTTCATCTGTACGAGACTATATATACGAGACTATGAATACGAGACTATGCATGAAGGGAAATCGTTGATCAACATGACATGTCCCGCTACGCAGATGGATTTACACTTTCTTAACTGAAGACTTCAAGGCAGGTTAACCTATGTCCGAGCATTTACTGGAATCACACGAAAATGGGGTTTGTACCCTGACCATGAACCGTCCTGAGGCGCGCAACGCCATGAGCGGCTCTATGATGGCCGGCCTGAACGAGGCGATTCCCAGGGTAGCGGCAGACCCCAGCGTGCGCGCGGTCGTACTGACAGGTGCCGGTGGGGCATTCTGCTCCGGTGGAGACGTGAAGGGTTTTGCGGCGGATACAAGTGATTCCGAGAGTGGTTCCAGCCGAAACGAGCCAGTAAGTCTGGAGCAACGAGTACAGGGATTACGAACCGGTATGGAATTGAGCCGCCTGTTGCATGAAATGCCCAAGCCAACCCTCGCCATCATTCCTGGTCCTGCTGCCGGGGCCGGGCTTTCACTGGCACTGGCTTGCGACTTAAGGTTTGCGTTAGACACCGCCAAGATTACAACGGCCTTTTCAAAAATCGGTGCATCTGGTGATTACGGCGGGTCTTATTTTCTTCCTCAACTGGTGGGTGCCGCCAAGGCACGAGAATTGTATTTCACAGCAGAAGTAATCACCGGGCAACAAGCGTTCGACATGGGTCTCGTCAGCAAGGTTGCCAGCGCTGATACCTTCGCGGAAGAAGCCCACGCATACGCACAATATCTGGGTTCACTGCCAACAGTTGCGATTGGTTACATGAAAAAGAACCTGAATGCAGCGGAGTCATCTTCCTTAAGTGATGTGTTCGACCTGGAAGCAATGCATATGATGCGTTGTTTTATGACTGACGATCACAAAGAGGCGGCCCAGTCGTTCGTAAAGAAATTGCCACCTTCCTTCAAAGGTCGATAGTCATTACGATCGAGAAAGCAGGTTAGCAGGTTCCGGCGGTACCTCGTGAGGTCTGCTCAGGCCGCTTTGCCGATCATCAGGTCGGCGAGTCGCGAGCGGTGATAACGCGCGTCCCCAAACAGAACCTGGCTGTGCATCTGCCGTTTGAAGAACAGATGCACGAAACATTCCCAGGTAAAGCCGATCCCGCCATGAAACTGCACCGCACGGCTGGCTGAAAATACTGCCATGTCACCAGCCTGCGATTTGGCCATTCGCGCCAGTTTTTCTGCTTCTTCATCACCCGTATCGACTGCGCAGGCAGCACTGTAGGCGAGCGACTTGGCGCGATCGATATCCAGCATGACGTTGACCAGTGGATGTTTGACGGCCTGGAAGAAGCCCAGAGGTCGATCAAACTGGATTCGGGTTTTCGCGTACTCGACAGTAGTTTGCAGCAACCACTCGCCTGCGCCGACCATATCAGCCGAGAGGATGCTCAGAATAGCAGGCAGTGCAGTATCAATCGCTTTGTTACCGGTTCCCGGCCTGGCCAGTTCAATCGCGGTAACGCCGCTGAAAGCGACGTGGGCCTGATCGCGCGTCAGGTCGATGATGGCATCTGGTACGACTTCGACACCTGTGGCCGCGGTATCCACCAAATAGAGACCGACGCCTTCGGTGGTCTTTGCGCTGACAACCAGTTGATCACACTTCCGAGCCTCCTGAACGAAATATGCAGTGCCTGTTAGTTTGCCATCGCTGACCTGGACATCCGTGTCACTGGAGTTCCAGCTGCCTTGCTGGTTTGTCACCGCGAGTGTCGTGGCTTTTCCAGCGGCGATGTCGATGAGTGCTTTAGTTGCAGCATCCGATGAGCAGGCATTCAGTACTAAGGTCGCGTTGAATGTCGCCAGGAGTGGCGACGGGAAGGCGGCTTTTCCGACCTGCTCGGCCAGAGCAACGGCGGCAACGACTGGCATACCGATTCCGCCTGCAGCCTCGGGGACACAGACGGCGGTCCAGCCTAGCTCGACAATCTGTTGCCACAGGGACTGGTCCCAGTGACATTGGTTTTCGCGATCGATGTGATGGTCCGCTGCAACAAGTGCATGGATCTTGTCAGCGGAACAGTGGTCCGCGAAAAATTTGGCCGCTGAATCGCGCAACATTGTTTCGTCTTCGCCAAATCCAAAATTTTTGAGGGTCTCTGCCATTGAATTGTCTCCTTATTTTGACTTGGGCATGCCGAGCACACGCTCGCCCAGAATATTGCGTTGAACCTCGTTTGCTCCTGCGGCAATGGTGACGCCGAAGCTGTTCATATAAGCGAGTTGCCATTGGCCACCGGCCGCGGCTTGCGGGTCGGTCACGCCAAGTGAACTGGCTGCCCCCTCGATCTGGTAGCTGAGTTCGGACAGGTCCTGATTAAATTCGGTGGCGACGAGTTTTCCCTGCAGGGGAATGCGCGCTGGGTGATCCACCAGGGCAGGGACGGCTGCACGACGACTATTTTGACGCATCGCCTCCTGACGAATAGCGAGTTTCATGAGTTCATCCCGGATGACGGCGTCATCAGCAGCAGGCTTCCCATCTCGCTGCTGCCTTTTTGCGAGCTCAATCAACGAGGCGACACTACCCGTGGACACGCCTTCTCCTTGTTCCACGGTCATGCCACCGGACGATGGCGTGACCAGAGGACCCGCACCGCGTTCATGGGAAAGGGTTGTCATCGCAACTTTCCATCCTGCACCCACTTCATCAAGCCGGTAGCGGTCCGGCACGACCAGGTTTTCAAACAGGACCTCGTTGAAACCGGTTTCGCCTGTCATTTTGATCAGCGGCCGGACAGTAACGCCGTTACCCAGGGCTGATTTGATGGGCACGACAAAGTAGGAAAGACCATTGTATTTGTCAGCTTTGTCGGTTCGGCACAGGAGGATCATCCAACTGGCGAAGTGCGCTAGTGAGGTCCAGACCTTGTGGCCGTTGATCACCCAGTTGTCACCGTCGCGTTCTGCAAATGTCTGCTGATTGGCGAGATCAGAGCCAGCGCCGGGTTCACTGAAGCCCTGGCACCAGATTTCTTCCCCCGATAAAAGCCCCGGTAGCAGTTCTGCCTTTACATCGTCTCTGGCATGGAAAAAGATCGTTGGCGCAGCCATGCCCATGCCAATAATGTTTGGCAGATAGGGTGTTTTGGCACGTTGCATTTCCTGATTGGCAATTGCCTGGCAGTCAGTCTTGCCGCCGCCGCCAACTTCCACGGGGTAGTCGCAACCAATAAGGCCTGCGTCGTACGCGGATTTCTGCCATTTTTGCAACCAGCCAAGTGCCTTTGGATCGCTGAGTTCCAGCGCGCCCTGAGGAATTTTGACATCAGGCCTGCCTGGGTGGTTCTTCTCGAGCCATTCCTGGCACTGACTGCGAAACTCGGCTTGATCCTGGGTATCTTTTTGCGCCTCGGACATGAGGGCCTCCTTAATATAGTTTGCTGCGCATCGGTTTGCAGCGGACGGGGCTTTTTGTACAGTAATACCGGGTAGATGCCAACCTTTACTCACGGTTGTTTTGTCGTTCCATTTCTCTGGTTGATGGCATGGCGCGGAAATATGTCAGAATGAGGCTATCTATTAAAAAGCGGAACAGGAGCGGCAGATGATCAGGATCGTAGGAAATTTGAGCGCCGAGGACGATTACACCCATGAGTTGGGCCCGGAAGAGAACTTCAATGAGTCTGTGTACTTCAATTTCTTCGACAAGGCGCAGAATCGCGGAGGGTTTGTCCGCATCGGCAATCGTGCCAATGAGGGTTATGCAGAGATGACGGTGATTGTCTGGAATCCGGACGGTTCTGCGATGTTCAACTACGCGAAACCTTCAATCAGTGACAATCACGGTTGGGATGCGGGCGGTCTCAAAATCGATGTAGTCAAACCTGCTGAAACAATTCGGACGATCTATGCAGGTGAGGCACTGTTTCTGGCAGATCCAAGGTCCATGAGCGATCCTGGTACGGCCTTCAGGGAGAATCCAAAACAACCGCTCGCCATCGAGCTGACCCATGAGGCTGTTGGTCCGCTCTATGGTCATGTTGGCGATCCTGAGGATGACAATCAGTTTGCGCGCTCACATTCGGAGCAGCACATGCGGGTGACTGGCACCATCAGGATGGGCGAGGGCGATGCGATTTCGTTCTCGGGCCATGGGTTGCGGGATCATTCCTGGGGACCTCGATACTGGCAGGCGACGCCTTCCTATCGATGGATCACAGGCAATTTCGGTGATGACCTGGGGATGATTGTCAGAACCAACGATCAGGGTGAAGGCGGCGGTCTGTTCCATGAAGGCCAGGAACTGGTACGAATCACCAGTACGAAACTCAAGACGACTTACGAGCCTGGTTCCAATTACCACAGCAACCTGCACGCGGAACTCCAACTGGAAGACGGTCGAAAACGGGTATTGGAGGGCAGGGTGATGGGATTTATTCCGCTCAGGAATCGGCGTAGCGGACAGAACACCCATGTGGGTGAAGGTATGACTGAATATACCCTGGACGGCGAGCGAATCGGATATGGACTCAGCGAATACCTTGACCAGCCACGTGAGGATTGATTCGGTGTGCGTATTCACTGAAATACCGGAATTGAAAAACATGCCCCGCGGTATTAAGAGCAGCATAAAGGAATGCATTCCATGACGAATGGCTTGATACATCGCCGCGATCTGCTCAAAGCCGGCTCGATCGGACTCATCGCGGGTTCCGCTACACCCGTCATGGCGCGTGAGCCATGGATGACCGGGCCTGGGCAACCAATGAGCGGCAGTGGCGAATCATCTCGTTATGTCAGTCTTGCGCGCGAGCAAGTCGGTGCGCATGCCTTTGGTCCAGGTGCGGGTTCTTCATCCAGTCCGTTGCAACACCTGAATGGAACCATCACACCGTCACGATTGCATTTTGAGCGTCATCATAGCGGCATTCCGGATATTGATCCGGACAAGCATCGTCTTACCGTCCATGGCGCGGTGAGGCAGCCGTTGCGGTTCAGCTACGCAGACCTGCTGCGGTACCCGCAGGAGACACATCTGTATTTTCTGGAATGCTCTGGTAACAGCTACCGCAACACGCTGGCGGAACCACAGAATCAGACCGCTGGCGAACTAAATGGGCTGGTCTCCGGTTCGGAATGGACTGGTATCCCGCTGCACTATCTCCTGGATGAAGCTGGTGTGACCGCCGATGCCGAATGGATCGTTGCTGAAGGTGCGGATGCGGCAGGCTTAACGCGGAGTGTCCCGTTATCACGGGCACTTGATAATGTTCTCGTCGCGCTTTATCAGAATGGAGAGCCGCTTCAACCTGCCCAGGGGTTTCCGGTCCGGCTGTTTGTGCCAGGCTGTGAAGGCAATATCAGCGTCAAATGGCTGCAGACCATCAAGGTTCAGGCAAAACCAGGCTACACCCGGGATGAAACCAGCAAGTACACGGACCTTTTACAAGATGGTCAGGCAGAGATGTTTACCCTGCAAATGGAGGTCAAGTCGGTCATTACATCCCCTTCCGGGAGAATGCGACTACCGGAACACGGTGTCTACGACGTCAGTGGTATCGCCTGGTCAGGGGCCGGAACAATAGCGAAAGTTGAGGTGAGCGCCGATGGTGGAAAAAACTGGGTGACGGCAGCTCTTCAGTCTGACGCCAGACCACTGGCACTCACGCGGTTCAGGATACCCTGGCACTGGCAGGGGCAAAGTGCTGTTCTGTTGAGCCGGGCGTTCGATGATCGGGGCAATATCCAGCCGACGCGGGAAGCGGCGCTTGCCCGATACTCAAGTGCGGTGATTTATCATTACAACGGATACCAGAGCTGGCGAGTCGGCAAGTCAGGCGAGGTCAGCAATGTTTATGTCTAGTCGTGAGCAGGGTTACTGGTGGCGCTTGTTGGTGTGGGTATTTGCGCTGGTTCCTGCGTTAGTCCAGGCGGACAGCATAGGACACGGATTGAAGCCGGGGCTGGGCGAGCCATTGACCGAATTTAAGGGAACTATCATTTCAGTAGACGGTTCTAATCTGCCTGAAGGTAGTGGCAGTGTCGCAGCCGGCAAAGTACTCTACGAGACCCGGTGCGCAGCCTGCCATGGAATGAAAGGTGAGCAGCCCGGTAATCAGCTGGCAGGCGGCAGGGGTAGCCTATCGGGTCCGCGCCCGCTTAAAACGGTCGGTAGCTACTGGCCCTATGCCACCACATTGTTCGACTACATCTGGCGTGCGATGCCCTACGATGAGCAAAAATCCCTTGATCCGGACCAGGTGTACGCAGTTACCGGCTATGTCCTGAGGCTTAATGGTATTGTTGGACTGCCGGAGGTACTTAACGCCAAGAACCTGGCGGGAATCAAAATGCCAAACCGGGGCGGCTTTGTGGAGATGTCGGAATAGCGGGCGGTAAACGCGGTTTCGTCCGCGTCACTATTTAACCGAAATCCCGCCATCCACAGCAACGATCTGCCCGGTAATCATTCGCGCTTTCTCGCTCGCATAAAATACCGCCAGGTTACCAATATCCTCTGGTGTCTGTTCGCCGCCTAAGGGTGTGATGTTTTCAACCACAGATTCAAACACCTGCCGGTTGGTCATATTGGCAAGTTCCGGCTGGTTGATTTTCATCTGGCTTGTCAGCAGTTCCCAGGCACGCGTCCACAGGAGGCCGGGGCAGATACAGTTGACGCGAATTTGCCTGGGTGCAAGTTCGATGGCGAGCGTTCGGGTCAGATGCACGACCCCCGCCTTGGCAGCGCCATAAGCGGGTAGGGTAACCGTGGGGCCGAGTGCAGCGATTGAGGCGATATTGACAATGCTACCTCCGTTTGACAGTGCCGGAATGACCGCATGAGCGGAGGAAAAGGCGGTGCGCAGGTTGTACATCAACTGTCGGTCCCATTCCTCGTCTGTCATACCCGTCAGCGCTGTCGTGGACGCCGAAATCTCGGTGAATTCCGTGGTCGGCCCGCCGATACCGGCATTGTTGACGAGTACATCGAGGCTGCCACAATCGGCAATGATTGTCGCAACTGCGCTGGCCATATCTACCTGGTTGGCGGCATCTGCGACGACACCGGTCACCTGGCCGGAAGCGATGCCGGCTTCTGTGCTGATATCAGCCACACCCTTGTCAATCAGGTCCTGATCGAGATCAGTGACGATGACGCGCGCCCCCTGGGCAGCGAAACATCGGGCAATGCCGGCGCCGATGCCACGCGCTGCACCAGTAATCAATACGACCTTATTGTCAAAATCCATGGTTTCATCCTTCTGGTTATTTTCCGGTGTGAGGTTATTGGTCCAGCTGTCGTCTAGCCCATTTGCAGCAGCTCAACCCAGTTGCCGTCAGGATCTTCGATCATCGAAATTGTAATGCCGCTGCGAATTTCTGTTGGCGGTACAACAACCTTGTAACCGGCGCTCGCGCACTGCTCGGTCGCAGTTGCGAGATTACTTACGGAAATCGTGAAGTACCGGTAACCGGTGGCGCCACCGATGCCACCGGCGGGAGCGGTAGCCCCGGGTTCTTTGGCATTAACAACGATCTTGACGGTTGTGGTGCCGCAACGCAGGCGCGTCATATGACCGCCACCCGGCATGGCCATTTCGCCATCAGCCTCAAGTCCCAGGGTATCCTGATAAAAAGCAATTAACGGTGCAGCGTCTTTGGTAACGATGCCGAGATCGATAGAATCTTTGGTAATTTCAAGTGCCATGGTTCGGTCCTGTGTTGCAGTTAAGTGTTGCAGTTAGTGTTGCGTTTAAGTTTTGCCATTCTCTGTTGGTCGGCGAGCCAAGGTTAGTTCGCCGGGCGAGTGGTGTCAAAATTGTTATTAGAGTGGAAATTTACGTTGTTTGAGCGTCGTGATATGGTATCGGTGCTGCCATCGATAGGAACGCCCATGCCATTTCGACTATTCCTGTTTTGTCTGTTGTTTGTGATGCATCCCCTGCGTGCGGATATTACCACCGAGACTTTGAAAGTTGAGGAATTCAACGGTGCGGGACCACACGGTATTCTGGTAATGAATTTCGAGAACAAGGCCGAGATCTATGATGCGGACACAGGCGCCTTACACGGCCAGATTTCGCTTGGCTATGGTGCGAACTATGTGGAGATTGACAGACACAACAAACAATTTCATGTGGCTGAGACGTACCTGAGCCGACATACCCGCGGCGAGCGTACCGACGTGGTCAGCAGTTACAGTTTCCGCAATCTCTCTTCCGAGCAGGAAGTGATGATACCGGCCAAACATTCTTCCGGTTCGCCGATCCGCAGTTATTCAGGCATTTCAGGTGACGGCAGGTTTATGCTGGTCAACAACATCACTCCAGCCATGTCTGTTTCCGTGGTTGATCTGAAACGCGCAGCGTTCATTGGCGAGATTGCCACAGCCGGGTGCGGGCTGGTGTACCCCGTGGGCAAACGTGATTTTCTGCAGCTCTGTGGTGACGGTCGCATGCAGTTGATCAGCCTGGACAAGACTGGCAAGGAAGCGTCGCGGACGCATTCTGAAAAATTCTTCGAAATGGAACAAGATCCGGTGATGGAAAAGGCCGTGAAAACTGATGCCGGTTGGATCTTCATGACTTTTAAAGGCCAGCTTTTCCTGGTTTCGGCGTCACGAGATGCACAAATCGCGATCAAGCCCTTGTTCACCCTCGATGCTGAAATGGCAGGTTGGCGACCTGGCGGATTACAGCCAATTGCTTATCACCAGCCAAGCCACTCCCTGCTGGTGTTGATGCACGAAGGCGGTGACGATACCCACAAGGATCCCGGAACAGAGGTATGGCTTTTTGATCTGACGTCGCAGCGATTATTGCATCGACAGAAACTCGAGCAGATAGCATCGGCGATCGAAGTCAGTCAGGATGAAAATCCGCTGATCTACACTTTGTTTATCGGAAGCGAAACTCTGGATATTTACGATCTTCGCAAGGGCAGGAAAATCCGAAGTATCGAAGGGCTGGCATCCGCGCCCACATTTGTAATGAACCTTTAACGATGGATCCTACCATTTTAGTGGTTGTCCAGGGCGCCTTTGCGCTTCTGTTCGCGCTTAGCGCAGCTGAGAAAAGACTGAACCGGGAAACCTTTCAATTTAATCTGGCTGAATACAGAATTGTACCAACGCGATTGGTGCCACTGGTATCCGGGATGATCATCCCGATGGAAGCGATTGTCGCAATTTTACTGGTGCTGAGTAATCCGTTTGCCGGGGTTGTCATTGGACTCGCGATGCTTTCTTTGTACACCCTTGCGATCTGGATCAATCTCTTGCGCGGTCGGGTCTGGATGGATTGCGGCTGTCTTGGTTCGAGCGGGGAAGGTCTCAGCTACTGGCTTGTGCTGCGCAATTTGGGTCTGATTGGGATACTCAGCCTCGCTCTTCTGCCGAGGACGGGGCGATCCCTTGTATGGTTGGATTATGCGTCGATTTTCCTGTGCGTTGGTGCGCTTGCAACCGCGTATATCGCGATCAATTCGCTGATTGCAGCGAACACACGAACCAAAATGTGGTGGGCGTGATGGGTGCAGCACTGATTATTTCCAATCTGTTGCTATGGTTTGTGGTGATTATCCTGCTGTTAGCAGTGCTTGCGCTTGCGCGACAGATCGGGGTGTTGCATGAACGGGTAGCCCCGGTGGGTGCGTTGATGCCGATGGAAGGGCCAAGAATTGGGGAACTGGTAACGCCGCTTGATGCTCCATTGCTGGCTGGTGGGAATATTCGTATTGGCGGTGAACAGCCCATTAAGACCTTCATATACTTTCTTTCACCGACCTGCCCCATTTGTAAATCGTTGTTGCCAGCGGTGCGCAGCCTGGCTGAGCATGAAAACGACAAGATTAAACTCATATTCGCGA
Source organism: Gammaproteobacteria bacterium (assembly GCA_021773555.1). GTDB lineage: Bacteria > Pseudomonadota > Gammaproteobacteria > Pseudomonadales > Azotimanducaceae. The sequence goes on from JAJFKA010000027.1 coordinate 38,407, forward strand.
GTGACGGCGACGATGTGGCGACCCATCAGCAATATGCTAAAGAACAGGACCTGGGCGGGTATGATTATGTACTGTCTCAACCGCTGGGACTGGCGTTGGGTGTCAACAAACTACCGTTCGCAGTGTTGATTAATGAACAGGGGGTGCTACGTGGTCGCGGACTCGTGAACAGTCGTGAACACCTCGAAAGCCTGCTCCAGGCCGATGAAATAGGTGTCGCCTCGTTACAGGAATATCTCGGAATCTCGGAAAAAACTGCCTTGTGAAAATGCCAATGAAAAAACCGTCACGCAATGATTTCATGTCCCGCATAGACCAGCGTGTGGGAAAGTCAACGCGACATTCCGCACGCCAGATGTCACGCCGCAGCATGCTGACCCGATTGGGCCAGCTACTGGTTGGAACGGCGCTGGTGCCGGTACTGCCAGTAGCCCGGGCGAGTGGGCCGGTCCGGGTTCCGGAAATTGGAGACCCGCAAAGTTGCGATTACTGGCGGTACTGTGCGATCGATGGCTATTTGTGCAGTTGCTGCGGAGGATCATCCAGCAGTTGTCCACCCGGGGCAGAACCCTCGCCCGTTACCTGGGTCGGTACCTGTGAAAATCCTGTGGACGGTAAACGATACATTATCTCCTACAACGACTGTTGCGGTAAGGCAGAATGCGGCAAATGTTTTTGCAATCGCAACGAAGGCGACAGGCCGGTTTACTACCCGCCGAAAAGTAATGACATCAACTGGTGTGTGGGTACGAAATCGAATGCCTACCATTGTTCAACTGCCGTTGTCGTCGGGCTTGATGAAGATTGATGAAATGGCTGGTGCTCGGAATTGCTTGCGGGTTTGCCCTGGATCTCGGCGCCAGTCCGAAAAGCGACTACATGATTCACTGTATGGGATGCCATCAGCAAAATGGCCAGGGTATGCCGCCGGAAGTACCGGCATTCGATACGACCCTCGGAACTATTGCGGCGACACCTGAAGGACGAGCTTATCTGGTCCGCGTTCCCGGTGCCTCACAGGCTCTGTTGGACGATGCAGAACTGGCCGGACTGATGAACTGGTTGCTGTTGCGTTACGCATCAATGAGTCCGGACTTTGTTGCCTATGACGCAGATGAAGTCGGTCGTTATCGGCGTTCACCGCTGGCCAGCCCCGCGCAGGCAAGACAAAAAATATTGTCGCAGTCCAGATGATTATCTACTGTCGTCCGGCAGGATTATCAGTTGCATCGATATACCACTACCGGTGGTTAAAAAAGTAATTCAGAGTGCCAAACAAAAGGAGAAAAATGATGGTCGGAATAATAAAAGGAATCGGCGTTATTGTGATGGGCGTTTTGCTGGCAGCTTGTGGAAACGATAATCCACCGCCACAGAGCAAGGCTGCGGTGGAAACAACAACTGCGAAGGCAGAACCAAAAGCGAATAATCCACTGGCCAAAGAGCAGCAGTTAATAGAGCAGGCGAAAGGTATACAGAGCATGCTGGACAAGGACACCGAAGAGAAGAAAAAGGCCATGGACGAATTAAACTAGCCTCGGAACGCAAAAATCCACGACACCTGCTCACCGGTTTGGATTTCAGGCTTAGCTGGGAAAAGGATCGCTGTCTGTAACTGCGGGAGACTGATCAAAACTTTGGGCCAGGTAATCCTCGAGACTTCGCGCAGGTCTGCCCAGTAAATCTGCAACCCGGGAATTGGCAACATCACCGAGTCCCTGAAGAAATGCCTGGTTGAACTGGAGCAGGATATTAATGTGCCAGTCCGGTTGACCGCTCGTGCGGAGATTCGCCTTAATCGCATCCAGTGTCTGGGGCGAGTAGATCACCACCCGCCCAAAATGCTTCGACATCAGGCTGGCAACCTCCGGGTAGCTGACGCTTCGGTTAGTCGTCAGGGTCACCGTCTCATTCATCCAGGGAGAAACCTCAACCAGTAATTTAGCGCATACATCCGCAATGTCAGCCACATCAATCATTGCAATTCGGGCATCGCCGACACCCGCGCGTATCACACCCTCGTTCTTGGCTGTGGTCAATTGAAAATCAAGGTTCTGCATAAAAAACAGTGGGCGCAGAAAGGTATACGGCAAGCCTGACAAGACTATTTGCTGTTCAGTTTCCGCGTGCCACCGACCGCAATCCACGTTTGAATCCTGTGCTGTTCCAAGACCGGAAATTTTGACAATGTACGGACTACCCGCCTTGCTTGCGGCCCTGACCACATTACCTTGCAAGGTGACTTGTTCAGGATTGACGGGCGACACCAGCAACAGTGAAGTAACCCCTTCGAGGGCGCTGACCAGAACGTCTGGGTCTGCCATGTCACCGACAACAAGTTCAGTGTGACCCGGCAGTCGCGCCGTTGCCTTTTCCCGGTCACGAACGAGGGCACGGACCTTGTGTCCTTCCGGGATCAGATTGTGAACGACTTGCCGGCCAATACGGCCTGTGGCCCCACAGATTAGAATCATAGGTTTCTCAATCCGGACATTATCTGGGTCCTGCGCCCCGGGGGACAACGGAAAGGACAGTAGCGGGAGATTGCCACGATGATCCGGCACGGGCAACCGTCAATGGCACCAAACGGGGGGATGGTGATATATTGATTGCAATTGCTTTCTGGAGTTTCTCGATGAGCACGATTCCCGCACCCGATGAACAAAATGCCTGGCGATTAGATACACCCGGTTCAGCGAACTGGATCAGATCTGCACGTCCAGACTCACCCAACAAGTTCTTTATGGTTTCAACCGACGGTCACGTTCAGGAGCCTTCAGACTTGTGGGCCACACGAATGGATAAAAAATATCGGGAGCGGCTTCCCGGGGTTGTGGTTGATCCCAAGGGCGATAAGTTCCAGAAGACAGAGGGTTTTCGACCGGTACGAATTCGTAACATTGCCTTTTCCGGTGAGGACATGCTCCGGAACAAGTCCGGTTATACGCCTGCTGAGCGAATTGCTGACCTGGCGGCGGACGGGGTGGATGCGGAAATACTTTTCCCGAACAAGGGGCTTACCATCTGGGCGACGCCTGATGCGAAATTCAGTCAGGAGATGTGTAAAGTCTATAACGACTGGGCATGGGAAACTTTTGCAGAGGTCAATGATGTGTTGTCTCCGATGGCGTGCATTGCGGCTGCTGACATCAATGGTGCGATTACCGAGGTTGAGCGGTCTGCGATGCGAGGATTTCGCGGTCTGGCCCTGCCGTGTAAACCGGTATGGGGTGCGCCGAATCACGAGGACCTGAACTACAATTTGCCTGAATTTGACCCGCTCTGGGCGACCATTCATGAGACAGGATTACCAGTGACCTTTCACGTTTCCACCGGTCGTGATCCAAGAACCTCCCGGGGTAATGGCGGGGCAGTCATTAATTACGCGGTCCATTCGCTGGCGCCAACGATGGAGCCCATTGCTAATCTATGTGCTTCAGGTGTGCTGGAGCGGTTCCCCGGCTTGAAGTTCGGATCGGTCGAGGCAGGCATCGGCTGGGTGGCCTGGGCGATTCTGGCGATGGATGAAGCCTACAGGAAACATCATATGTTCGTTCGTCCGAAACTTGCGATGTTACCGAGTGAGTATTTCAAACGTAATGGTTTTGCGACCTTCCAGGAAGATAAGGCTGGTCTGGATCTGGCCCGTGAACACGGCCTCGTGGACAATTTTATGTGGGCCAATGATTATCCTCACCATGAAGGAACCTGGCCGCATTCTGCTGCCGCGATCGAGCGGACCATGGGTAAACTGGATGATCTGGAACGCGCGCGAATTCTTGGGCTTAACGCGGCAAGAGTATTCGGGTTTTCCATTCCGTCGCGGTACCACGATTATGATGACGTTCGTGCGCAGGTAGAAAACGGTTGAGCGCGGAGCGAACCTTACGCGGACGCGCTGTCGTTGCCGGGGTTGCCGAAACGACCTATTACAAACGGGGTGAATCTCCCGACGACGAATTCAAGCTTGCGCTGGAAGCGATAACAGGTGCCTGTCGCAGTGCGGGTATCTCACCGCAGGAAATCGATGGATTTGCGTCCTACAGCAACGATCGCAGCGACGCCTCAAGGCTGGCTGCCGCACTGGGCATCCACGATTTACGCTTTGCGAATATGCAATGGGGCGGTGGTGGTGGCGGCGGGTCCGGCGCAATCGGTAATGCGGTTGCAGCAATCGCGACCGGCATGGCAGAGTGTGTGGTTGTTTTCCGGGCACTGGCACAGGGGCAGTTTGGTCGCTTCGGTCAGGGCCCAAGGCGCAATACTATAAGCGGGGAGTTCGCGCACACTGTCCCGTATGGACTCATGTCACCAGCTCAAATGTTTGCCATGAAAGTTACTCGATTTATGCATGATCACCAGGTTCAGCAGGCGGCGTTACGTGCAATTTCTCTCGCGTCCTATCAACACGCGCAGAACAATCCCCGGGCAGTCATGTATGGACGGCCTCTGGATGAACAGCAATATGATGAATCCAGATGGATTGTTGAACCTTTCCATCTCTACGACTGCTGCCAGGAAAATGATGGTGCTGCAGCGATCATTCTGGTCTCTGCCGAGCGCGCACAGGAATTCGATCATCCCGGGTGTTATCTGTTAAGTGCGGCCGCGGGCTCTCATCATCGTGCAGGTGCCCCGGTCCACAATGCGCCTGACTACGCGACATCGGCTTTTAAAACATTGGCACCCAGGCTTTTTGAGATGGCAGGGGTTGGCGTAAGCGAAGTTAACGTACTGCAGAGTTACGAGAATTTTACCGGCGGCGTGCTGATGAGCATTGTTGAGCACGGATTTTGCACTCCTGAGGAGTGTAACGATTTCTTCACACTGGAAAACCTGACTGCTCCACGAGGGCGCGTACCCCTGAACACAAGTGGTGGTAACCTGGCCGAATGTTATATGCACGGGCTTGGCTTGAATATCGAGGCCGTCCGACAAGTATGGGGTGAATCAAGCAACCAGGTTAGCGGGGCAGATATTTCCATGGTCATTTCCGGGCCCATGGTAACGCCGGTGAGTGCCTGCATATTTGGCTCGGAGGCGACCTTATGAGTGCGTACCTGCAGGACGGATTACCCAGTCCGGTTGCTAATAATCTTGACGCGCCTTTCTGGAAAGGTTTGCAGGACAATCGCCTGCTGATCCAGCGTTGCGCTAACTGCAGCAACTGGCAATGGGGCCCCGAATGGATCTGCCATCACTGTCACAGTTTTGAGCTCGATTTTGAAGAGACAAAGGCCAGCGGGGTTATTTATAGCTACGAGCGCGTCTGGCACCCAGTGCATCCGGCGCTGGCAAGCCAGGGACCTTATCTCATCGTCCTGGTAGCCTTGCCGGCCGCAGGTGCTGTGCGCCTGGTGGGGAATCTGCTGGGCGATCCCCGACAGGATGTTGAGATCGGCGGCCGGGTCGAGGGAGTATTTGAGCATCATCTCGATGCAGAATCGAACTACAGCCTGCTGCAATGGCAAAATATACCCCTTGAATAGAGTGATGGGTGATCCGCCTGGCGGGAGCCAACTATTGAACCAGCATCTACCTTGAGCGCCAGTGTCAGCGATGTTCTCCGTTGCCCCATATGCGCAACGCCACTTCTAGATGCATCCAGACAGCTCGTTTGTGTGGCCGGCCATAGCTTCGATCGTGCCAGCGAAGGCTATGTGAATTTGCTGGCGGCCAATATGAAAAGCACCGGCTTGCCCGGGGACACAGCGGGAGCGGTACAGGCCCGGAACAGGCTGCTGCAGGGTGGCTGGTTCGCACCCGCAGTGCAAAAAATTGCAGAGGTTATTGGCGCGTCCGACCTGGGCGATGCCTGGATTGGTGATCCAGGCTGTGGCACTGGCTATTTCCTGAATCAGCTCCGGGAAAAAAATGGCGGGATCTCGATTGTCGGCTTCGATATCTCGAAGGCAGCCATCAAGGTCGCGGCTAAAAATTATCCGCTGGGTAACTGGTTTGTGGCTAACGCCCGCAAGCTCCCGCTGGGGCCTGGTTGTCTCGACGCCCTGTTACTTACTTTCAGTCCAGCCTTCAGTGACCTCGGCCAGCATGTCAAACCGGGAGGCAGGATTATTGTGGTTAATGGCGGTAATGATCACCTCGCCGAGGTTCGTACCGCGCTTTACCAGCAGGAACGCAACCGGACATTTGAGCCGCCGGAATTTGCGGTTGGCATCGAGCAGACGGATGAACAGGTACTCACCTATGAGATCAGGATCGAGGACAGTGAAACACTCGCGGACCTCATCGACATGACGCCTTTTCGCCATACAAGCTCCCGGAATCGTCAGGAAGCATTTATCTCCCAGGGCAAGGCGACAATCACGATTGATCTGGTGTTACATGTTTACCGGGTTGAGGGCGGGTAACCGGATCACGCCTGCTCAACCTTGTGCACGTTTTTCCAGATCATATCGGGGAACCAGCGACGCATGCGCCAGATTGTACGTGTGGATTTTCCCGGAAACACAAAAAGTTCCCCCCGGTCCAGTCCGAGATCAATCGCTGCAAGCACCTCGTCCGGTTCGATAGGATCGCCCTGATCGAAAACCTTTGGCCAGACTGTTTGCCTGGCCTGGTCCAACAGCGGTGTGCGCACCGGCGGTGGGCAGACACAAACAATTTTGACATTGCTGTCCCGGTGTTCGTGATATAGCACTTCGGTAAAGGCAACAACAGCAAACTTCGAAGCGTCATAAGCTGCCATGTATATAGTTGGCAGCCAACCGGCGATCGACGCGAAGTTGACCAGTTCGCCCTGGTTGCGTTCAAGCAGTTTCGGCATAACCGCCTTGCTGACGTTGACCACGCCACTGTAGTTAATCGCCATCACTCGATGAAATATTTCGACGTCCTGATCAATGATTTTTCCAAGCGGCATGATTGCCGCAGCATTGTAAACCCGTTTGATCGGTCCGAGTTTAGCCTCGGTTTCCTCAACAACCTCGATTACCGCTTGATAATCCGTTACATCTGTCTGAAAAGTGCGGATATTTTGATGGTTTTCGGCTGTTTCGAGTAAACCTGCCTCATTAACATCGATTGCAGCCACCGCGTAGCCCTGTTCAGCCATATTTCGGGCGGCGAGCCTGCCCATACCACTGGCAGCGCCGGTAATCAGAATGGATTCCTCCATAATGTGCTCCTTGATGATGTGTCACCCATCCCCTCCAACTGTTCAGTGCAAATAATGGAATAACAGGTGGAATACAAGATACCATAGGTTGCCATTTGTCTCGTTTGGAGTCACCGCATGTCACGTGTCATTTTGATGTTGGGTTTTATTGTACTCACCAGTTGCTCGACGTTACGGGACTCGAGTTCGCCATCGCCCGCGCTGTACGTATTTGATTGTGGAAAATTGTACTTCAGTGATGTTACGAGCTTTGGCCTGACGAACCAGGAGACTGCCGTGCGGGATTTGTTCGTACCCTGCTATCTGATCCGGCACAAGGACGGCATGTTGTTCTGGGATGCCGGTTTGTCCCTGGATGTGGTAGGTCAGGGTGATGTGGCACTACAACCCGGTACGACTATGTCCTACGACCGATCGGTGCTCGATCAACTGGGCGATCTGGGGGTCCAGCCTTCCGATGTCGACTTCATCGCGCTTTCTCATATGCATTTCGATCATGCCGGGGCAGCTAACGCTTTTACGGGAGCCACGCTGCTCATTCAAAAAACCGAGTACGAGGCGGCGTTTACCCCTGCGGACGAAAATCCTATATTTGATCCTTCGCTCTACAGTGAACTGGCCAACAATGAAACCAGGCTGCTGAACGGCGATCATGACGTATTTGGCGATGGCAGCGTGCGTATTCTTAGCGCCCCCGGACATACGCCCGGGCATCAGGTGCTGTTTCTGGATCTGGACGATTACGGTCCGCTCGTGCTGTCAGGTGACCTCTATCATTTTCGGGCCAGTCGCACTCTGCGCCGCACGCCGGAATTTAATACCGATGCAATGCAAACCCTCAAGTCCATGGACAAAATTGAGGCGTTTCTAAAGCAATCGGGTGCGACTCTGTGGATTGAGCATGACAAAGCGCTTGCCGATACGCTTGAATTGGCGCCTGCGTTCTACAAATAACTTATCGCGGGCTAGGATCTTGCGACGCTGGAATCAAGCTGCTGGCTGGCTAGATATTCATCGTAGGTACCGGGAAAATCCACAAGCTTGTGCGATTTGATCTCGATAATCCGATTGGCGAGTGATGAAACAAACTCACGGTCGTGGCTGACAAAAATCAAGGTGCCTTCGTAGTGCTCCAGAGCCAGATTGAGTGATTCGATGGATTCCATATCAAGGTGGTTTGTGGGTTCATCGAGAATCATCACGTTGGTTTCCTGCATCACCAGCTTGCCGAACAACAGTCGATTCTTTTCCCCGCCGGAACAAACCCGAACAGGTTTGCTGAAGTCCTCAGTGGAGAACAGCAATCGCCCCAGGGTTGCGCGAACGATCTGGTCATCGTGGCCCGGCTTTCGCCACAAGCTCATCCAGTCAAACAGGGTTGTATCGTGATTGAAAACGGCACTGCTATCCTGCGGGCAGTATCCCAGCGTTGCATTTTCGGACCACTTGATGGTGCCCTTGTTAGCCGTTATGTCGTTCATCAGGCAGCGCAGGAAGGTGGTTTTGCCGACGCCATTTTCCCCGATGACTGCCAGACGTGTCCCTGCATTCAGAATAAGGTTGCCCCCCGAAAATAAAACCTCCGAGTCATATCCGTGCTCCAGATCCTCGATAACTGCTGCCTGGCGATGCAGCTTTTTTTCCTGGGTAAAACGAATATACGGGCTGACCCGACTCGAGGGTTTAATGTCCGCCAGTTCAATTTTCTCGATCTGCCTTGCACGGGAGGTTGCCTGCTTTGCCTTCGACGCATTCGCAGAAAATCGACTGACAAATTGTTGCAGTTCAACAATCTGCGCTTTTTTCTTGGCATTTTGTGACTGCAGTCGCTCCCGTGCCTGGGTCGACGCGATCATAAAATCGTCGTAATTTCCCGGATAGACGCGCAATTCGCCATAGTCGATATCTGCCATATGGGTACACACGGCATTCAGGAAATGCCGGTCATGGGAAATAATGACCATTGTGCTGTCGCGTTCGTTCAACACATTTTCCAGCCAGCGAATGGTGTTGATGTCCAGATTATTGGTCGGCTCATCCAGCAACAAGATTTCCGGATCTGAGAACAATGCCTGTGCAAGCAGCACACGTAATTTCCATCCGGGAGCGATTTCGCTCATGGGACCAAAGTGCAGTGCCTGGTCAATCCCGGCACCCATTAATATTTCACCTGCACGGCTTTCGGCGCTATATCCATCCATCTCGGCAAACTGGATTTCGAGGTCAGCAACCTTCATGCCGTCTTCCTCAGATATTTCCGCGAGTCCGTAGATTCGATCCCGCTCCTGTTTTATGGCGAACAGTTCTGCATGACCCATGATCACCGTGTCGATGACCGTGTGATTTTCGAATGCAAACTGATCCTGACTCAGTTCTCCGATCCGCTCATTCGGACTGATGGAAACATTTCCGGATGTTGGCTGCAGATGGCCGTTAAGAATGTTCATAAACGTGGACTTGCCACTGCCATTGGCGCCGATGAGGCCGTATCGATTACCCTCCCCAAATTTGACTGAGATATTCTCGAATAATGGCTTGGCACCGAATTGCATGGTGATGTTGGCGGTGGTAATCACAATGGTTCCTGAAGGTTAAGCGATAAAGCGAGGACAATGAGTTTGCTGCACCGCATTGGGCGCTGGCGCACTATAGAGATTTGTGAACGATTCGTCGAGTAAAAAAAGGCGAACTGCTAAAGGATTCTCCGGGTGCCTGCTTTTCTCCGCAGCCAAAAGTCACTAGTATGGGACACCAAATTTTTTAATCGAGAACATGTTATGCCTATCACGTTGGAAGAAGTAAATCAGATCGTCGGCCAGGAATCAGAAGAAGCACCAGGTGGTTACACAGACCGCGATTCGCTGCTGTACGCGGTCGCCGTGGGCATGGGACGGGATCCTTTGGATGCAAAGGAGCTTGAGTACGTTTGCGAGACGGTTGGTAGTCGCGTTTTACCGACCGCGTCCACAGTGATAACCAGGACTAAAAAACCCGGTGGTGGCGGCGGACTCGGCGCGGTCATGGCCAAGATGAATTTTGCCCTGATGTTGCACGGCGAGCAGCGGTTGCAGATTCATCAGGTTATCCCTGCGGCCGCAGAGACGCTGGTCAGCAACAAGACTACCGGGGTCTATGACAAGGGAGAAGGCAGGGGTGCACTAGTAACCAGTGAAACACTGGTTAAACTCAGCGATGGTTCGCCGCTGTTTACGCTGGGATCTACATTGTTTTTCAGGGGTGATGGGGGCTTTGGCGGCAAGGCTGACGGTGCGCCGGTACCCCATGTGCTACCCGAGCGCGAACCTGATGCGGTTTGTGAAATGCCTGGCAGGGTCGATCAGGCCATGGTTTATGCCTTGTGTGGAGATCGCAATCCGCTGCATCGGGATCCTGAGTTTGCTAAAAAGGCAGGGTTTGACGTACCAATCCTGCATGGTTTGTGTTCCTACGGCATCGCCTGCCATGCGGTGGTTAAAACCATGTTGGACTACGACCAGACCCAGATGACAGGCTTCGATGTGCGCTTTTCATCCCCGGTTTTTCCGGGAGAGACCCAGGTAGTGGAGATGTGGAAGGATGACAAGGTCATCAGCTTCAGGGTCCGATTGAAGGAGCGAAATGTTGTCTCCATCAACAACGGAAAATGCACTATCCGCTAGCCGGGCTCGCACGGACTTCACCCTTTGAGCGTATCGTCGAAGAAAGCGAGGACCTTGGTCCAGGCATCCTCGCTTTGTTCGTGTCGGTAACGTTCCGGCGTTGGAAAGTTCTGGAAGGCGTGTCCGGCACCATCGTAGCGATGGAAGGTGTGGGTAACCCTGGCCGCGGTTAAGGCAGCACTATAGTCGTCGACATCCCCGGGGCCGGGATTCTTATCGTCATTGCCGAAGAATCCCGCCATCGGGCATCGGATATTGGCCGCCAGTTCGATTAAAGGCGGATTGCCTTCACCCAGGGGCAGTTTTACGCGTCCTCCGTAGAAAATTGCGCAGGCCGCCAGAGACTCAATATGAGACGCCGCTAACCAGGCTACCCGGCCTCCCCAACAGTGACCGGCAACGCCGATTCGCTGCGCATCGACAGTCTCCTTATGGCTAAGTAAATCAAAAGTTGCCCGGAGGTCAGGTACCGTCCAGTCGTCTCTGAATTCTCGTGCCTTGGTTGTCATCTCCTCATCTTTGGGCCACCAGTGGAAGATAAAGGGAACGGCGACATAGTATCCGTGTGCGGCGAATCTCTCGGCCGTGCGCAGCGTAAATTCGTCATTCTCGATACCAGTGTGACCAACAGGAATGTGCTGAGCGAGGATCAGCCCGGGATGTGGACCTTCTCCGTCAGGTTCGAAGATAAATACTTCCATGGGACTCGAGAGCACGGTGACAGTTTCTATCCGGTATGGCCGGGGCGATTGGGTTACGGGCATTGGATGCTCACTCGATAATGAGATGGAGAGGTGATGATGTCATGGTCGAATCTCGTAAAATGCATTAAATATATCACCCTCGTAATCGATGGTGCGGAAACGGGAGAATCCAGCCGCGCCGGTCATCTCCCGTGCTTTTTGTTCGTGAAATCCCAGTGTACCCAGACCAGCACCGCCGGGCACGGAGAGACCCGCCGACATACAGACCATCACGGAAAAAGAATAGGCAAGGGTCGCGGTGGGATTTTCACGCAGGTTTTCGGCGAAGCTCGGCCGACCTTTGATATCTGCACAGAGCCATGTGCCATCGGTTTTTAATGATTGCCTGATGGCGTCGATCAGCAGCGCCGGATGGGTTGAATCGTGGACCACATCGAAGGTGGTAATAAAGTCGATGCTGCTGTCTTCCGGTAGTGGATTGTCGATGGCATTGGCCAATCGGACATTATTGATTCCGGCATTCTGGATGTTAGTTCTCGCCCGGCCCAGCGCATTCAGGGAAATGTCATATCCGGTAAACTCGCTGTTTGGAAATGCCTTTGCCATAGCGATAGTTGACGTGGCTGCACCACAGCCGACATCGGCGACGCGGGCACCGTGTTCAAGCTTCTCGATTACCTGATCCAGGGCAGGTAACAGTCTTGGTACCAGATAGCTCGACTGGAATTTTTTGCTCATCCTTTCAATGCCGCAGGCACAGTTCTCGCCTTTATCATCAAAACTCTGGCCGATGCCCGACCTGAACGCGCCTGGTAAGGTGTCGACGGTTTCAAACATGGCCACCACGGACTGCAACATGCCCCCAAGGTACGCCGGATGATCCGGTTCTGCCAGGACCAGTCGGGCCTCCGGCGAGAGATAAAAACTATCAGTTTCTTCCGTATACTCGATCTGGCCAATGCAGGCCTGCTGGTAAAGCCATTCGCGTACCCAGCGCTCAGAGAGATTAGTTTTTTGCGCCAGGGATTCGCTGTTCGCTGGTCCGATTTGAGCGAGCGCGGTATACAAGCCCAGTTGTTCGCCGACGAAAGACAATGCGCAGTTAAGTCCACCGACTACGCTACCGGAAACGTTCTTTGAAAATTTTTGTAGTTGAGCCGGGTCTACTCGCTGGCTGACGTCTGACATTGTTACTGCTCCTGATATTGTGCATGGGTGTATGAATTGGCTGTGAAGGGTTGAGTTAGTCCATGAAGATGAGGAACTCGTTGCTGAGTAGTCCGTCAGGGGTTTGCACCTGCAGCAGATGCATACCCTGGGACGTATCGACCTGTCCAAAATTGATGCGTATCTGGTCCTTATAGCAGTTGGGCAGCGTTTCCGCGCCACGACAACTCACCTCGGCCTGGATGAATCGACCGTCAAGCAAAACCCTGGCCCCGGGAAAAATGTGCCGTCCATTCAGCTGCACCGGGTTGTCCGCGGGCAATCTGGGAAACTTGTGCATGACAAGCGGGAAATCTACGGGTGACCAAAGCGCGGGCTGAAGATCAGCGTTTGGTCCGAGTCGGCCGGTGAAAGTGATCAACAGGTTTCCTGCAACAGCCTGGTCGAACAGGGCACTCCGCGTAAACTTGTCCTGCGTGGCAATGTTAATGTAGGTACCCTGCAAAAATGCCAGTGAGACGGGTGATTGTTCACCACCCAGACCTTCACCCTGCAGCCGTATGGTTCCGTTCGACGCAGCCTGTTCGAGGGCGATCAGCAGTTTCTCGGACTGTGCTCGCCCCGGGCCCGCAGTCTGCGCATTGAGCGTTAATTGCCGGGCGAATGCGCCGGAATGACCCATACTGCCTTCCAGAAACATTTGCCAGGGGCCGAGGGGTCCAAACCCGCTGTCAATTCGATTCTGGGACGGATTGGCCTGGGTCCCGAAGGTCAGCCCCCACATGGACAATTCATCAAACCCTTTGCTGGCGTTGAAAGGAATTTCGTTGCCAGCAGGTCCGACCACGGAAACGAGTTCCCACATATTGATACGACCCTGGGGCAGGATAAGCCAGCGGTCCGGCAGCCCTCGAAATGACGGGGCATCCATGCCGGTTCCACTAATGTTGGTGCTGTTCCAGAAAGGCATTTCATGGCAACCCACTCGACCACAGCTTGGCACACCGTTGTTGTGAAAGAATTCTCGAAATCCCTGTAGGGCGAGCGGTGTTAACTGATCGTCAAAGGGGCGCTCACGAGCTGGTGGGTAAGGCAGGTTTAGCAGGAAGACCGCCATCGCCTCACGTTCCTTCTCGGACAGCAGACCGGACTGGCCCGAATCATTGGTCGGGCAATCGCTCTGGTCACACATAGTGGAAGCCAGTGCGCCATCCAGCAGGTTTCGAATACAACTGGTGGCATCCGTGCAGTTAGGCGCCACGGTTGAGCGAGGGAACTGGCCGTTAATACCACCAAATGGATCACCGGGAACACCGTCCCAGTGATACGGTGCAGTATCACGTAATCCCCGGGTCGGCATGGTCACCCGGGGTGGAATCTGCCGGCATCCCGGAATTTCACATTGCGGACCGCCGAGTACCCACAGGAGCTGATCGGTATTGCCATCAGGATGACAGCTCTCACAGGAAAATGTCCCTGTGCTGGAGGCGCGGGCATTGTTAAATGCCGCACGACCTGATTTCATCATCGGATTGGTTGGATCATCCAGGGTGATTGATGCGGTCAGTGTTGGCGTCGAGGGGAAACGAAGGTCAACGACGGATACCGTGTTTTCCACGGCATTCAGTACAAAGGCGAGTTCGGCAGCACCGCCCGTGCCAGAGCGCAGCGCGATACCCCGCGGCACCTGACCAACAATGACTTCTCCAAGCACCTTGTCGGTCATCGTATCAATGGTGAACAGCTTGTTCGATCCCGCCGCCGTCGCGATTAACAGGGCGTCATCATCGCTGATTGACAGGGCAAAAGGCGTGGCCAGCGCCGCTTCCGGATCAGGATTTCGGGGCGGCAATGGTTCAAGGTCGATCATCACCGGTCGTGAACAATTGCCACCACAATTCAGTGTCGCGACCTGATTAAGGAAAGCGCGATTGCCCAGGTCCTTCAATGTATGCTTTTTAGTCCCGGCCCGACCGTTAGCGTCATTTCGCGCTTCGGTCTGGGCAATATAGACCCGGCCAGTTGAATCCACGGTGATCCCATACAACAGCGTTCCAATCGTTTCTACCGTATCGATCAGTTGATCAGTGTCGGTATCAAACACGAACAGATCGCGATCAGGCACGCGACGATCGCGAACTATATCGGCGTCGTAAAACAGCGACAGCACGTTGTTGTTGTCGACCACATGTTCCTGCAAATCAAAGGTGCATTGATCGCCATCTGGCACACCAAAGCACCCGGCCAGCTCCGTCTGGTTTCCCGATTCGAAAGGGATGACGTAGAGTCGGCCGTCTCGCACGAACACTGCGCGTGGATCCTGCGCGCCAATTTCCAAAAATCCCTTCACTGATCGAGCCGGAACATCGATGATGGCAATCCGGTTCTCTGAGGAAAGTGCGACGTAGGCTTTTTGGTTGTCGGCAAAGCTGATCCCAACGGGCTCATCAAAGCGCGTTGATCGAGTTTGCTCATCAAACGCCTGGATTGTCGCTACTACCTGATGTTCTGTCGGACTTTCCCTCACGATGTCGATGATGCTGACGGAATCCGAGACGTGGTTGGTGACCCAGACCTCTTTGCCATCGGGTCTCACGGCGATGCCAACCGGGTCTATGCCGACGGGTATCGTGCTGATGATGTCGTTGGTCCGGGCGTCAATAACAACTACTGTGTCCGCAGGCGTGTTAACCACGTAAAGCCTGTTTCCATCCGGACTGAGGCTGATGGGATTTGACTGCGGGCTTGCAAAAATCGGGTGGCCGACCGGTTCCTGAGGAATTATCGTGTTGATCGGGTAGCCGGCCAGCACCAGAAATTCCTCAAGGTTCCGATAGTTCTGGCCTGGGTTCGGGAAGATTTCTCCACCCTCGTGGGGTGTTTCACCACTGACTTTGTCGAGCAATACCCGGGCGGAATTTTGATCAAGGTAGTCTTGCAGATCACCGGCTTCGTCGATGACTAAAACGGTTGATGCCGATCCTGCCTGGTGGCAGCTGCTGCACGCTTCACTTAATGTGGCTGCAAGTGTGTCTGCATAAAACGTTTCGGCAGAGACTGCCACAGGTAATCGGCCAACCGCTGCCAGCTGCCACTGGCTATCATCTACACCAGGCAGGTTGAGTACAGTTGTTCTGCTTGTACCCTGCATCAGCCAGACCTGGTTTTCGCCTAGATTGTTGCGCCAGAAAATATCCGCGCTACCGTCGTCGTTGACATCGATCAGCTCAGCCGGTTTCCAGTCCACGGATAACGGCGGGATAGTGGTGCGATTGTTGAGTGTTGCGCCATTCATTAACCAGATTGTATTTAAGCCAGTTTCTGCATGACGCCAGAGTAAATCGTCAAACCCGTCGTTGTTAAAATCGGTGACACCTGCGATGGACCAGGTCGGATCGACGGTGGGGAGTGCGGCTCGTGAGGAAACTTCTGCTCCCTGCATCAGCCAGATAACGTTGGCCCCTGTAGTTGTGTTCCGCCACACAAGATCGTTGCGGCCGTCGTGATTAAAGTCACCCGTGTGGGTTGCGTTCCAACCGGCATCAACAAGTACAGATCTCATGGCCTGGGAGCTGAGTCTGGCCATTCCCGACATTTCCCAATAGCGATTTGCACCGGTTCTCACGTTTCTCCAGATCAGGTCAATGTCCTGGTCGGCGTCAAAGTCTCCAGCGGCGAGCAGAATAAAATCGGCAGGTGCAGAGGTGATGGAAGTCGAAGCGATGCGCCGATGAGCAACTACATTCCAGATTCTGTTCTCTCCCGAAACCTGATTCCGGAAGAAGATTTCATCGTGCCCGTCATCGTCAAAGTCGGCCACACCTTCCACCTGCCAGGAGGCATCAACAATGCCTGGCAGGGCGTGGCGTGCTGCTCGCTCGGCTCCAGTCATTTGCCAGAGAATATTCTGGCCATTGGTTCTGTTTCGCCAGAGAATTTCATAAGCTGACGATGAAGTTTCCTGCTCGGCAACGACGACGAGGGGAACAAGCGTCATTGGCATTAAGAACAATGCTGATACCATGGTCAGGGCAGGAGATGGAAGGCATCGTCGCAAAACCCGGATAGCAACACCGTGAGATCTGGCGGTCCCGGGCTGCCGTTGTTTATGTCTGGCGGAACAGGTCATGCGAACCAGTTTAACATGCGTTTCTGATATGGCAGCGCACTCAAGTAGAATGGCGGCCGAGAACTAAAACAGGAGATTAAGATGCGAAACTTGATGTGGATGTTAGCCCTTATTGTAGTACTTACCGGCTGTAGTGATCCGCTGGCGACGATTCCGGGCGGAAAACTGACCGGTGAAGTGGGTGAGCCACCGGATAGCTGGGCAGAGGTTCCGCAGACTGTGCAACTGGAGTCTCGACCTGACGACCCTTATTCGGTCAATATCTGGGCTGCCGGGCTGGGCGCAGATCTTTATGTGGCTACCAAAGATGCCAAATGGATTGAATTCATTGCTGCCGATGCACGGGTCCGGGTACGTATGGGCACTTCCGTCTATGAGCTTAAAGCTGATCGGGTGCTGGAGGACGAAGAGATTGCGCGAGTGTTTGCCCGCTACATTGAAAAATATGAAGTGGACGAGGATGACGACTGGTTTCAGGTTGGCCAGGTGTTCAGGCTAGATCGTCGTTAGCCAGGGCGGAAGTCTTGCCGAACCGGGTTCGGCTGGTTTACATTCCCATGAAGTCGAAATCGGTAACGAAAGTGAGGGTAACGAATGAACAAGGTTGAAGGACTGCATCACCTGGCGATCTGCACAGGCGATATGAAAAAGCAGATTGATTATTTCACTGACGTACTGGGCATGGAACTGCAGGCACTCTACTGGATGCATGGAGTGGAGAATACTTTCCACGCATTCCTGCGCCTGAACGACGAAAGCTCCATCGCCTTTGTTCACAATCCTGACATCGCAGGCATTGATTCAGAACTGGGCAAGACTCATGCCGGTAATGCCGGTCAAAATTGTGCGCCGGGAACGATGCAGCATCTTGCCATGAAAGTGAAAGATCATGACCAGCTACTGGCAATGCGTGATCGCCTCCGTTCGAAGGGCATCCCGGTGCTTGGTCCAATCGAACATGGTATGTGCGCATCCATCTATTTTGCCGGGCTGGAAAATATGACGCTTGAATTCTCCTATTCGAATGAACCGATCAACAACGAGGAATGGATTGATCCCGAGGTGGTCGAATTACTGGGCATCACGGAGGAGGAACTGGTTAGTTACAAGCATCCCCAGGATTATCAGAATCAGGGCGGGAAGGTACCGCAGCCGCCCGCCAGTAGTCCCGGGCCTCATATGAGCAATTATCCTCCAGGTGCCTATGAGGCGATGATTGCCATTCCGGATGAAGTGGTCCTGAACATGGTGGAGAGCGAACCACCGGTAAAAATTAAGGCCATCGGTTAGTATCTTGTGACCGGTGGCGTTTCAGTAATGCCTGCCATCGCCACGGTCACCGACTAAAACAACCCTCACTCCTTCGGTGGTTGTTCGGTGTCCTCACCGGATTTCGTTTCACGGAATTCCTTGTAGGCTCCTTTTCCCTGTTCACGCCAGTAGTCGCGAAACGTTTCATCGTCATTGAGACGATTTCCATGCTCGTCTTTCATCCAGGCGTAACGTCCATACTGCTTCTTCCACTTGTAGCCTGCAGGAGAGCCACTGCCGCCGAAACCGAAGAAGAGCTTGGCCAGGAAGAACAGACCAAATGCCTGCCAGAATGAAATGGCGGTCAAACTAAACATCGACGCAATGGTCTCGTTCCATAAAAACTTGACCAGAAAACCGAAGACCGCTCCGGCGACAACAGCCAGGATCAGTCCGCCGAGCACATAGCTGACAACTTTGTAGATTTTGTAATTTGCATATTTACCTGAAGACATAGGTCCTCCTGAAAGATTGAGTTAGACGTTTAATAAAAGTTGCTTAAGTTATTTCATCGCTCTGGACTTGTGTGACAGCAGCGTATTGAGTGGCATATCCCAGGCCCCGGCAAGTTCACGGAATGAAACACCCTCGAATTCATGGGCGATGATGACTTGTCTTTCCATATCGCCGAGCATCTCCAGCGCTTCAAACAACACAGCTTTTCCCTGGTGAGTCTGCAACAACTGCAGAGGGTCGAGCTTAAGTTCGTGGAGCAGTTCGATGAGATTGCCGGAACCTTCTTCCGTTTCCATCGATGACATCGGCTTGTCAGTCCGAAAATTATCGATGACACGGTTCCTGAGTGATCGAAAAACATAGGCAGCCATGTTATCCAGGGGTGCCGTGTTATCTGGCCGCTCAAGCATTTTAACCAGCACGTCATGGACCACGTCTTCGGCGTCCATTGCTGCTGTTTCAGCCAGTAAGTTGCGCACGTAGTTAACGAGTCGGTGACGTTCACCGGCCATAAATGAACGTAACTCAGGGTCATTCATCTTGTCCTCCGTTACTCACAACGATAAAGGACGGTAAAATATTGCAGATCCGGGCGATCTTTTTGATGAACGGCTGCGAGGGTCCCAGGTTTTTAGTTGTTTTCTGGAGAAAGGATTCTTGCATATTGCTGCGGAGTGATAGCCCCGCCTGCCTCATCCAGGCGCCCTGCATCTTTGGCAGGCAGGACATCCTGTAGTCCATCGATGCGTTTCCAGGGGGCAAATGGGGTCTGACTATCCGGCCTGGGGATGTGCACAGAGTCCGAAACCTTCTGCAGCTTCGGCAAATAACGCGGGCAGTTAACCCACAATTTGGACAGTGTGACTCTGATGATCAACTCGGCTTCAGGGTAGTTTGCCAGCAGTGCACCGTCGGCAGAGACCGATGCGCGACCATGAAAACGTAATCGTTTGGGATTTTCAAAATCGATGAACAGCAGGCCAACCTCCGGGTGTCCCTGCAGATTGCCGAGGGAGTAGTACATGCCGTTGCCGTCATAGCTGGGGAAGGCGATTGTGTGATTGTCAATGACAGTGACGAAACCCCTGGCACCACCTTTAAAAGAGACCGTCGGCTGGCCATCCGGGTCGACCGTGGAAAGGAAAAAGAACTCAGCCCCGTTTACAAATGCTGCGTGCTCATCTGAGATCGATTCAGCAACAATCATTTGTTCGAGGCGATCGGCCAACCGTCGGGAATCAAACTGATCCTGAAGGGTGCGGTGATGCTCGTTGTAAATACTCAATGCATTTTTCCTCAGGTAAAGTTTGCTTCAGGTTGATTTAAGTAATTTCACAGTCTCAAGTTCGTGGCTCATCTGGCTGCTCCGGGTCCCCATCGCCATAAACATATCGTTACCGCGGTCGGTCTCGCCAACAATCATGGACGCGATGACTGCCATGACGAGTCCAGCAGGGGCATAGTGTCGATAGAGCTCCCAGCCGTCATTGAAAGACATATCCACTTTGTAACTCTTGAGTACTTCCAGATAGTGTTTTAATAAAGCCCTTTCTTCGGCGGCGCGGATATCTGGTGCCAGGGAGGTGCCTAAAAAGTAGCTGACGTCGTTCAGCGCACAACCCAGATTGACGGATTGCCAATCGACTACCGCCAGTGGATAGCGGCCACCAAACATCATATTGTCCAACCGGTAGTCGATGTGAATCAGTGTCAGATCGCCTGCATATCGGGAGTAAGCGTCGAAGTGCTCGCCGATCCTGGCCACCATCTGACTTTGCTCGTTAGTCAGTCGTCCGCTGTAGCGATCAAGGAAGCCATTTTGAACCATGCTGTAGATAGATCCCGCAGGATCAGGCGCCTCACTGAATTTGGCTGAGTCGAGCAGATCAAACGCCTGTAAGGTCGGATCACCCCATCTTGGTCCATGGAGCTTCGCCAGTTGTTCAAGCGCCATTGCAGCATCGTCAGCGGAGCATCCTGCCAGTTGGTCTCCCTGGTGCGCTGGCGCGAGGTCCTCCATGATGATCGCGAAATCGTGATTCTCCGGATTAATATCGGCGTAATAAACCTCGGGGGTCTGTATGTCGACACTGGCGCGAATCTCGTTGTAGAAAAACACCTCGCGAATATAATTTTGCAGGGTTATGCCGGTTTGTTTGCTCACCGGATCGGTGGATGCGAATTTACCGACAATCGATTCCGGGATGCCTCCGTGCCCAACCAGATCGAAGCGGACATTCTCGCCCACCTGACCCGTGCCAATGCTGTGGCTGGATATGCCGTCGATCTTGCCCTGGATTCCCGCCCAGTTAAGTACCGCAGTCAACCACTCCGGCGTGATTGCATCAGGATCGTGCACAAGCGAGGGTTTTTCCATTGCACTTAACTCCTGGAGTACAAAACCGATGTCAGGCGGCTAGGGAATAGCATTGCCCATGATGACAGTACCGCTGGCTGCAAACATACCGCCAACCCCATGACACACGGAGATACTGGCATTGTCCACCTGGGCGGGTGCCGTGCCGCGCAGCTGGCGGACACTCTCCTGCAGCGCGTACATGCCGTACATGCCAGAGTGCATATAGGAGAGACCACCGCCGTTGGTGTTGAGCGGTAACTGGCCTCCAGGTGCGGTATTGCGCGCTTCGATAAAACCGGCGGCTTCTCCCTTCCTGCAGAATCCCAGATCTTCCAGGCCATAGAAAGGCAGGTGCGCAAAGGCATCATAGATCATCAGATGGTCAACATCTGAGTGCGAAATTCCTGCTTCGGCGAATGCTTTCGCACCTGAAACCCGGAATGCCTTCGACGTCGTCATGTCCTCCATCTGGCTTATCATGGGCGTCTCGACACTCTCGCCTGTGCCAAGTATGTAGACGGGCTTATGCGGGAAATCCTTCGCCCTTGCAGCAGCCGTCAGGATAAGAGCGCCCCCCCCATCGGTGACCAGGCAACATTCGAGCTTCGTGAAGGGATACGCGATCATGCGTTCATTCATGACATCTTCGACGGTTAGGGGGTCCTTGAAGGAAGCCCGCGGATTCATCGCCGCCCATTCGCGTTGAATCACAGCCACGG
Organism: Gammaproteobacteria bacterium; assembly: GCA_021773555.1. GTDB lineage: Bacteria > Pseudomonadota > Gammaproteobacteria > Pseudomonadales > Azotimanducaceae. The sequence goes on from JAJFKA010000027.1 coordinate 60,049, forward strand.
TCGCGAGTTGTTCCAGGGTAGTTCCCGTTTCCTTCATGTATCGCAGGAAGGGAATCGTAAATATCGTTGGTGGACCCATGGCGCAGTAAGGTGATTCGAACTGGCCCTGCAACGACGCGCCACCACCTCCCCGGAACATTCCCCTGCCAATCCCGGAACGACCGCTCTCCCCATGCGTGATGAGTACGGTCTCGCAGAGACCCTCATTAATTGCCGCAGCCGCATGGCGCACATGCAGCATAAATGAACAACCACCGACCGAGGTCCCGTCTACCCAGGTAGGGGTGATGCCGAGATAGTGCGCAACATTTGTGGGCGACTCTCCGGCAGTAGCAACGCCATCAATGTCTGAGAGCCCGAGACCGGCGTCTTTAAGGGTGTTGAGTGCGGCATCTGCATGGAGTTGGAGTTGACTTAAAGACGGGATCTTACCGAGCTCTGTTGTTTCTGCAGCACCAACAATTGCAACCGAATTAGGCTTCATGATGTAGCCCCCCCTGGTTGAAAGTAGGGCAGATGGATATCGTCACTCAGAGGTTTAAAGGTCACTTCCAGTGGCATATCGAGGATGAGTGCCTCAGGTGTCTGGTCCACATTGATAATGTTGGTCATCATTCTGGGACCCTCTTCCAGCTCGACTACCGCGATCGAATACGGACCGTCGAATGCAGGATGGGGACGGTGGTTGATGACATAACTATAAAGTGTCGCTTTTCCCGACGCTTTAAAGATGCTGACTTTTCGTGAAGCACAACCCGGGCAAAAGGGCCTTGGCGGGAAGTAGACGTGACTGCACTCATCACATTTCTGCAATCTGAGTTCCCCGGACTTCGTTCCTTCCCAGAAATGCAGTGTCTCGGGAGTTGCGACAGGGACCGGGATTTTTGCTGTGTTTGCCATCCAATATACTCGTTCTGGGTTTTTGTGGGTAAAGTCGAACTGACCCGCATTATTATCGCCTCCGGGCCGTTGAGTCCAGTCTTGACAGCCACCCCCAAAATCTGCCCACGCGACCAATTGAGGACACCCAGGATTTTTAACCGACCAGGATATTTAAGGACACACAACAAATTCATCAGAGAAATTGCGACCGCCCACCGAACCGGCAACTGAGCCAGCGCTCAGGATTGGCAACGACCGGTGTGCGACAGCTTTATACTCATGTGTCATTCCCGGTTAGAATGGTGGTCTGCATGGACCAGGGCCCGCAACGGTTTCGAATACCAGGTTGTGGTGCAGAAAGCGGTGATAACTCGAGGACTCGGTACTTTGAACGAAACTGGTGTGAAAAGGTTAATTGTGCTGCTCCTGCTCTTGTTCGCACACCAGAACCAGGCGAACGACTATAGCGATGCCGCCATCGCCTGCTATCAGGCTTTTGCGAGTGAGCAGTACGCCCTGGCATTTGGGCATTGTTCCACAGCCGCCAGCCAGGGCGATGATGAGTCCCAGTTCAAGCTGGCGACCTTGTATGCCAGAGGACTTGGGGTCAGCAATGACGCCGCGGAATCGGTGTACTGGCTGCGGCAAGCGGCCGATCAGAAGCATGGGGAAGCCGAATACAACCTGGGTTCTGCCTTCCAGAACGGTAATGGCGTTGAAATAGACCTCGAAGCTGCAGCGCACTGGTTTCGCCGTGCTGCCTCCCAGGGCAATCTCAAGGCTCAGCGCAACCTGGCCGAAATGTATGCCTCTGGCATGGGTGTCGGTATGGACCTGCACAAGGCTTACCTCTGGCATCTGAAAGCGGCGGAATCCGGGATGTCCGGCAGCCAGCTACGTGTGGGCTTGATGGTGCTGCAGGGGCAGGGTGTTGAACCCGACAGGGAAGAGGCGCTTCTCTGGATTAATAAAGCAGCGCGACGCGGTAATGCCGATGCACAGTTTGCCCTTGGCGTGCTGCTGATTGATGAAGCGGAAACCACGGCGATTGACTGGTACAAGCAAGCCGCCGCGCAGGGGCAGGTCAACGCAATGTTCAATCTGGCGACGCATCTCTCGCTGCCACCGGCTCCAACCGAATCACAATTGGAAGAGGCGTACCGACTCAGTGACAAGGCTGTAAAAGCGGGCCACGCTGACAGTCTTGCGCTAAACCGTAAAATCGCTGAGCAGCTTGCCCTTGTCGTCGCAGGCCAAACGCCGCATCCGAGTGCTGCTACCGATCCCTATACCATTCAGTTGGTGATGTCGTCGTCGAGCGCTGGTGTAGAATCCTTTATCGATCAGTATTCGCTGAGGGGTCAGGCGCGTCGTTACGAAATCTTGAGAGAGGGAGAAAGGGCCCATGTGGTAGCGCTAGGAGAATATGTGGACCATGCAGCCGCGAGTCGCGCACTGGCTGCGCTTCCGGCTACTTTGAAGGCTTTAAAGCCATTTGTACGAAGACTCGCCGAATTTGACTAAGCGCCACCGCGAAGCGATTTTAGCGCAGCGTGTGCCCTTTGGATGCTTAGGGACACCTCAGATCAGGTAGCCGCAGTGGCCTCGTCTGGAAATTATGCGTCACTTGACGCTGATCATACCGCTTGACGGGAAAGCGAAATATTATGTCTGTGCGAGGTGTAGCACCATGGATCTGGATACAAGATTTGAGGCCAGTTACCAGCGTGTCATTGGCGAAGGTGTGGGGCTGACCGAACTTGGTCGGAACTTCTTTGAACGTTTTTACGAAAATTTCTTCGGCACCTCCGAAGAAATTCGTGCCAAGTTTGCCAATACCGACATGAGCAAGCAGGTACAGATACTGCAAAAGTCCATGTACCACATGGTGAGCTTTTACCTGCTAAAGACCGAGAGTGCATTCCTGCGCGGCATCGCCCTGACGCACAATCAGGATCATCTGCAAATTGAGCCGCACCTTTATGATATCTGGCTGGATTCGTTGCTGCTCACCGTGGAACAGATGGATCCGGAGTTCGAGCCTGAAACACGGCTTGCCTGGACGCTGGCAATGATGCCCGGCATCGTTTACCTGAAATTCTATTATTCCCGGCCGATACCCGCAGAGTTTGAATAGACACGGCAGTAGTCACTTTTCACTTCATCAATTCGCCTATTTACATGATTGTTGAGTGCATGCGCTCGTCCCTGACTGTTTCGCTTTAGGGCAGTCATGTATAGTCGGTTAAAAAAGCGGGCTAAAACTAAATGAGCAGTCGCGAACACTATTCGCCAGGCTATCGGAATTATGCGCTTGGCGTACTATTCCTGGGCTACGTCGTAAACTTTGTTGATCGTTCTATCCTGTCTATTCTGCTGGAACCGATCAAGCTGGATCTGGCGCTTAACGACTCCCAGCTTGGTCTGCTCGGTGGCCTCGCCTTTGCCATTTTCTACACCACCATGGGGATTCCCATCGCTGCCCTGGCGGACCGCTGGAGTCGGGTGAAAATTCTGTCGATCGCCATCGTCATCTGGAGCGGTATGACAGCGGTGTGTGGTCTGGCATCGAACTTTGTCTGGTTGTTGCTGGCAAGGATTGGGGTAGGCGTCGGGGAAGCGGGCGCAAGCCCACCTTCGCATTCCTTGATTTCAGATTACTTCCCCATCGAATCCAGGGCGACGGCGCTGTCTATTTATGCCCTCGGTATTCCCTTTGGCTCAATGGTTGGTAATTTTGTTGGCGGCTTCGGGGCTGCCGAATTTGGTTGGCGCATCACTTTTTTTATGGTTGGCTTACCCGGTATAGCCGTCGCCCTGTTGGTCTGGTTCACCTTGCGTGAGCCTCCCAGGGGTCTGTCAGAGAAACTGGCCCCGATTGAACCGGCACCTGGACAAAAATCCAATGCGCCAAAAGTGTCCGAAGTCCTGGCTTTCCTGTGGCAACGCAAGTCCTTCCGGCATCTCGGTTTTGCCGCGGGATTGCATGCCTTTGTCGGTTATGGCGCGGGCACCTGGAATGCCCCGTTTTTGATCAGGATTCATGATATGCCGATCACCGAAGTGGGCTCATGGCTGGCGCTGATTTCCGGCATTGGAGCTATTGGTACTTTTGCTGGTGGTTATCTGTCAGATCAGCTGGCGGACCGGACGACTGACCGTCGCTGGTATTTCTGGGTACCCGGCATTTCAACTCTTGCCATGGTGCCGTTCCAGTTTGTTGCCTACCTTTACGGCGGACTCTGGGCGGTTATTCCCTCATTGTTTGTTGTCTCGATACTGGGTGGCATGTACCTCGGCCCATCCTTTGCGATGACCCAGGGACTGGTGTCCCTGCGTATGCGTGCGGTGGCATCCGCGATCTTGCTGTTTATGCTGAATATTATCGGCATGGGTCTCGGTCCCTACTTTGTAGGTGTCGCGAGCGATTTTCTTGCCCCTGAATTTGCGAACCATTCGTTACGATATGCACTTTGCCTGGCTGTGCTCGCCAACCTGTGGGCGGCGGTTCACTATTTTGCCGGAGCAACCAGCGTTCGCGCAGATCTGGAAAAAACGGAAGCACTCAATCTGCAGGTGGCGTAAGGGCACGATTGCGATTCTCCTGCAGGGTCACAATTCTCCCGGCAGGTACTGCAAGCTGGGTGATCAGATAGCGTTTGAATTCCGGCGCATAGTTCTGTGCATCGATGGCGTGTTGCATGCAACTCAACCAGGCACTCGCTTCGTTTCTGCCGATGGGTAAATGTGCATGGGCGGGTGGGATCGCGATCGATCCATACTTTTCGGAATAAAGTTTAGGCCCACCGGTCCAGCCGCAAAGAAACCGGCTCAGCTTGTCTATGGATTCGCCAAGATCGAATGGATGCATGGCACGGATATTTTTGGCTTCTGGTAAATCATTCATAAATGCATAAAACGATTCCACCAGTCTGAGAATCCCGGCTTCCTCTCCGGCAGCCTTGTATGAGGCATCGCCCTTACCGTATGTCACTGCCATGAATTCCTCACCGGTCTGATTGCGCTGAACCACCTTAATTGTGGTCCGATGCGGTATCATCTCAAAGAAATCTCAGACAGGCATAGGTTTAATCCATGAGCGACAGGATCGAAGTCGGAAGTTCGCTGGTGATTCTCCACGGAGATGAAATGGCGCAAATTGCGTTTGAACAGCTTCTGGAAAAATTTGTGAAAAAACACCTGGATCTGGACCTGAAGGAAATCGATCTTTCTGCAGAAAATCGTTTGCTGACCAACGGAAGCGTGGTGCTGGAAGCTATTGAGTCTCTCAGGAAATTTGGTGTTGGCGTAAAAAATGCGGGTATGACGCTCAACCGCGATCAACTCGACGTTCTACTGGCGAAACATCCGGGTCTGGATGAATCCCTGCTCGATAAGCTGGCAACCAAGTCACCGAACGGGGCAATACGAAACGGGATAGGCGGCAACATCACCCGGGAGGATATTCAGTTTCGTAACATCCGCAAAACCAATCCCCAGTGGATTGGCAGGGATATCGATGTGGATACCATGACAAATGGCGGCGCGAAAGACAGCCATAGTGAATTGTCCGGAGACACGGGAGTCGCGAAACTGGTTTTTGTTGGTGAAAGTGGCGACCCCGTCGAATTGCATCGCCGCAGTCTCAAGCGCGGTGACCCGTGGTTACTGGCGACCAATGATATTGCTGAGGTGAAGACCTGGGCACGCGCTTTTTTTGAGCGTGCTCTCACTGAAAATCGCGATGCGTACGTGGGTTTAAAAGATACCGTAATACCCGGGTATGACGGTGTCATGCGCGCCGAGATCGAGCATATCTTTGAGACTGAATTCGCACAGCGATTCAAGACGCAGGGTCTTGGCTATCACTACGAACTGATCGACGCCCAGGCCGCGAGGATTGTTTCCGATCCACCAAAACGCGCCCTCTGGGGCGTGCCTGACAATTCTACCGGGCGGCGATTGTTTAAACTCGTGAACACCCTAAAGCAATTTGGTATTCCCGATCGAAAGTTTCACGTTTCGATTTCAAGAATGAGTGCAGGGGGAGGTGACCAATACGGCAGCTATAATCTACCAGCTCCGGAGGACGGCATCATCAAAGTGATTGTCGATGGGGATGAAAAACACGCCCGTGCAGTGAGCAAAGATGACCCTATTTTATTTATGTCCAATGACCGTGAAGCGATCAAGGATTGGGTTTACCAGGTATTTCGTGATGCTTCCCTGAATGAAAAGGAAGTTTATTTTGGCCTGAAAAGAGAATACTTCGAATACGACGATGTGTTCAGTGACGTTATTAATGATGTCCGCAATGAACTCGTCGCAAACAATACGGAGCCGCCTTCCTTCATGATCATGCGTCCCTCCAGTCAGCTTAAGAAAATGATCACAGATCCACCCAGGAACGCGCTGTATCCTTCACAAAATCTGGATGGTGATATTTTCTCCGACATCTCAGCGGCACTGGGAGGTAGTCTCGCGACCGCCAGCTCCATCATCGAAAGCAAAGAGGGAACGATGTTGTATGAAGCGCCACACGGAACAGCGCATGATTTGTATTTACGCTATATAGAAACAAACGGTTCCGAGGCTCATTTCAATTCATCTGCGCTGATCTATGCGCTTGCCAATGCGCTGGAATTCATTGCGCTGCAGGATCAGAATGAGGACCTTCAGGCATATTCCATCAAGCTGAAAGCTGCGCTCATCGATACCGTGGATCAGGGATTTGTCACGGGTGATCTCAAGGGCAAGACGACGGATCCTGACAATGAAACGATTGTTGATATGATGGGTTTTCTCGACGCAGTTGAAGGTAATCTACTGGCTTCGATGTAGTATCTTCCTGCAGAATCGATCTGCTGCAGGAAGACCCGTTTCAGTCTTTTGATCCTGGTTCTGGATCTGTCGCGGAAGTGTCGGCTGTTTTTTTCGCATCCGGCACATCGTTTTCCGCTGACTCTGGCGCATCCCCACCTTCCTCTGTTTCCAGATCGTAGCCTTCGACCCAGCGTTCACCACCGGGTTCCTCATCTGGCCAGGGTGCAAACGGAAACGGCAATATTTCGCTGTTAAACGTTTGAAACTGGAGAACTTCGTAAACGTAGAGGCTCAGATTATTGCCCAGACGTAACAGTGGCTCGTTACAGGTTCCGGTGATCAGTATCGTGAAAAACTGAAATACAACCAGGAATGCCAGGATCACTTCAGCGATGCTATAGGCGAAAATAAATAGAACCATATAGAGCGCCCGCACCCAGATATCTTTGCGGGTCAGTTGTTCTCTCATTTCATCTTTCATGGTTTGTCCCTGATGTTTATTGAATGTATACCTTAAAGCAAGGTTGGTGCCAAAAGCATTAACCATTTGATATCAATGGGTTAGAAACTAGCAGCTTTGAGTGTCTGGTCCATTTGACCACCTTTTTGGTGTGATTGCCTGACCTTGAGCCCTGGTTTATGCTCCGCTACAGGGTCAGTGACTCCCTTTTGTTAACAGTTCACTTTGCCACAGGAACGCATACTCGATGAGCCATTTTAACTATACCGATTCACCGTATTCGATTCGCGAGGACATCAGGGAGGCGCATCGCTTTTTCTGGAGCCGTCTGGGTGCGCCTGGTTGCTGGTGGAACGGCGCACAACGGCTGGCCATCGCGGCTGAGGTTCGCCTCGCCACAAACTGCACATTTTGTGCAGAAAGAAAATCAGCTTTATCCCCGTATACGCTGGCTGGGGAACACGATCATGGTAGCGGGCTTTCTCCCGCCGCGATCGATGCAGTACATCGGATAGTCACCGATCAGGACCGCATCACTCAGAGTTACGTGGATCGTAATGTCGACCAGGGCTTAAGTAAGGAAGCCTATGTTGAATTGGCCGGTGTCGTTGTTTCCCTTTTTAGTATTGATGAATTCCATCGAGCGCTGGGCCTGGCACTCGAACCCTTACCGCAACCGTCATCCGGGAAGGCAAGTTTGTATCGCCCTTCGCAGGCGGTGTCAGGCACGGGTTTCGTACCGATGTTGCCTCCGGATGGTGCGACCGGTAGTGAGGCGGATCTTTGGCCGAATGGCAGAACTGCGAATGTCCTGCGCGCGTTGAGTCTGGTGCCGGATGCCTTGCGCGACTGGATGAAGTTGTCCTCTGCCCAGTATTTGTCTATGCAAGGCATGGCCAACTTTGATCGCCAGGAAGGTCGTGCCATCAATCGTATGCAAATGGAGTTGATTGCAGGCAGGGTATCGTCGGTGAATGAGTGTTTCTACTGAACCAGCGCACACGCATCGATGCTCCGTGTGAGCGCACAGACTACTGGTACAGAAATTGACATCCTCGCGGTCAACGGTGATCTTGATGCGGCTGGTCGCGGAATTGAGTTTGGTCCAGAGTTGATGGGGTTCGCCGAGAGTGTGGCGACGCGAAGTGAAGCTGACCTGAAACTTGCCCGGAATCAACTCCTGATTGCTGCCGGAGAATCAGTGCTGGTTGATGCAGCTGGAGTTGCTGCAAACTTTCAACGCATGGTGCGCATTGCGGATTCCATGGGAATTCCGATCGACAACATGGAAACTGAAGTGGGCATTGAGGTCAGGCAGGCTTTGGCGCTTTCAAGGTTTGCCAGCGCTCAAAATACCGTTAGTGGTTGAGTGAATGCGGAATCTCCATTTTGATAAATACTAACCGCCATGATCTACATAAAAGATAAGTGGGAGCAACAAGGTGGACTTGAAACTGATGATGACGGTGTTTGCCACGGTATTCCTTGCGGAGCTTGGTGATAAAACCCAGCTGGCAACCATTCTGTTCGCCGCAGACAAAGAGGTCAACAAATTCGTTGTCTTTATCGGCGCATCGCTCGCACTAATCGCCGCCTCTGCCATTGGAGTACTGTTGGGGAGTGTCGCCGCTGAATATATCAACCAACGATACCTCAACTTCGCCGCTGGTCTTGGCTTCATTGGAATCGGTTTGTGGACGTTGTGGTTCGCATAACAGGTTGACAATAGACAACGGTTCCGGCCAAACAAACTACGAGACTCCGCTCGGTAAGTGTGCACAACTTCTTTCCAATAAAGAGAGCTCGTGGCTGGAAAACTCTGTAGGTTCATGTTGTGACAGTATCAGGCAAAGACTTAACCTGCGCTGGCGTTTGTACAAGTGCATCAAATGAAGAGTGGGTCTGCGCGCCAATTTTTGGAGAGTTGCTAATGAACCTTTATATCAGGCGGAATCGACTGATTTCACTTACGGAGCCGAGGTCAGATATGACTGCATTTTACAATAGCTGTTTTATTATGTCTCCTTGGACATGGATTTGAAACTTATAGAAGTTGTCAGGTCCTGCGATATTTGTGCCGAGTTCTTACCGCTGCAACCACGCCCCATCGTACAGTTTCACTCCGAAGCGAAGGTGCTGATCGCCGGTCAGGCACCGGGATTGATTACCCACGACAAAGGGATGCCATTCAACGATGCCAGTGGAGAGCGGTTGCGCGAATGGATGGGTGTGGACACCGATACTTTCTACAATGAACAGAAAGTGGCGATCGTACCCATGGGATTTTGCTATCCGGGGACCGGGAAAAGCGGTGACCTGCCACCAAGGAAGGAGTGTGCGCTAGCCTGGCGCGAGAAAGTAATGGCGAGTCTCACTAAAGTCAGGCTTACCCTGGTCATTGGTCAGTATGCTCAACGCTGGCACATTCCAGAAGCCAGGAAAAAGCCGTTGACGACACTGGTCGCTGACTGGCGCGACTATGGGCCGTCACTTATACCGCTACCTCACCCGAGTCCAAGAAATAACATCTGGCTGAAAAAGAATCCGTGGTTTGTCGAGGAACTCCTGCCCGTGCTTCGTGATCGGGTCAGGGAATGTCTGAATAACAAGTGCGATTGACGGGGCTGCGTGCGCACGGCGGGGTTATTTTCAGCCTCGGATTTGCGGCGCTAATGCTGGGTGCCTGGGAACTGATTGTCACGCGCCTGGCATCGGTTTTCTATTTTTATGATATCGCCTACCTTGTCCTCAGCATTTGTTTATACGCCCTCGGTCTCGGTGCGCTGCTCGCACGCAGGTTTGGTGAACGCATCAAGCTGCGTACAATCATCATCGCCATTCCATTCACAATGTTACCCGTGTGGTGGATTGTTTCGCGCTACGATCTCGCCTGGATCCTGGGTAGTTTTACGATCCCCTTTGCGCTGTTTGGTTTCGCCTCGACCCAGGCATGGCATCGATTGTCCGGGTCAGGCCTCGCAGCGTCGCTATATGCAGGAGAACTCTTTGGCACGGTGGCTGGTCTGGTACTGCTGGGGCCGCTGCTTATTCCGGTACTACCCGTTGATGTTTTCAAGGGCCCGGGCTTTGATACCCATCTTCGTGACATTGTGGCAAGAGAAGGCGTTCGTGAAGCCAGGTCCCTGGCGACCGCGTATGCACGCACTGACCTGCTCCGAACAAATCGTGACGCTGTAGTTTATCTTTTTACAGATGCCATGTTTGTGACTCGCGCTGTTGAATGGGATGGGAAGTCGACCCAATTTAACGACAGTCATGTTGAGAATCTGGCGCGTCTGAAGCGATTTGCGATGAGTGCGGCAGCGACAAATGAAGTGCTCATACTCGGCGCCGGTGCGGGATTTGATATGGCAGTTGCGCTACAGACAGGCGCGCGTAGCATCGACGCGGTTGAGGTGAACGAAAACACAATCAGGCTCGCCCGGACCCTTGGCGTCTGGTCCGGTGGCATATTTGATAATTCCAGGGTGAACGTCATCATTGATGAAGCGCGTCGATATATTTCCTCTTCGACAAACCGCTGGGATCAGATCAGCCTGACATTGCTGCAGACTTCACCGGCTGCCGGTCGCGGTCGCAGTCATGTGGATGGTCGGGTTTTGACGCTCGAAGCGTTGAATGTCTATCTTGCGCACCTGAAGGTCGAAGGAGTGATATCCGTTATCCAAAACTCAAGACTACTTGCCGATCGCACCTACCAGGCGATGCTTGAGAGTGCGGACGGAGATGCCAGTCGCGTGCTCGAATTTCGGCTACCGATCGCCGAACACAACGTCAATCCATTCTCTCATTTACTTCTGTTGCGACGTGAGTCCTTTAACGCGGAGGACATCGATCGACTCGAGGCAATGGCAGCATCGATGGGAATCCTTAGACACTTAACCATTGCATCCGAATCTGCGGGCATCAGCCCGGCAACGGATGATCGGCCTTTTTTGTTTGAATCCGGCTTTCGAACCCGTGCTTTTGTGTTGCTGGCGTTGCTGCTTGCCCTCATATCTCTGGCGGTCGTGCTCTACAAAGGCCGTCGCATACCAGGACATATTATTTGCGGTGCGTCCGCGGCGCTGGTCGGTGCATTGACGCTGGCGCTTCAAGTACTCGTGGTGTATCGGTTCCAGTCTGCTCTGGGAAATCCCGCCTTGTCCCTGGGCTTATCCCTCGCGATGGTGCTCGGAGGTGCGGGCCTTGGTGCGATGTTGTTGAACCGGAGAATAGACTCTGACTGGCGACGATCGGGATTGCTCGCGCTTGCTGGCACGGCGTTATTTGTGTTGATGGATACGACGATTGTGTCGCTGTGTCTGGGTTTGGAACCCATCGCTGCCGGTCTGCTGATATCCGGTTTCACGTTCATCTGTGCATTGCCATTCGGACTGCCATTTCTCGCCGTCATGGAGTCCTGCCGACGCATGCCGGGAACCGGTGAAGGACTGGCGATAGCGTGCGACGGTCTTGGTGGAATTATCGGCGCGGCCCTGGCTACCGGCATTGCCATGCAGGTAGGATTTAGTGCGGTGAGTATTCTGCTGTTGGTCGGGTTCATTCTATTCACGATCATCCGCCTGCGGCTCCCTTTGGGTGTAATCGACTAACGCTGCTTGTAATATGTTGCATTAAAAAATATGCTCCAGCGAATTTGTTCAAAGCGAAAAGGAAAAACCATGACCGAAGTTAAAGTTGAAGAATCAATTGCCGCACCGGCTGGTGAAGTCTGGAAGATATTAAGCGATTTCGGCGGCATCAAAGTGGGCGGTCCGATTGAAGCATTCGAAGTGACCGGCGAAGGCGTGGGTGCTGTGCGCACGATCACCATGTCAGGAAGCAAGGTTATAGAAAAACTTAATGTCCATGATGCCAATGAGATGACTTTTGCCTATTCAATCATTAATGAAGACAGCCCGTTACCTGTCTCCAATTACTCAGCGACGGTGAAAATTTCTGCCGATGGCGATAACGCCTGCCGTGTTGATTGGCAAGGCACTTTCGAGCCGAAGGGTGCTGATGAACAAACAGCCAGCAAGGTTGTTCACGGAATCTACACCGGGGCAATCCAGCGCGCTCGCAAAACCCTCGGCGGTTAGTGCCGCTGCGCGTTCAGTAAAAATTGGCGAACTTTTTCCGGGGTCTGGTGTTCAGGCGATTTCCACGCCTCAATTAACGTTGCATCCGGCGCGAGTTCGGCGATCCGGCGGGATATTGATTGTGGGTGATAAAGATCGTCGCCCATTAACACCAGCATCGGAATGCTACATCCGCTGATAAATGCTTCATCAACGTTGAGCAGGAAGTCGCCGTCGTACATATTTGAGCGAAAGGTGCTCAGATCGGCGGCAGAAACGCCAGGGTCAAGCTGATCGGCCCAGCTATCGAACATGTCATAAAATGCCTGCCGGTTATTATCGAGTCCAATGGTCTGCTGGATCACAGCCGCGACGACGCGCTCCGGTTGGGCCTGCATCAACCCGAAGCAGTAGGGTCCGCCAATGCAACCGCCCAGTACATGGCACTGGTCAATCTTAAGGTGATCGAGCAGCGCAATATGATCCTCGGTGTAACTGTGCCAGCCGTCACTGCCGGTAATTGCGGCACTGGACTGGCCTGCGTTTCGCTGGTCCATGGCAATAACCTGGAAGTGATCCTTTAGTTCAGTGATGGGATTCCAGGAAGAACTCGCCCAGTAAGTGAGCGATGAACGCATTCCGCCAGGGGCGAAAAGTAAGACCGGAAATCCATCACCCGTTGTTTCGTAATACAGTCTGGTATCGCCAGTAGTAAAAAATGCCATCGTGGTTCCTCCTGGTTGCCATTGGGTGTTGTCTGATCAATCGCCTCACCAGTTTACCTCCTGCGCATTGGTTGAATGAACCCGTTTTCTTTCTTCGTGCACCGCGGGTAAGGCAGGCTAGTGCGCCGATGTAGGATGTGGCACGATAGGCCGAATCAGTATAACGAGTTTTTTGAGTCAGAATCCTATGGTTGAGCGAGACACACCGGCATCAATGTGGAACAAACGATACGCCGAAGAAGCGTACCAATTTGGTACCAGGCCGAACGATTTTCTCGTTGAGGTTGCATCCCGTCTCAATCCGGGCAGGACACTTTGCCTGGCAGATGGAGAAGGCCGTAACGGCGTATACCTCGCCGGATTGGGTCATCAGGTGACCAGTGTCGATCTCTCATCAACCGGGCTTGAGAAGGCCAGAAAGCTGGCTGATGCGAAAGGAGTGAGTCTGCAACTCATCGAGGCGAATCTGGTGGAATTTGATCTTGGAAGCGACTGCTGGGACACCATCGTTTCGATCTTTTTTCACCTGCCGAGTGCCATACGTCATCCGCTGCACCAGCGAGTTGCGACAGCGCTGGCACCGGGAGGTTTGCTGGTACTTGAGGCCTATACACCTGCACAACTGAGCTTCGGTACAGGTGGGCCACCTGTCGCGGACAATTTAATGACGCTGGACCGACTGCAATTTGATTTTCCGGGGCTGAGCTTCGAGCATGCACTCGAAAAGGAGCGGGAGGTCATCGAAGGGCACTTGCACAACGGACAGGCGGCGGTCGTACAGTTGCTGGCGAGGAAGTAGCACTGCCCGGGAATGACGAAGATCAGGCCGGTCTAACTGAAGGATTACGTTTTCTCGCCGTGAGCGCTGCCTGAATCCGCGCGTGGTAAGTCTGATCGATCCGGTATCCCGCATACAGGGCTGCCGCGATGAGCCCCCAGACCGCCGCGAAGGGTCCGTCAATGATACCCAGCGCATAAATCTTGTCCGGATGGATCTGGCTGGCTTCGACACCTCTCGGAAACTCGATGATATCCAGCGCGATGCCTGCAACCACGTGCCCGATGCCGTTGGTTACCTTGGCGAAAAATGTTCTGGCTGAGTAAAAAATCCCTTCCTGGCGACGTCCGGTATTGTATTCGTGGTCATCAGCAATATCCGCCAGCGCAGACATCACGCTGATATTAAGCACTGATCCGCAGGCAGAAGCGATTGTGCCAAAGAAAACCACAAAGGCGACCAGTACGAAGGTTGTATTTTCAGGGGCGAGATCGAATAATCTTAAGGTAACCGCCGTTGACCAGGAAATACTCAAACCAGCGGCGGACCAGACGATCGCCCAGCGTTTCTCGATCAACTGATGAATCCTGGCGGTTACCGTAAATCCCACGGCATAGCCAAAAACGTTTCCCAGTATCAGCCAGCCGATTTGCTGGTCGGTAAACTCCCAGTAAAAAGTGCCCATGTAGAGACCGAGGGTCTCGTGCGTGCCAATCGTGATGGAAAGAAAAAACAGACCGAGGAGCAAAAAGAGGTAATTGCGGTTGCGCATTGCGGAATACATTTCCGACATCAGTTGCCGAACACTAAATGCTGGCAGATCATCCGGTACTTTTTTCATTTTCGGGATTTGACTTTTTGTCGCGTAGGCGGATCCCAGCATGCACATCATGATCAGGCTTACGCAGAAAAATACCACGGGATTGTAAGCAGCCTCGGTCATGCGTCCGTTGTCGAATGCAGGGAAGATAAAAAACCAGACTGCCACGTGCATTACGATGACACCGATGTAGGTAAATATGTTGTTGTAGCTCATGATCCGCGTGCGCTCGATGTAGTCATCGGTGAGTTCTGCGCCCATGGCGAGGTGGGGGACTGCAAAAAGCGTCGATGAAATACGCATCAACACTGTAAAAATCGCGAACCACGCGAACAGCTGTAGTTCTGTGAGTGCTGCCGGGGGATTGAATATCAGGTAGATGGTGATGACCAGCGGGAGGGGTGCCGCAAACATAAATGGGTGTCGGCGGCCGAGCTTTGAGCGCCACCGGTCCGAGATAGAGCCCATCAATGGATCCGTGAAAGCATCTGAGGCAATACCGATGGTGACAGCCGCTGCGGTTAGTGTTCCGGAGAGCCCGAGTATCTGGTTATAGAAAAAGAATGTCAGTGCGTTGAAGATCCAGTTGGTCGCCGCTTCGCCGGAAGCACCGATCCCGAACGCGAGTTTGATAGGCATTGAAACTGGTGTATTAGTCATGGCCAGGTCCCGAAAGGTTGGCAATCAGAATTGCATTCACGGCCATAAACTGACGATGACGTTTGGAAGCGGGTACCAGGAGGTCCGGGCCAATATTCATCGCATGAGGAACATTGGTATCACGATCTGTAGTCCAGTCTGACGATGACGAATGTGGGCCCCTTGTCTGGCTGGTCCTTCACCTTTTGCCAGAAGGGATATTTCCTGGCCAGTGCGCTAAGTGCCAGAGCATGCTCGGCCTCATCCGTTACCAGCGTCAGTGTTCGCGGAAACAATCCATCGCCGATCTGGACCTCGACATCAGGATTCGCGGCTGCGACGCGATTCCAGTATTTCCCCTCAGGAAATGTCAACGGTTCTGCATAGTAAATTGACGGGATATAAAGTGTGTCGTCAACCGCAGCCATAACCGTGGTGACTGAATGTGGAATGCCATACCAGGGATGAGTTTGCAGGTAAACCTCGGGGTACTCCTCGCTGAAGGACCAGTCGTTGATCGGTTCTGCGTTCAGGTTTCCGGAAAGCCAGGTTCCGGGTGTTCTGTCCCGCGGTTCACACGCGCCAAGCAACGGGACAATTGCGATCAGGAATACTATCGATCTCAGTTTCATGGGATGCTCGAGGGAAAATTTTGCCAAGTATACCTTATCAACTGTCGTCGCCTGATCACCTGTGTTGGAAATCAGACTACAATGGCGCAGGCACGATTCTCGTGCATGCGCTGGTTACTAGCCCGCATTTCACGAAGGCGACACAGTGCAACCGTTAGGTTACTATATTTCAATAGGTTAGGTAAAAATGGAGGGCAATTCGTGAAATACAGTCTGT
Organism: Gammaproteobacteria bacterium; assembly: GCA_021773555.1. Classification (GTDB taxonomy): domain Bacteria; phylum Pseudomonadota; class Gammaproteobacteria; order Pseudomonadales; family Azotimanducaceae. Next base: position 76,109 of record JAJFKA010000027.1, read on the forward strand.
GTCTGAATGGTTTTCTGACAATTCTGCCTTCGAATCTTGAACAAAATCGCTCAAGACATAGCTACGGCTATGCCTTTCACGATGTTTGTCCAACCTTCTTCGCCACAATTGCCAGAAAATCCATT
>JAJFKA010000028.1 GCA_021773555.1 Gammaproteobacteria bacterium
ACACTGAAAACTGAACCTTTCCCCTGCTCGCTGGTGAGCGTGATGCTCCCCTTCATCAATTCGGTTAGCCGTCTGCTGATGGAAAGACCCAGACCGGTTCCACCAAATTTTCTGGTAGTTGACTGTTCAGCCTGCGAGAAGGGTTGAAACAGCTTTTGCTGGTTTTCCTCCGAGATTCCAATCCCACCGTCGCACACGTCAAATCTGACATTACAGGCATCGTCCGCTATCGAGTCCACCATGACCTCAATCGAGACGTCATTACCATTCGAAAACTTGATCGCGTTACCGATCAGGTTGATCAGAATCTGGCGGAGCCTGACCGGATCACCCAGCAGGCTGATTGGCATCTCGGGATCAATAAATACATGCAATCTGATATTTTCCTGCCCCACGTCCTGCCCGAGCTTTGGCGCAAGAGTCAGCGCGGCGCCTTCAACAATATCAGCGACTGATACAACACCGATGTCCAATTCGAGTTTTCCCGCTTCAATTTTCGAGAAATCAAGAATTTCATTAATAATGGTGATCAGGCTGTTTCCTGAATCCGCAATAGTCTTTGCCATGTGTCGTTGATCGTCATCGAGCTCAGTCTGCTGCAACAAATCCACCATACCGATCACCCCGTTCATGGGGGTTCTGATTTCATGGCTCATGGTTGCGAGAAATTCGCTTTTGGCCCGGGTTGCCGACTCGGCCGCCTCTCGAGAAGCTTCGAGTGCGAGTTCTGCTTCGCGGCGCTTTGAAAGATCATGGATCCAAATCAACTCGGCCGGTTCACCGTCCCAGTTAAAAGGAGAACTCGTAAAGTTAATCCACTTTTTCTGTCCGTCGATCGTTGTAAGTTCCGCGTCGAAGTCCGCCGTCTGACCTGCCCTGAATTGCTGGCTGACGTCGACGGCCGTTTCCGGGCTGAAGAACATATAGTCACTTTTAATCAACTGCGGTTGACCGGCAGCTCCCAGCAGGTCCAGAATTGCCGGATTCAGATAAACGAAATTTCTGGTACTCTCGTCACGCACGGCGCAGCCAACCGGACTCTGGTTCAGAATGCGAATGAGCTTCGCACGACTTTCTGCATGTTCTTTTTCTATGGACTTTCGATCGGTAATGTCAGTCGACATACCGCAGATTCCGTTTATCTGCCCCTTTGCATCGAACAATGGAAATCTGACCGACAGGTAAGTGCGCATACCACCCGTGGTTCTTAGAATATTTTCCTCGAATTCCACAGCCTTTCCGGACTCGAACACACGGCGATCGTTTTCTCGCAGTTGATCGGCAACACCTTTCTGCATAATCTGGTGGCTGGTCATACCGATGGCGTGTTCCCGGGTGACACCAGTCACCTCCTCCCAGACCTTGTTCACGAGCAGATATCGACCGCTTTTGTCCTGCGCAAAACACATGGCAGTACTGTTTTCGACAATACCCTGAAGAACCTGGCGTTCAAAATAATGGTCGATCGATCGAACCGGACCGCCCTCGGTTTCGCTCCCGCCCTGGAGCGAGAACAGCTCAGCAGTCTTGTGCGGATCCTGTTTCTTTACCATCGCTTGCTTGCCTGATCGTCAGTTGGAGGTTGGAGGAAGCTGACACTTCCAGAGCACGGATCAAACGCCTTTAGAACTACCCTGAAAGAGGTGCTGACACGGCTACGCCGCCGAGGCCGGGATGCAGACCCGGATTGGTTCCATTACGCCAACACCACTTTGAAAGTTAGCCAGTCGTTCAATGAGTGCCGGATTGAGTTCGTGTCCCTTACTCACGATTACATTGCCATTGAGTGTCTGGATATCCTCCTCCAAAACCATGAAAGAGCGCAGCTCGGCTAATCGGACCGCCTTGTACTGATCTGATCGAGTCTGGCGTTTTAATTTCAGCATGATATCCAGCAGTTCCAGGTCCGCCCCTGGCTCGGCCTTCAGTCCAGCCACTGCATCAGCAAATGACTCGCCACCGGTCACTCGACCGTTGAGCTTCAACGCAACTGTCAGCATGCGAGCGCCGGTTTTCACGGACTGTGAGGTCGGTTGTTCGTCGCTGTTCTGAGATTTAATAATTTCCGCCACTCTGTCGAACCTTGGAATGTTCTTGAGCAATCTGTAGCCGATTTGCGGGTGTGCTTCGAACATCTTTGCTTCATTTTCCGACAGTGCAACACCGGCATAGACTTTATCCAGACACTCGGTCGGTAACGTAATACAACCAAGCTGAGACAGCATTGCCGCGAGTTCATATTGCCAGCGGTCCTTTAATCCGAGGTTTTCCGACATATGGCTCACATACTGCCTGATGGTACTCGCCTGACTGAACGCCTTGGGTGCCACAAGACTTAAAACATCCGTCAGCACCTGGACTGATCCTTTGAGGGTCTTATCCAGCAACTCTTTCCGATCCTTCAGCAGTGAGTATTGCGCGACTGCAGCATCGAGGGATTTTTCAAGATGCTCCGGTGAGCAAGGTTTGCACAAAAATCGAAAAATGCTTCCCTCATTAACTGCGGCGATCGCAGATTCCAGATCAGTTTGTCCCGTCAGCAGAATCCGGGAACTATCCGGGGCTATCCGGCTGACCTCAGCCAGAAACTCTGCGCCGTTCATACCGGGCATCCGCATATCTGACACTACCGCTGAATAGGGCCCGTCAGATTTGATTAGCTCCAGGCCCTCGGCTCCGCTTGTTGCGGTATCCACCTGGAATCGATCGAATAGAACTCGTTCCAGACCTTCAAGAACGCTGGATTCGTCATCCACACACAATATTCGATTAGTGGTTGTCGCTTCATCTGGGTTGTTCATCAATCCAGCTCTCCTAATAGTCGCGTCCAGGTATCCATTTGATCAAGCACACCCAGTTCTTCCAGATAGTTGAGGTCAGGCGGACATCCACCCAGCAGCCTGTCTGCGACATAAATTGCATCAACAATCTCAAACTTATTCTTGTCCGGTAACAGCCGCTGGGGTTCATGGTGATTGATGACCGCCTCGACGATTGGCATGGGGAGCCCCCAGAGATCAAGAAGATAACCACCAAGTTCGGCATGAGTCAGATCTAAAACGATTTTTTCCGCTTCCGTCTGACTAATATTTTCCTGCGCCGCAAGGGCTCTACACTCCTGATATTTATCCGGTAACGCAGCCACCATCAGGAGCTTGCCGATGTCGTGAATGAGGCCGACGAGGAAAAGATCATCTGCCTGGCTCTTGCAAGGCAGAATCCGGCGGGCAAGCGTCGCTGTTCTGATTGCGTGTGTTTGAAAAGCGTCGATGTCAAATCCAAGCTCCTTCTGATTCGCCTGTCCGACAAATACTTCGGCCGTGAGGACCAGATTCTTCACCATGTCGATTCCCAGGTGAATAACTGCCTGCCTGATGTTTGTGATCGGTACCGGGCGACCGAAGAATGAGGAATTCACAAATTGGAGCATCTTGATGCACAGTGCTGGATCTCTCTCCAGTATTGCCCCGACGTCTTCGACTCCGAATTCGGCGTCACTCAAGGCATGTTTCAACTCAGAGTAAACACTCGGCACCGTGGGTAAGGTGGTGATATCACCAACGGCTTCGAGTATTTTCGGCGCCGTGATTTTTGATCGAGTAGTCCAGGCACGTTGAATCGTGGAACGAAGCAGGTCCGCATCACACGGTTTGGCGAGTATCTGATGCGCCAGAAGCGACGCCCGGATTGTGGATTGCTCTTCGGAATAGCCCGAAAGGATGATTCGGATGATCCCTGGCTGTTCCTCGTGCACATGTTTAAGCAGCGTCGCACCATCCATTCCCGGCATGCGCATGTCGGACACCACGATATCAAACGGCTCTGCAATCTCGCCCCTGATTAACTCCAGCGCCGCTTGCCCGCTGGTCGCTGTTTCGATGTCCCAGTCGCTGGCAGAGTGGAAGAGCATTCGCTGCAACCCTTCCAGGAGATGCTCCTCGTCGTCGACAAAGAGCACCTTCACGCGGCGACATCCGTTACCAGGGGCATCACTACCTCCCGACCTGGAAGCCGGATGATGAATGTCGTGCCGACTCCGGGCTCGGATTCGACATCAATAGTGCCTCCATGTTTGTCAACAATGACATTCCTGGCGATGGCCAGACCCTGCCCGGTCCCTTTGCCAACCTCTTTCGTGGTGAAGAAAGGATCAAATATTTTTGTGGCAATATGCTCGGGTATCCCGCCCCCATTATCTTCGATACGAATGACTGCATCATCGCCTTCCAGCGCCGTACTGATTTTGATAACGCCGGTTACCTCTTTCTCACCTGCATATTTTGACGCAATAGCGTGTGCTGCATTAACAATGATGTTTAACACAACCTGATTAAATTCATCTCTTAAACAAGGCACTGGCGGCAGGTCCTCGGCGAAGTTCTTCTCAACACTCGCGACATATTTCCACTCGTTACGTGCAACGGTTATGGTCATGTCGATTGCCTGCGCCAGATCAACCGGCTCCTTAACCCCGAGAGACGGATGTGAAAATTCCTTCATCGCGGAAACGATACGGGCGACCCGTTCAAGACCTTCGAGACTCTGCTCAATCGCCCGGGGTACCTGTTTTTCCACAAAGTCGAGTTTCGCGCGCTTCAAAGTCGTTTTTGCCTCTTTAATCTCTTCTTCACTGAGCGACTCCGCCTCATTCACTCCACTCAAGCGCACCGCAGCACGCACCGCATCCATCAATCCACCGAACGCGCGTTGCAGGAAAATTGTGTTGTCACTGACAAACTGGATCGGCGTATTGATCTCGTGAGCAACACCAGCGGCGAGTTGACCAATTGATTCGAGCTTTTGTGCCTGCCTGAGTTTGCTTTCCATTTCCAGTCGCGTGCTGAGATCGCGCATAAAGATCGTGTAAACGTCCTCTTCTTGCGTCGCTCCTTTCAGGTAGCTGATGGAAATCTCCACCGGAACGCGAGTCTGATCGGGTCTGATTCCCTCAGCACTGAACACCCCAACTTCAAACCCGTCCGCGAGACTGTCACTGCTGAGAATGTCATGAATCGACTCGCCCAGCGCTTCCTCCTGGGACAGATCAAAGATGACCTCGGAGGCAGGGTTACAACTGAGAACGCTTCCCTGGTCATCGATGGTTACCAGACCATCGAGTAAATTGGCGATGATGTCGTCGGTTCGTTCCAGTGATTTCGAAAGCGATTGCGAAGAGGCCTGCAGTCGGCGATCAACGAGTATACCGATTAACGACAAGGTGCTGATAATTGTAAATGCACTCACAATGGAGACTGCTAGCAGAACATGTAAGGTGCTGATATTTGCAGAATTTTCACTAAAAAGCGTTGTCTCCGGAGTTACGTAATAACTCGCTGCGGCCATTGCCGTGTAGTGCATAGCGGAAACCGTGCAACCCATCAGCACCGCCCCAACCGTTTGTGAAATGTACTTGTTTCCCGGGAAGTACTTTGAGAGTAAGAAGCGGATAAACAGCGTGATCACCGCCAGAACATAGGCCACCAGAATCGAGACGATGAAGAGTAGCGGATCGTAACGCATGACGCCTTCCATCTGCATCGCATCCATGCCCATGTAATGCATCAGGCCAATGCCAACGGCAAGCGACAATGCACCTGCCTGCAGGTCCAGCATCCCTACCCTCTCTTTGGCAACAAAATACAGGGTTAGGCCGCAGCCAAGAATCGCAGGAAGGATGGAAACGACGGTCATGCCAACGGAAAAACTGACTTCGAACGGCAGCACAAATGCGAGCATCCCGGTGAAATGCATCGCCCAGATACCCAATCCACCGATCAGTGCTCCTGTCCATTGCCACAAGCGGCGGGCTGTGATCGTTTCGGACGCCTCCATGCGTTCCACTACCGAGATCGAGGAATAAGCAGCAAAGCTGGCGACCAGCACGGAGAGAAATACAAGGAATGGATCGTGATAGCCAGAGACGACCTTTCCAAGAGAAGGATCCAATCCGATCATGAATAGAAAATTGAACACGGAACTCTCCTGATGAGAAATGGGTTGAGGTCGCCCGTGATAATATTTATCGACAAACGCTTTACTTTTCTTTAAGAATTTCGTACATGACTGCAGATGCCACCTGAGCATGAGCCAGACCGCGCTCCAGGCTGTTTTGGCACCCCACCGAGTCGACAACACACGATCTTTTTTGTAACTGGTTTGTTAAGTGCAGGTAAGGCGGCTGTGATGCAAACGTAATACGTTTGTAATCGCGGTCAGAGAACGCGATATGAGTCTGACCTGATTGGGAATATCTGTTTCGATGTTAAAACTTCCAGTCAGTCAATATCCCGGTCGGCGTCGAGCAGGTTTCTGATCACGGAGCTCAGCTCTGTGATTCTATAGGGCTTCGATAAGGTCGCACTGAACCCATTGGCCGCATGGTCCGCCATGGCAGGGTCATTGGAGTACCCGCTGGCACAGATTGCTTTGACTTGAGGATCCATCTCCCGAAGTAGACCGACGGTTTCAAGACCGCCCATACCCCCTGGGATAGTAAGATCCAGGATAACGACAGAAAACGGGTTTCCATCCGTTAGGCTTGACCTATAGACTTCGATGGCCTCTGTTCCCTTGCTGACCGTGGTGACGGAATATCCCAGTCTGGTCAGAGCGGCAATACTCAGTTCACGGATTGATTTATCGTCATCCATGACGAGTATATGTCCAGTGCCAGGACTCATTTCGGTTGATTGATCTGTCTGAGTAATCTGTGGCTCCCCAGGATAGGCAGGCAGGTAAATATCAAACCGGGTGCCGACACCCTCCTCAGAGCTGACTGTGATATGTCCGTTGTGTCTACGAACGATTGAGTAGCAGGTGGCCAGACCGAGACCGCTACCCGAGGCCTTGGTGCTGAAAAACGGATCAAATATTTTAAGGCAGTCAGCTTTGGAAATGCCAGCCCCCTGATCCTGAAACGTTAATCTTACATATTCAGGCATCTCCCAACCTGCGACCGGGGCGCTCGCTGCTCGCCCGTTCATTGCAGTTACCGTAAATGTGCCACCCAATGGCATTGCCTGTAAGGCATTGATGCTTAAATTACTAATCACCTGGCGCAACTGACCTTCATCGATTCGAACAGTCCATAGCGACTCCCTGATATCGACAGCTGCAATGACGTTTGATCCGCTCAATGAAAAACCCACCGCTTCCCGCAACACCGGGTCCAGGTCAGAACTTCTGAAAATCGGTGCACCCCCTTTGGCGAAGGTTAATAATTGTTGAGTCAGGCTTTTGATTTTGAGTGCGGCTTCCTCTGCCGCTAGCAGACGCGCTTCGCGATCAGTTGGATCATCATCCATTCTCGCCAGGGATATGTGCCCCACTATTCCAGTCAAAAAGTTGTTGAGGTCATGGGCAATGCCACCGGCAAGCACGCCGATGGACTCGAGCTTCTCCAGCTTCTGCAACTCCTCTTCGACCCTTCTCCTGTTGGTAATATCGCGAGTGATACCCTGCAGACCAATCACTTCACCGTCTTCTCCGAACCTCGACGAAAACTGCGCCTCACCCAGATACTGGCCGCCATCGCCCATGACATGGAGAAGTTCGACAGTCTCGTTGGTAACTGGAATTCGCTGATCGAGATGTTTTCCTACCAGCGCCTTGATCTGGTCGCGCGCCTCCCCCACAAAAGCCGCAATAATGCTTGTACCGAGAACGGTTTCCGGCATGATGCCTGTGATCCTTTCCAAGGACGGACTGATGAAGGTAAAGTTACCGTTTATATCAACCTGCCAGACAATGTCCGTAGAACTTTCGACCAGGTTACGATAACGTTCCTCGCTCGTGCGCAAGGCACTTTCCATCGCTTCGGATTCGGTCCTATCCAGAACAAAGGCATTGTAGGCACTTTCCCCACGATAGTCCGCCGTCCGCAGATGAATCTCCACTGGATACAAGGAGCCATCCTTGCGGCGATGTCGTGTGTTAAATACCAGCACCGATTTCTCTCCCAAACGAACAGGGTTAAGCAATTTTTCGAAGCTGGCGACACTAAAATCCGGCTTGATATCAATCGGCGTTAGATGCTTCAGCTCCGCCATCGAATACCCCAGATTCCTGCGCGCGCCCTCGTTAACATTCAGGAATCGATACGTGGCCGCATCGAACGTATAGAGCTCATTCAGTGACTGTTCAACAATAAGCCCGAGGCTGTAGATCGCCTGTTCCGCATTCTTGCGTTCACTGATATCCACACCGGCGATGACAGCCTGTGTGATTTCTCCGTCTTCGTTGCGGCGAAGCGGTCGAAACCACACTTCGATGGGCAGGCGATGGCCATCCTTCAGGCTCATTTCCATATCATCGACATGGCCAGATTCACCGCTGAGTGCTCGATATCTAGGTAAGTGATCTCGTGGATAGATTTCATCCGTACCTGCTCTATAGAACGTCTGGTCACCGAATTCGGTTGCAGATATACCGGCAAGCCTTGTCGCACTCTGGTTTGCAAATGAGGATGATCCATCCTGTTCATAGACAACTACCGAAACCGGTAACGCATCCAGCAGTTCCCGAAAGGCTCTCCCTCGATCCCGCTCCTCGCGTTGCGCACTCTGACGCCGCGTAACGTCTCGTACCGCCGCCACAAAAAACTGTTCGCCCAGCAACGTGATGCTATTCAAGCTGATATCCACAGAAACCTCTCGGCCTGATTTTGTCAAAGCGACAAGATTGCTTCGCCTTTCCATGCCTGACGCGTCAGGGTCGGTCACATAGGATTGCCTTAGCTGAGGGTGCGATGCAAAACGCTGAGGAATCAGTCGCTCCACGGGATGTCCGATCAGTTCCTCCAACTCGTAGCCGAACAAGCTGACAGCTCGCTGATTGATTAACTGGATTTCGCCCGATGCATTTGCAACAACCATCGCGTCGGGTGCCACATCAAAAAGCGACTTGAATGTACTGTCCTGAAAAACGGACAACCATTGCATCGCGTCGGGGATGGTCTTGAAAAACCGGATCTCGTTGTCAGAACCTTCGCGAAGGTGTAGAAAAAAGTCGCTCAATTGGGGATCGTCTGCGGGTCCAGTGACAAATGCGCGCCGCGCACCGGTACCGAAGGATTTACTGGAGGGGAATGACGACAGTGCCTCCTGGGTTATATCCAGACGAGTCACCTCGGTCAAATCAAACAGCTGACGAAAATCAGGACGAAGGGACGCGTCTTGACTTAGTTTGTGTCGATGTGCCGCCAGTTCCTGCTCAGTCACTGTCCCTGACGCTGTGCACAGAACGAATCGCCTCATCTCATCGATTTGATAGCCGATGGGCATCGCTGTTCATTTAGAATGAGTCCTTGATCAACCTATCAGATGCATTCGCTGTTGTACAACAAAACTCCGATCCGATGCTGATAAATCTATTCATGTCTCACCGGCACCACTCCTGTGTCGTTGGTGGCTAATCGCCATCAGTCGACCATGAACCGATACGAAAAGGAGTGGCCGTCTGGAATCGGTCAGTCGGCGATTAGAATCACGGGACAGGATTCAAGACCATAGTTCAACAGCCCGCCTTCTTGCCGCCGGAGAGGACCCGCTCCAGGTTCAATTCGAGAAAAACGGTCCAGCAGACCATTGATCAGCTTATCCGTTTCCATGCGTGCAGACCGGGCGCCCATACAGTGATGAATGCCGTGTCCGAACGTCAGGTGCCGCTTGATGTTTTCTCGATTTAGAATCAGTTCATCCGGTTTCTCGAAAACACCCGGGTCCCGATTGGCTGCCGCGAAAAATATTGCCACCCAATCACCTCGTTTTACATTCACGCCGCTGATCTCGTAATCAGAGAGTGCAACACGAAACAGCCGTTGAGGGGGACCATCCCGGCGCAGGGTTTCCTCAATGTAGGGGCGGACCAGATTTCGATCACGACGCAATGCCTGATAGAGGTCCGGCCGCTCGAGAAAATTGGCGATCAGATTACCGAGGAGGTATACCGTGGTCTCAGCCCCGGCAACTACCAGCGTCAGACAGAAACGTTTTACCTCATCAACGCTTAACTTTTTACCCTGATAATCAGTGGTCAACATCGCGGTCATAACATCGTCGGGAGGGTCAATACCCGCACTCATGTCGCTTATTCGCTGATCGACCGCGTCCGAGTAGTAAGCCATCAATTCCAGGTTATTTTGCTGGCGTTGCTCGAGTGTAAATGTTGATGACACCATAAAGGCGTTGCCCCAGTGCCGGAGCCGCTTCCAGTCACTCTCTGGCGTTCCGATCAGCCGAGTCACAAATTTCGCGGGTAGTTCAACCGCGAAAGTTTGCATAACATCCACTTCCCCCTCACCAACGCTTTCGATCATCTCCCGGACTGTACGTTCAACCCAGGGAGCGAGGTCGTATTCAACCCGTCTCGGACTCAGCGCTTTTTGAGAAACGTTGCGCAGGAAAGTATGTTCCGGCTTGTCATGGTTAACCAGCATTAGTGTTGGCGCAGAAGAAGCTTCCTGCATGGAATCTCGCGAAGAAAACACATCTGCATGCCCGACTATTTCCGCGACATCGCTATAGCTGAGAAAAACCCAGGAGGGTTCAGGCTCATCGAGCCCGGGCACAGTCCCCGGGGGAAAGTCCCTGAGTCCAAACTGCGGACCCGCCGGACGGAGGATCTCGTACGCGGGATACGGGTTGCGTATGACTGCTGGCGTATTCAGTTGGGTAACGTCCATGGTTTGCAAAGCAGGTTCCAGGTAAAGAATGGGTTCAGGTCACGAGGCTATGCCATAAAGTGACCTTAGGAAATAATAAACTTAGGACATAATAGTGTCAACGCCCCCCGGGTGTAGAGCCGAGATGCCAAAGCGGACTACAATGCCAGCTGGTAAAATTCAAGATCCTTTAGGTCCCATGGCAGACAAGCAACCGTCCAGGAAAAAAATGCTGAGGAAAAAATCACCTGGTCTATTTCTTGATCTGTATTATCCCTTTCATTACAAGACTGGATTCGCGATAGAACATGTCCTTCGAGGGTCCAACCTGACCCAGATTCAGACCATCATTTTGTGGACCATTCATTCCGAGGGCGACAATGGCCACGAAATGCGGCGGAAGGTAATTGAGCAGCAGGTCACTAACTGGTTTGACGTCACCAGCTCTGCAATTTCGAAGTCAATCAGAAGCATGGCCCGATCAGGCCTGATCACAATTACCGAGGATCCGGACTCGGGCCGGGAAAAGCGCGTCTGCCTGACAAAAACAGGTGAGTTGTATATTTCGGATATGAAGGTTCGAACTGAAGCACTGATCGCTGATATTGTCGCAGAACTCAGTGATGACGAAATTGCTTCGGGTTTGAATTTCCTTCGCCGGGTCAGTGAAATTGTAGAAAATCTCAGCACACGGGAACAACTGAAGCCAATCTAACGATCATGATAGTGAACACCAGGGATAAATATGAAGGTATACATTAGCGTCGATATGGAAGGAATCTCCGGGCTGGTTCGCTGGATGGATGTCGCCAGCAACGGAATAGATTTTCAAATCAATCGCCGGTTAATGACCCTGGATACAAATGCTGCGATCGCCGGCGCGTTCGCTGCAGGAGCAACTGAGGTGGTCGTGGAAGAAAACCACGGCGTGGAAGACCTGTGCGTTTTATTAATGGAAGAAATAGATTCCCGCTGCAGTGTGATTCGCGGTGCCGGGCGACCCGGCGCCACGACGATGGCTGGTCTCGATAAAGCGACAGGGGTTGTCCTGCTCATCGGGCACCACGCAAGGGCCGGATCCTTTCCAGGCATCATGGCGCACACAATTTCGGGGGGCTGGTTCAAAACCGTCAGATTGCACGAAGAGCCGATCGGTGAGCCCGATTTTTTCGCTCTCAGAGCAGAAGAACTGGCTGTGCCGGTTGGTATGGTCAGTGGTGATCAGGTAGTTGCTGATCAAGTCCTGGCTCGCTGCCCGCTGGCGGAGGCGGTGATCATCAAGCAGGCGCTGGCGCATCAGTCGGCGAATTGCATCCCACCCGAACGGGCTCGTCTGATGATTCAAAGCGGCGCGAAAACCGCGGTAGCAAGGTCTATCGCCGGGGAACTTAACGTTTGCGAACCGGTTGCAAAGCCGTATCAATTTGATATTGAACTAACCAGGCCAATGACCGAAAACATGCGTGAAAATCTGTCGTCACTGGCCGAGTTCGAGATTGTCGACGAGCGCAATATCAAAACGAGCGCACCGGACATGGATCTTGGATTTCGGCGTGTGGCATATCTGGGTTATGCAGACCGCGCGGGTATCACTCGTTACTAGCAACTTGTAAACGCTGTCCAAGCACCCCGGTACTTGACGGGTCTGTAATGAACACAGCAGCTAACTGGAGATATCATGAGTAATAAACCCATCGCCGTCATTATCGGCGCAACATCCAAGTGGCAGTCTGATGGGCGCAATACGAGACTGGCACACGGCGAGAACATCGACGACAGTGAAATGCCCGTGGGTGTTCGCTGGGGCGTGGGTGGTGCTATCGCGCAGAAATTTGCCAGGGAGGGATTTCACGTCGTCCTGACAACACGAGCCAAAGCAAATGCCGCAGCGCTACAACTGGCGATAACGGAGGTCGGGGGCAGCGCGACCATTCAGGAACTTGACCTTGCTTCAGAGCAGTCTATTGAATCAGCTTTCAACGCCATTCGTGCGGACCAGGGTGACCCGGACGTCCTCGTTTACAACGCCGGGTACCTTGAAGGCAGAGACCTCCCGCCGGAGCTGGAATTGCTGGAGCACATACCCACCGAGATGTTTGATACCGCCCAGCAAATAGCCAGTCGCGGACCGTTCCTGGTTGCCAAACAGGTTTTGCCTGCTATGCGCGAGAAACAACACGGATCATTTCTTATCTCAAACAATGCCGCGTCACTCCGCGGACGCAAACGCTACACGGGCCAATCCTTATACTATCCTCGCGTGATGATGCGCACACTCGCGCAGGTGCTCACCGAAGAGTACTCGGAGCACGGCGTTCACGTCGCCAATGTTGTGATCGACGGCCTGATCGATTCTCCCGGAACCAGGATGCTGCCAATGGCACAAAAACGTCAGGAGATAATTATCAATCCAGAAAAAATCGCGGAGGCATTCTACTATTTGCATACCCAGGATAAATCCTGCTGGACGCATGAACTACAGTTGACACCTTATCCGAGCAAACCCAGTTTCTGATGCCCATCGGATCGACAATTCCTGCAACTGGTATTATCGCGAACACTAATAGTCGCAGTCCCGGCGTGAGCGTATGATGCCCCTGACCAGCTGTGATCAACCAGGAAAAGGAGCCTTGCCGTGACTCAGGAATCTGTCCAGAAATACTGAAGCCTTACCCGGAAAGAACTCGAGGTGCGAGTTCAGGAATGGGTGCGACTCAACGCAGGTGCACTTTCTGAGGTGAACCGCAGTAATCAATTTGTTGAACTGATCTACACCCACGCCGATCAAAATAGTCGGCTTCCGCAGGAACTCGCACGGCTGGTAACCGCGGAACAGGCCTGCTGTGGTGCGGCTGGTGTGGCATTTGAGTTCAGCAGACTCCACAGTGGCAGTCGTGTCACGGTGCGCGCCCTTCAGGATGGATTACCGTCCCGAACAGTGCTGGATGCGTTTACTAATATGAAGCCAGGCTAATAAATTTATTCGACTTCACCAGCGTCAACAAAAAAACAGCCATCCGGATTTGAAACCGGACTAATGCTCGTTTATCGATCGCCCTGTCAGTGCGGTTGAGGACTTCAAATCCGGTAAGATGGCGCCCTGATGCTGGACCACCAGTGCTGCCAGCGCTTCACCCGCCGCAACTGCCGCGCCCTGATCCGCCCCTTGCAGCCGAGCCGCTAAATAAGCCGCATCGAACGCGTCTCCGGCGCCGGTGGTATCCAGAACTAACTGCGCGTCTATCGGCGGGATGATAACCTCGCCTGTCGAACTCGCGTGCACAACTCCAGGGCTGATTCGGATGATCCATTCCGGCACATGAGATTTTGACAGACGGGTCACTGTCTCAGCGAGGTCGGCGTCTCCAAAAATCGCTGTCTCTTCCTGCGCTGTACTCATATAGGTGTCAACGCGCCCTAAAAGACTCAACTGGACTTCCCTGGCGTCTCCAACACTTTTCCAGAGGCGCGGTCGATAATTTGCGTCGTAGGCGATCCGAACTCCTTTCGCGCGAAGTCCATCAATCAATTCGACTAGCCGACGACGATCACGCGGCGTCAATATGGCGAAGCTTATCCCGGAAAGAAACAGCCAGTCGCCCCGATTCAGGTATTTCAGAACACGTGCACCATGTCGATTAGCAAGCACCTTGCGTGCGGCGGAGGTGCTCCTCCAGTACAGGAATTCCCTTTCTCCGGCGTTGTCATTAACGATCCAGTACATGCCCGGCAACCGATCACTGATTCGTTGTACCAGCTTTGTCACCAGTTTAGCTTTCTCCATTTCGGCAATCATCCGCTCACTCAGGGGATCGGTTCCAACCGCTGATATGTAGGCTGCCTGGTATGCCCGCGCGGGTAACAAGCGGCGTAGATAGACCAGGGTATTATAGGTGTCTCCTGCGCACCCAAAATGGATGTCAGTTGCTGGTAGGCCAGCCGCTGGATCGCCAGCCGCATCCACGCATCCAGAGAGTTCAATCATACATTCGCCAATCGCGGCCACTTTCGTCATTTGAGTTAACTTTTCCTGTCTGCCCCGGGTCTTGTCCCGCGCCTTAATCGACCGCGAGGCACCCAATCTTACACAACCCCACCGTGCACAGACTAAAACTAGCGCGTGTATTCACGAAAATTCACTGTAAAGTAGCCGCATGACAACCTTGTACATCGTACTATTACTTATCATCAATGCATTCTTTGTCGCAGCAGAGTTTGCCCTGGTCAAAGTGCCTGCTGTGCGAATACAGGCGTTGGCACTGGACGGCTCCTCCCTCGCGAAACTGACGTTGAAAATTCAGAAAAACCTCGAGGCATATCTCGCCGCCTGCCAGTTGGGGATCACCATGGCTTCGCTCGGTCTGGGGTGGATTGGTGAACCGGCGGTTGCAGCATTATTGAAACCCGTGTTTATCTCGCTGGGGCTATCCGAGGAGAGCCTGCACCTTGTTTCCTTTCTCACGGGATTCATTCTTTTCTCGTCGCTGCATATTGTTTTCGGCGAACAGGTGCCCAAAACCTATGCAATCCGCACGGCTGAAAAGGTTGCTATGTGGAGCGCTGTACCGCTGATCATGTTCTATTACGTGGCTTTTCCCATCAACTGGCTGCTGAACCGCGCCTCGGGGCTCACCCTCAAAGGTCTGGGTATAAAAGAAGTCTCCCATGTCGATATCCTCACTGGCAAGGAAATCAGCAGTCTGATTGATGTGTCAATGGATCACGGTGAAATTGCCGGTGATCAGGCACGTATGCTGCAAAATCTCTTTCTATTCGATGAACGTGTCGTACATGCAATCATGATCCCGCGATCTGATATCGAGACGCTGGACTACAACTTCGATACCGCTGAGATCCTGCAGGCCCTGCGTTCAACTCATTATTCACGCCTGCCGGTTATTGATGGCAGCTGGGCAGATCTCAAGGGCATCGTGCTCGTTCGGGATTTACTCATTAGTTACGTCGAGACCAACACAATCAAGTTGGAGGATCATCTTCGCCCGCCTCAACTCGCGCCGGAATCGCTGGCATTGCGAACGCTCTTCGATCAAATGAGATCGAGCAGAGAGCATATGGCCTTTGCAGTAGACGAATTCGGACAGGTAGACGGTCTGGTGACCCTGGAAGACCTGCTCGAGGAAGTGGTTGGCGAGATCGACGACGAATACGATACCTTCGAAACCAATATTGAGGTGATTGATGGCGGCTGGGTGGCGCGAGGTCTCTATCCGCTCCATGATCTCCTCACAAAAACGGGATTCAAACCTTCGCAGCCTTGTTCGGCGAGCACCGTGTCAGGCTTCCTCATGCAACGCCTGCAACGGGTGCCTGAAGTCGACGATACCTGGCAGGAAAACGATTACAGTTTTCAGATTACCCAGGTTGATGGTGCCCGGGTCGCTGAAGTCAGGATAGAACGGACTGATCCGCCAGTCGCTGAAGTGGCACCCGCGACTGACCCCCAGGAAGGCGGAGACTAAGCGGGATTGTTGTCAGGGTGGATTGCTCAGGTCGATAACGCAGCACGAATTTTTTCCAGCGCGCGGTAGTAACGCATCTTCGCCGCGGACAGCGACAAACCTGTCACTTCGCTAATCTCCTGAAATTCCATCTCGTTGAGTATTTTCAAGCTGACGATGGTGCGCTCTTCCACCCCGAGCACCTGGACCATTTGCGCGAACGACGTCTCTGCGGTCGACGGTTCATACTCCCATTCGAACTGCTCAGAAAATTGTCGCCGCTTCTCACGTTCACTACGCTCTTTGGTGAACCAGCTATTGGCCGTATTGACCGTAATCCTGCGCAGCCACATGGGAAACTTCTCTGGAGCTTCCAGTTTAGGTAATCCATGCATGGCTCGAATCAGCACATCCTGGGCAATGTTTTCAGCCGTCTCTCTGCTCCCGGATATAGCCCGCGCCAGATTGTACACGCCAGCGTATACCTGACTCGCAAGCTGTTCGAAGGCCGACATCTTGTAGGGAAGTTCCGCCCTGGCCTTGATCACAAGCAGCAGTATCTGCTTGTCATTTTCAATCATCAGCTACTCTGATGCCTTACAACTGCGTTCTCGGCAATCTCCCGGTTTGAGACACTTAGCAGATCACCATTGTCGAGCAGAATCTCGGTTTTAACGCCGGTAACCTGACTCACGCTACCAGTCTGATTCCCGATTGATATACGGTCACCTTCCTGGAACATGTCGCGCACGTAGTTACCGGCCAGAATATTCGCGGCGATATCACGAGAGCCGAATCCAAAACCAATTGCAGCGGCGGCACCAATTGAAATCAGCGCAATGCCAATCACCAGATTCAACAATTCGGTTTCCAGTTCGAGTTGACCAATCGACAAAGTCACGACGATGATCACGAGTAATCCATAGGTTGCAGAGCCGAGCGGTGCGGCAAAATCGGAACCCAGACCTTCTGCACTACTAGTCACCAGATCTCGCACGAACTGGGAGATGAAAAGGCCAACCATCAGGATAAATGAAGCACCAAGCACCTTCGGAATATAAAGCACGAGGTTATCGATAGTGGTTGAAACCCGCGGCAGACCAAGGCTTTCAGTAGCAGAGACGAGAAATGTCAGCATAATTAACCAGAAAATGATGCCGGACAGGATGGTACTCGTTTCCTGCTGGATGTTGGCTCTGCGTAGCACTGCACCAACACCGACCCGTTCAGAAAAAGCATCCAGCCTGATCGCCTCGAGTCCGCGCCTGGTGATCCCTGCCATGAGTTTTGACACAAGATAGCCGATAGTCAAAATGACCACGAAGGCGAGCAGGTTGGGAATGAACTCTGCGATCTTGACCCAGAGCGCGGATACCGCTTCGATTAATGTGGTTGTCCAGATATTTACGGTACTGACCGCGCCTTCCAGTTTGTCCATCTCCTTCTCCATCCTCTTTAGAATTAAACCCGGTTATCGAATCGAGTTACGATAAATCCCTGAAAACACTTTCAGCAGCGTTGTGACAAGAAAGGCAAAGCCAAGATTCACGGAGTCCCGCATCGTCAACTGCCGATGCGCTCGTCGCCTCAGTGCTTCGATATCAGGTTCGGAAGTGTCCTCGCTAAGTTCAGCAGCCGCATCACTCAGCGCTTTTTCAACTTCTAAGAAATCATCAGCCATGCCTGGCTTCCTCTTGTTGCCCGATCCTGGTCAGGCTGTTCAGCGCTTTGGCAATGTCTGCCTGCACCAGCATAACCTCAGCGATCACAAACAGGCCGAACGCAAGTACCAGATTGGCAAGTACATCCTGAATCCAGCCAATGAGACCGGTGCCTCCAGTTTCAAGGACGGGATTAAATAATGAGAGCAGCGCAATAAACAACGCAACAGTTCTGAGGCCCCAGGCTGCGTAAGGACTGACAACAAACGAAAAATCGCCCTTGATAAAAGTACTGGTACGCTTCGCCAGTTCAGCAACGAAGGTGCCTGTGTAATTGAGCACTGTACCCAATCGTTCCGTGTGAAGCAGTGACCCTTTGTCCTCTGGGAATGTGAACGTCGAGCTTTCCTCTTTCAATTGCTCGCCGACTGCAGCCTCTTCGTCCTGATTCATGACCGCATCTGTCACTGCGGCCTCGCGCTTCGCATTATTCATGGTCTTGTTCCTCATGTATTGAAACTAGGACTTGGGCATGAGCCTCCAGGTCACATTCAGAGGAAAATCTATGTTTTGCTACCCTGGCGAAGCTGTTGTGATCCTCTCGCGATTTTCTGAAGGGATTTTGTGACTATTGCCCTGCTGCGACCGTCTTGAGTATATACGGATTTTTCCGATCTAAATTTACGATACCCAAAGGAAACACAATGAAACCAATTATCACAGCAATCGCCTTGCTGACGTTGAGCCTGTGCGCAATCGCTGAAACCGGCGTCATCTCCCACGTTGATGAGGAATTGAAGTTCCTGACGATTGTAGGAGAGCAAGGTGAGCCCCGAACCTATTTCGTCACCGACAAAACCCGACTGCGCCTCCAGCAATCTTACGGAACGACAGGCTTGAAGGCCGGTAACGAAGCAGAATTTTCCTATCGGCAGAGCAATGATGGGCGGGAATTGACGGACTTGTCGATTCAACATCCAGAAATTGCACAGCAACTCATCACCTACCAGGCTCGCGATGAAAGGTCCATCTCTGGAGAAATTGTTGGTAAAAGAAGGGTAGGATCTTCCCTCGTGGTCAAACACGACGAGGGTGAGCGCCGTACGTTCCGCATCCACCCTGATGCGGTTATCAGAAAGGGCAAGCAGATCATCGCTTTCAATGACCTGAAAAAAGGCGACTACATTACCGCCAGATATTTTCAGACTCACGAAGGATCATTCCTGGTCAGTTCAAACGACAAGCCCGCGATTATCACACCGGCACCCGCCGTCATACCGGATGAACCAGTTCAGGTTGCTGCCGTAGCCGTCAATCTGCTACCTGCAACTGCCAGCCCATATCCGCTGTTGCTGATGATCAGCCTCCTCGCCGGTGGCGCAGCATTCGCCATCCGTGTCTATCGGAAATAATCGGATGCTGCGTGTCGTTCAGTATCTGCTGACGGGCGTCTGTGTCGTCGGTGCGCTGGTTTCCACTACCCAATGGATCTTTCCAATATTGGTGGCCCGCGCAGATACCGAGGTCTTTCTCCAGTTGCGCACCGCCGCGCTCGATGAACCACCCGGTGAAAATTGGGACGTCTCGCGGAGACACAATCACCAGCGGCGTGAGGATGGTATTATCGCAGTGCTGACATCAGACGCGGTGGCGATCCAGGCGCCCGTCTATCGTGGTACCTCGGCGGCGAGCTTAAGTGCTGGCGTCGGTTGGATTGAGGGCACCGCTGACCCAGGATCGATCGGTAACATTGGTTTGTCTGCCCACCGGGATAGCTATTTTCGGAACCTTAAGAACGTCAGTAAGGGTGATCGATTCACGCTGACCACTGCGACCGATTCATATACCTACTCCGTCGACAGGATTGAGATTGTTGAACCCTCAGCCGTCTCGGTACTGGCACCAGGCGACCACGGTCTGTTAACGCTGGTCACCTGCTATCCCTTTTACTTTGTAGGTACTGCGCCCAGAAGATTTATCGTCCAGGCGCGAATCGAGTCCAGTGGGCAGCGGACATGAGGAAACGCCTCAAGCCTGGGCTGCGGCTTTGCTTGCCGCCTTGATTCTGATTTTTGTTTTGCACAACTGGGAAGTTGTGCCGATCGAGTTTTTGGTCTGGCAATTCGAATTACCGCACCTCTTGCTGGTGCTCTTGTTGCTATCGATCGGATTCGGACCTGGGTTAATATTTTCGACGTTGCGACTTTCGGAAGACGATTGAGGTAGGGTGCAGCATGCCCGTCAAACGGAGGTGAGATCGGCAGCTGATAACTTCTGGCTCGATCATCTCACCAATTGGAAATACAATGTGGGCAATGGCAAACGAGCTGCTGATCGCGGTGGTATACCGCGGACGCTTGGCAGCGAGGAGGTAAGGATTGATTGACGGCCTGGTTACAAGGTTTCCGGAGCTCACAGCGATCGCTCTGATTGTTGTCGGTTTTGTGCTGGCCGCGATGTTTTCCTGGCTGACCGGGAAGATTCTCGGCTGGCTCACCAGTACCCTGGACAATCTGATTCCATCAACTTCAATTGTTGCTTCCAACAACACTCGTATTCTATTGCAGCGAATTGTCTACTACCTGACCATCGCGATGTTTGTACTGATGGCATTGCAGTTGCTCGGTTTTGAGGGTCTGGCTGATTTTCTGGATCCAGCCATCGGATGGATTCCCGGACTGCTTTCCGGGGCCGCAATTATCCTGATCGGTTATCTCCTCGGTGATTTTGTGCACCAGATCCTGCTCAACTCGTTCTGGAGCGGTGGCAGTCCACTGGTGCCCAGACTCGCGCAAGTGACGATCGTAATCATTGCAACACTGACGGGACTCTCGCAGATGGCAATTGATGTTTCGCTCATTGGCCAGCTACTCATTGGATTCCTGCTGGTCACACTGGGCGGCCTGTCTCTGGCTTTTGCCATTGGTTCAAGCAGCTATGTTGCCAACTTGCTTGCGCGTCGATCCTTCAACGATTTTGCGGTCGGGGATAGAATTCGCATGAAAGAGCTCGAGGGTTCAATTCTTGAATTCACGCCAACGAGTGTGCTGGTCCGCACCGACCAGGGCGTTGCAGTTATACCCGCGAGAGAGTTTTCAGAGTCAATTGTGATCAGGCTGACCTCATGAAGGCCGATGGCGTACTGTTGCATTTTACCGGATCGAGACCCCAGGCTATCGCACGGGAACTCGAAAAACTGCCAGTCGATGATATTCGTGACTTCCTGATCGGTCTGCCCGGTCCAGATCTCGCCCGGGTCGCGTCGCAAATGTCCAGTCTGGCGCTGACCCGGTTGCTGGCAGAGTTGACGCCGGGTCAGCTTGCCAGTTGTCTCACTGAGGCATCATCCAGTGACGCCAGCGCACTGGTCGCGCACATTCCAGGACGAGATTACCAAAAAATTCTCGATGCAGCTGACGGTGGACAAAAATCTCGTCTCCAGGACCTTTTTGGCCTGCACCGACTCACCATCGCAAGTCAAACGACCAGTGACTTTATCCGTGTTACGCCCGGACTCAGCTGCCAGGAAGTTGACGATCAATTGGGCCACGCTGACCAGCAGGAGGATCTGCCCATCTTCGTCGTCGATGATCAATCGCGTTATCTGGGACTGGTGCCAATCCTCGCGATTCTGGCCGACCATAATGAAGACAGTCGCGTCGGGAAGTTCATGATCGAAGTACCACCGATTCGAGCTGAATCGAGCATCAAGTCGGTGCTTTCATTGCCGGAATGGTACGAATATCCATGCCTGCCAGTGGTCGATGCTGACAACCGTCTACTCGGCAGTGTTGCTGCGAGCGATTTGCGCCGCGCCGATAGCCTCGAACATGAACCAGAGGAAGCATCGCCTTTCTTCGCGCTGCTCGACAATGCTTTTGAACTTTATGCCGACACCTTGGATTACTTGCTCATGGGACGAAAACCATGAGTGCGGTTGCAGATACCCTGCGCGATACCTTAATCGTCCAGTACCCCTCGGATGTCATCGAAATCCTGAACGCGGATAAGGTCGCCGTCGAATCGCTAAGGGAAGTCTCTGATGACGCTCTGTTAAAAATAGTCGAGCGAGCCGGCCGTGACGTTGTATTAGCCATATTCAACATACTTCCTCTCGAGAAAAAGGTCGCTATATTCCAGGGAGCATCAACTCGAACTACCATTCAGCTTCTGCATGGACTCAGTCCAGCAGCCCGTGAGGAGTTCCTGACCGCAGTATCACCTGCGATGCGCGAGGAAATCGAAAATGTGCTGGCTTTCCCCAGGGATATGGCAGGCAGTTACATGGAGAGCACGCCATCGCATCTCACGATCGAAGATACAATCGATAGTACCTTGTCCAAGCTCAGGGCATCGAGCGCCCATCGGATCCGATCAATTTATGTGGTTGATGACGAAAACACATTGATCGGCCGCGTGGATATGCAGGATATTGCGTTCGCAAAGGGCCAAACGAAACTGGCCGCGCTGGCGAATCCGGTTGAAGGATTCGCACTGCTGACCACACCACGGGACGAGCTGATCGAGATATTCAATCGTTTTCGAGTTGATTCGATCCCTATAGTTGACCCGGATCACCGACTGACCGGTGTTGTTCGATACGCTTCAATATTCCAGGCTGCAGAGGAAAGCCTGACGGGTGATATGCAGAAAATGGTGGGTGTGAGCCTGGATGAACGCGCGTTGTCAACGGCGAGATTTGCGGTTCGAAAGCGCTTACCGTGGCTGCATATCAATCTTCTGACCGCGTTTCTCGCCGCATCGGTCGTGGGTATATTCGAATCGACAATCGCGCAGTTTACCGCGCTCGCAATCCTGCTTCCGGTCGTCGCGGGTCAGTCGGGTAACGCCGGATCACAGGCGCTGGCCGTCACCATGCGTGGGCTTGCGCTACGTGAAATCAACCTCATGAAGTGGCGCCAGGTGCTAATGAAAGAGATCAGGGTCGGGACCATTGATGGTTGTGCCCTGGCAATTACCTGCGGACTCGGTGTCTATATCTGGAGCCAGTCGTTTGGCCTCGCTCTGGTCATCGGTATTGCGATGATCATTTCCATGATCGCTGCCGGCATCTCTGGTGCGCTGGTGCCGATGGTTCTGATCCGCCTCGGTCAGGACCCGGCCACCGCATCATCCATCATCCTCACAACCGTCACGGATGTTGCCGGATTCATCTCCTTTCTCGGAACCGCCACGCTACTGACCTCGATACTCTGACGGCAAGGTAACGTTATGCGATACAATCAACCATTCACTCTGGACCGCATCACTATGACGCAAGTTTTCATACTCTTAATTGTGGGCATGATGCTCACCGGCTGCGCCACCACGGGAAAAAATAAAGCCCTGCAGCTTATCTATGGCAAGATCGAAAGCAAGCAGGTCGTGAGTGATCTACCTGAAAAAAGAGGCATTCTGGTCGGTGGTAAACGCGGTATCGCGCACGTAAGTAGTGGCCCCGCCGCTAAAGCGTCGGCCAACAGGAACATCGAAAAACTGATCGAACCAACTCAGCCGCACTACCTTTACACTGTGAAGAAAACAGACGGAAAAACCCTTCAGTTAGTCACCGACAAGAACTATCTGGAGCCTAGCGACTGTGTTTTGATCGAACAGGCAGAGTTCATTAACCTCCGACTCGTTGATGATGAGCGCTGCCGGGAGCAGAAGCGAAACCAGATGGTGGCGACCCGGCATGAAATCAGCGCACGCCAGTGTGCGCTGGCTAAAAACCAGCTCGCCATCGCGCAAACGGACCGGCAGATCGCGACAGATACTGCGCAACTTGAAGCGCTCTGCCAGTATTCCCGATAGCTAACGAAATCTCTGCTAAAGTCTAATCTGACAACCTCGAGGGAATCATCATGAAACGCAGATCCTTGCTTGCCGCCAGCGTTACGCTTTCCATGGCACCCGGATTGCTGGCCAGCTGCGCACGCTCCAGCACACCGGTCGAACAAACGGGTTACCTGAAAAATGGGATGTACCTGTCAGACAATTTTGGACCCGTGAAGGTTGAAACGACAACAACACAACTCGAGGTTCTGGGTAAGATCCCGGAGGAGTTAGCAGGCAGGTTCCTCCGGAACGGACCGAATCCCGTCGGCGAGGTCAACGCTGACGCATACCACTGGTTTACCGGTAACGGAATGGTACACGGCGTTCGCCTCGATGGTGGTCGCGCTGACTGGTATCGCAATCGATTCGTCGGGACCGGGGAGGTGTCCGGGCCCAATACACATGTGATTGGTCATGCCGGCAGAACCTGGGCCATCGTAGAATCCGGAACACCGCCCATGGAACTGGGTTATGAGCTTGAGCCAGTGGGTCCGCGCGCTGGCTGGGATCGATTTTCTGCACACCCCAAATACGACCCGGTGACCGGCGAGATCCATGCAATCTGCTATGACTGGGCGAATCTTCGCGACCATGTTGAGTATGTTGTCAGGGATACAGAAGCGAATCTGGTGAAATCCGTTGATATCCCGTTACCCGGGATGCCCATGATTCATGATATGAGTCTTACAAATAACTATGTCGTTATCTATGATCTACCCGTCACCCTCAGCTTCCAGGCGCTGGCCCTTGGGGCAGATTTTCCTTTTCGCTGGGATGACGATCATGAGCCCCGGGTAGGTCTGATGCCACGCGACGGCTCGGCAAAAGATATCGTCTGGTGTCCTGTCTCGCCAAACTACGCTTACCACCCCATGAACGCCTACGAAGATAACGATGGAAATGTGGTAGTTGATATATGTCGCTATGAACGGATGTTTAACGCTGATACCAACGGGCCCTTTGGCGACAGCCTGCCTCGTCTTGATCGCTGGACTTTCAACCCTTCGACCCACCGAACAACCGAGGAAATTGTTGACGAACGACCCCAGGAGTTTCCTCGCTGCCATCCCGAACTGAACAGCATGCCGTATCGCTACGGTTATAGTCTCGCTGTGGGCGAGCGCAAGTTTCCTGCGGTGTACAAGCACGATATGCAAACAGGCACCTCCAGCACATTCAATTTCGGCGCGGGTCGCCATGGTGCCGAGGCAATTTTTATTCCTAAAGAAAATGCTGAGTCAGAGGACGATGGATTTCTGATGACCTATGTTTTTGACGAGTCCCGCAAGGCGAGTGAATTGATTATCCTGGACGCATTGGATATGACTCGCCCCGCGCTCGCCCAGGTCCTGTTACCCGTGCGAGTACCTTACGGATTTCATGGAAGCTGGGTTCCGGACGACGAAGTCTCCTGACGCGTTGGGAAAAGAGTCAGCGCTTGGATAGTTATGGCTCCGATGACGAGGTTGTGATATCGGTGCAGGTAGGTATTTTGGGACAGTATGTTTTTCAGATTATGCGAACCACACCACAAAGCAGGTAGTAATTGTTACTGCCTTAACAGGATCAGGAAATCAGTCTATGTCTAGCTCTAAAACCGACAGTTTCAACCCTCAAAGGCGTGCAGTGATCGCAGGAGCGATCGCCCTCTCCGGCACACTGGCTATGCCTGGATTGGTTTTTGCAAACACCAGGCAGCCAACATCCACTGGATCAGAGAAAATGGACATTGCCCGGTTTGTCGAAGACTGTGTATTGGCTAACGAGGAAACTGATGCGCAAGCCGCAGTGAAGGAAGTGCTGTCGAGAGCAGTTGCGAATCCCGGCGCAGTCCTCAAAGCAGTTGGCGAACCAGAGAAAGCCGGTCTAAACGTATTTTTGAGTTCTCCGAAACTGACGATTTTTGCTGCAACCTGGACGCCCCGGATGAATCTCATGCCACATGATCACCTGATGTGGGCCAACATCGGAATCTATACAGGCCGTGAAGACAACATCTTCTGGAAACAAACTCCGGAGGGGCTTACCGCCTATGGTGCCGAGGCGCTTTTCGTAAAAGACGCGGCATCGTTACCAAACGACGCTGTTCACTCGGTAACCAATCCACTACTGCGGTTTACTGGCGGTATTCATATCTACGGCGGCGATTTTTTCGGTACAACCCGCACTCAGTGGAATCCGGAGACCCTTGAACAAGAACCTTCCGACGGTACCGTTATACGTGGAATGTTCAGGCGCGAAAACGAAAGACTTGGTCTGAATTAACCATCGGCGTCGGCCCTTGTCGTCAGTGTGACAAAGGAGATTAGTCACTGCCCCTATGCAATTCGGCCACATTCCAGCCAGTTCATCGCTTCCGGTGACAACAGCTTCTCCGCCTTTAACTGATAGCGCTTTAGCTCTTTCTCAGTGAGGACCTCCCGCCACCGGCCATTCGTGCCTTTGAAGATGAAGCCCTTGATTCCACCTTCAAATCCCATATCGAAATCCCCAACCATTTCGGGATGGTCACGCATGTAGTCGAACGTGCAACGCTCGATCACCGCTTCAAACTGTTGATTGGTGAGTGCAATATCCAGGAAATCCGCGATGCGTCTGGTCTCTTGACCGAGATCCTTCTTCAGGTCGTTATAGTGGACCAGCAACATATTTTCCTGCTTTTGATGCTTCCAGTACGTCGCAACAATATTAAAAAAATTGTCGTCTTCCTGCAGCCACTGATCAAAAAACGCATGTGGGTCTCCATCATAAGCCGGCATTTTCGGCACTCCCGTTGCGGCAGCAGCCTCGTTCAGTAAATCCAGCATCTTCATTCGCTCCATATGATTGCACAGGGACATGAAGGCATCCCTGCCATCACGGGCAACAAAGATATATTTGGACTCCGGAAACCAGGGAATCCCATCAGCAGGCGTGTGACTCTTGATCACGCGACGGAGTTTCTGGTTCTCGAGGTTTAACATCATATCCGGTTCCGGATTGAACACGGCTTCAATCCAGGGTGACAGCTGCATGATGGGCATGGGGAAGTCGCCATCGGGTCTTATCAGGTTCGCAACAATAGTCTGGGTCCATGTGGTGCCACACTTTGCCGGAGTACAAATGAAAACATCATCTGGCCTTGGCTGGAAATTCTGCCACCGGCTGTTATCGAATACAGCAGTTCGATAGGGAACAAGATCACGCATGTCAATTTTGTTCATAAAAGCCTCACCATAATCGTTGGGAAACAGGCCGGCCCAGAAGACTTGTCTTCGAACCGGCCAGCAGAGCCCAGCCTAACTCAACCCAAACGGGAGCACCAGACTGTCTCATCACCAACGGGCATGAAGAGGCTACAATCGATTCACTATTGCGCACCGTCGAACACTAGAATCTACTGCCGTGTGCCGCAACCTGAATTCGGTTCCAGGCATGGATCATCACAATGACCAGCATCAGCATACCGATGTCTTTTTCAGATAAATGTTCCCGTAGCTCAGCATGCAGTTGATCGAGCCCAACGGGACCGCCCTTGATGGTGAACGCTTCACCCCACGCCAGCGATGCTCGCTCGGCAGGGGTAAACAGGTCACTATCACGCCACACCACTAGATGATCCAATCGCTCCTGGGATTCATCATCTGCGCGAGCTTCCTCATTGTGGAGTCCCACACAATAAACACAGCCATTGATTTGCGAGACTCGCAGCTTCACCAGGTGTGTCAGCATCTTGTTGATCCCCGATCTGGCGATGACCTTTTCGACATTTACCAGAGCCTGGAGTCCTTCCGGCGACACTTTTTGCAGATTCAATCGATCATTTTCAGTCATGGTATCTTCCCTATTTTCTTTCGGTCACGCCGTTTTGGGTAACCTCACATGATATAGAACGATTAAGCCGATGGTTTTGTGACGCAGACGCGGAGATTTAATGATTACACCGCCGCGCAATCCAATCCTGTTAAAAGTGCATTGACCACGGGCATTCAGATAGGCTGAGAGAGAAAGTGTTGGACTACCGGATTCCAGGAGATTATTGAACCGTGCGATTTTACGTTTACGTCATGATTTTGCTACTGGCCGCCTGCCAGACTCCTCATGGTCCGATTGCCTCTCGCGTGGAACTCATAGACGCTGAATTACAACACCTGATGCGCAAAGCCGACGTCAAAGGGATGGCGATCGCGATCATCGACAAGGGAGTGCTTGTGCATGTTGCTGCATTCGGTCATCGCAACATTGAACACGATCTGCCATTGCTCACAAACACCATTATGTACGGGGCATCGCTGACCAAGGCAGCTTTCTCCTACATGGTGCTGCAGCTTGTGGATGAAGCGCTATTCGACTTAGACAAACCACTCATTGAATACCTGCCCAATCCAATCAAATCCTACGAAGACTATGCCGATATCGCCGATGATCCACGGATCAACGTGCTCACTGCCCGACATGCATTGACTCACTCGACCGGTTTCGCCAATTTCAGATGGCTGGAGGATGACCAGACGCTGCGATTTCACTTTCCGCCCGGCGAAAGGTATGCGTACTCAGGGGAGGGTTTTTACCTCCTTCAGCTTGCGCTTGAGGAGGGCCTTGGACTGAATGTGAAGGCTGAGATGCAAAAACGGGTATTCGACCGATTCGAGATGCGCAACACCAGCATGCAATGGCGCCCGGATTTCGAGGAGAATCTTGCAGACGGATACGCGAAGGATGGCACCTTTGAGCCACATGATGAGAGAAGTGGCGTCAGCGCCGCAGGGTCAATGGACACGACCATACAGGATCAGGGGCGCATGTGGGCCGGGATTATGCGCGGAGATGGATTATCCGAACGCGCGCGGACTGACCTGGTCCGGGGACAGCTTGGTATTGTCTCTGCCCATCAGTTTCCAACGCTGGCGGAGGATAAAGATTCCCGGACCGGAAAAATCGGCCTTTCCGCTGGACTCGGTGTCGTCACTTTCGGAGAAGGAAAAGACAAGGTTTGGTTTAAAGGTGGTCACAATCCGTGGACGGGAAACATGGTTGTTTGCCGGGAGGCGACTCAACAGTGTGTCGTCATGTTGGCCAACAGTGTTCGTGCGGAGCTAATTTATCCGGAAGTGGCGAAACTGATCCTGGGCGAAACCGGCATGCCCTGGTGGTGGGAGTATAATCAGTAATGACGGCGAGCCGATTGCCATTGTGGAATACTCATGTTTGCCTGGCAGTCAGTGCCCAGAGTCCGGCGCCGGAAAGCAGGGTGCCGCCACCCACTTTCAGCATCGATTGCGTTCTGGATGACGATAGTATTTGCCTCGCTTTTCCCGCAAATAGGTCGTAAAACGCCGCGTTCAAAGCCGCCAGACAAACAAAAGTGATCGCCAGCACCCACAACTGGGCCTGAGAGTTCGCATCTGTATTGATGAACTGCGGCAGGAAGGCGACAAGGAAAATGATGCCTTTTGGATTCAGCGCAGTGACCAGGTAAGTGTTCAGGAACAATTTTCGGCGGGACAAAACCTGTTCTCTGTTTTCTATTGTAGGAACACGAATTCCCGAGAAGAGCAGCCTGATGCCAAGCAATAAGAGAGACAGACCGCCAATCCACTTCAACACCAGGAACCAAATAGCGGATTCAGCCAAAAGCGCACCAAGGCCCACTAACGACAATATCAGTGCGGTTGAATCTCCCAGTGTCACAGCGATGTTCAGCGGGATCATCCTGGTTATCGAGTTGGATGGTGCCTGTGTGCATGGTTTCTTTCATCAGCAAAGTTTGGTCGACATCACGACAACCTCGTCGCCTTCATAGTCAGCCTGATCAACTACCTGCCAACCCAGCCGGGTGTAAAGCGACTCCGCTGTCGACGTGTAAAGGTAGAGTACATCAACACCAAAGCGGCGTGCTTCTGCCATGGCGGTAAGTACCAGCGCCGTTGCAATGCCCTGCCCACGTGATTCCGGTTTGACATACAAACCCGCGAGCCACGGTTCTAGCTCAGGACGAGTGTGCATATCATTGTCCACCAGCGTCACCGAACCGAGAAGATCCCCGGTCTCGGACAATGCCACGTAGGTCGTCGGAATACGGTTCCGGTTGACTCGCAGAGCGAGCCCCTGGGTCCAGGATTCCAGACTACCTTCGGGATCCGCATGCCCCCACTCCTGCCAATGCCATTGACCGATAGTCTTAATCAGTTCCGGATGATCAGCGATGCAGGTGATAAGCATACGAGGGTGCCGAGGGTTGAGACTCACTCATACTACTGCCGGTTACCCTTGCGAACCAATCCGTGTGTGCTTCTGACGACCACGTTACTAAAACAATTTCTCAATCACCTCGCCAACCCAATAGGTAACCTGTAGGCTCATCGGGATGAGCACAACAACGGGTTTTTCACTTCCGCGCTCGCTGATTCTTGAAGTCAGTGGTATACGCGCACTCCTGCGAGAACGACTATGGTTGCAGGTTTTACTCGGGATGATGCTTGGCATCGGCACCGGCTTGTTGCTGGCGCCGTCAGCAGGCTGGGTCAGTCGGGAAACAAGTGTGATCATCGCGAACTGGCTGGCGCTGCCTGGGCAGGCATTTCTTGCGTCGATCAAATTTGTGGTTGTGCCGCTCGTGCTGGCTTCCGTGATCCGTGGAATCGCCTCCGGTGAGAGTACCGAGGTCGTCGGCAAAATTGGTCTGCGGACGATTCTGTACTTTGGGATCACAACCGTCATTGCAGCTTTGATTGGACTCGCGTTCGCATTTGTTATTGCCCCCGGAACCTATATCGATCCATCCCAGATCGGAGCAATCGGAACAGCAGTAACGGGAGTCGCTGCATCACCTGAACTCGTATCGGGTCCAGTGAATATGCCGCAGCGAATCGTCTCACTGGTACCAACAAATCTCCTTACGGCACTGGTCGAAGGGGAAATGCTTCATATAGTAATCGGCTCGGCCATTGTCGGCATCGCCACCCTGGCACTGCCACCGGAGCAGTCAAGGCCGTTACTGGACCTGCTTGGCGGTCTGCAGTCGGTCTGTATGGTTATCGTGAAGTGGGTTCTGCGGTTTGCACCCATTGCGGTGTTTGGGCTGATGGCTGACATTTCAGCGCGCATCGGTCTGAACGCGATCGCCGGTATGGCGGTGTACATGGCGACCGTCATCGGCGGTCTGGCGATGCTGCTAATTGTTTACGTGATAACCGTCGTAGTGTTCGCGCGGCAGTCACCCATCATGTTTTTACGAAATACCCGCGAAGCACTGCTCCTTGCTTTCTCAACGTCAAGCTCAGCTGCAGTCATGCCACTATCATTGTCAATCGCCGAGACCCGGCTTCACGTTCCTGCAACGGTAGCGCGGTTTGTTATACCACTCGGCACAACGATCAACATGGGGGGAACAGCACTTTACCAGGCGGTTGCCGTGTTGTTCCTTGCGCAAGTGTTCGGGATCGATATCAATTTCATGAGCATTGTTCTGATTGTTGTTCTGGCGGTTGGCGCTGCAATTGGATCACCGGGTACCCCGGGTGTCGGCATCGTCATTCTGGCCAGTATTCTGGATGCTACTGGAATTCCCACCGCTGGACTCGTGTTGATAATCGGCGTCGATCGCATACTGGACATGTGCCGTACTGTCACCAACGTTGCGGGTGACCTGGCCGCAGCCACAGTGATCGGTTCCAGCTTCGATGCTAACGAGATCAAAGGACCGGCAACTGTCGAGCCGGCACCTCCCGTCTGAATCCCGGTACAGTATGGTCAAGGTCGAAGAGTGGAACGCCCGCATCAACCTGAAGGGCAGCCGAATCAATCACATCCATTTTCTGGACTTGAAGACCCATATCTGAATCACGACAATCACAACCAAAGCGCCGCAAAATATGGTGAAGGCCAAAGGGTAGTCAGCACCGGGAATACCGCCAACATTAATTCCAAGCAGGCCGGTCAGAAAACCAAGCGGCAGGAAAATGGCAGCAACAATCGATAACATATACATCGTACGATCCATTTTCTCAGATAGACGGCTGATGAGTTCCTCCTGAACAACGACCGCGCGTTCCCTGATGAGATCAAGGTCTTCGATGAATCGAGTCGTGCGATCAGCGCTTTCCCGCAATCGCTGCCGGTCCAGGTCGCCGATCCACTCGAGCCTTTCGTTGTAAAGTCGGGATACCGCTTCACGCTGCGGCGCCAGGTAGCGACGCATGCCGATTGCATGACGACGTAACTCCGAAATAAGTGGCCGCAATTCATAGGATTGTTTTGACAGAACGGACTCTTCAAGGTCATCCACCTGCTCATTAATACCGTCGACAACATCACCCATCCGTACAACCATAAGATCTGTTAGCATCTCAACGAACTCACCGGCTGAGCGAGGACCCAACCCCTTGTCAATAGCCTCATTGAGGAGTGATGCCGCCTGCAGGCTGCGGCGCCTTGTGGTGATGATTCTGGTCCCATCACTCCACAATCGGACCGCGACCATATCCGATGGATCAGACTCAGGATTAGGATTAATCCCACGTAAGGTCAGCAACAGACCGTTGCCGGTTACCAGACTCCGCGGGCGTGTTTCCTCAGCCAGCAATGCACCTGCGGTGATTTCATCGAGACCACTCTCCTTGTCGATCCATTGCCTGACGATGGGGTTGGTGTATTCCAAATGTGTCCACAGCACGCCTTGTTCGGGTTGCCATAGTTTTACCTCGTCCCAACTGAGGTTCTTTCCACCACCCACTCCATCAAGCAGTCGCGCGAACAGTAAACCCGTCTCTATTGTCATTGACTAACTCCTCTTTCACCACCAAACCCCTTCACTGTCACTTCGCCACGAATCCGATTACGCAAAGCTTGTGCAGTCATCGCGCGGGTTTCTCTCACTGACAGATGACCGCCTACTTACCGAAAATATATTGAAGCTCAATAGATTGTGTATCACCTGTGGTCGCACGTAGCCGCGTACTATCCGACAAATTGTAATCAAGCAGCATGCCGCCGATTCGTGAGAGCGCTCCATAGGTGTAGCGCAGATAGAGGTTCTGGTTTAACTGCACACCTGCGCCTACCTCAACACCATCACCTGACTGCGAAAAGGAAATATCATCAATGCCAGTGAGTGCCATTATCCTGTTAGTGATAAAGCCCGCTTTCTGCAGTCCCATGGTCAATGCTGCACCTGCGATCTGTTGTTTCTCCTGCTGACCAGTCTGGCGAAGCAACCGACCGGTGAGTAACAGTGATAACGCATCCACCTCAGGCAGCGCAGGATTGCTGGTTATCTGCGTGTTCAGTTCAGATGCGTAGCCAGAAACGATCACCCCAACCTGGTATCCGCGGCCGTCTACCTTGACATCGCGACTAGCGAAAACATCGACCCGCGGGTCATCAAGCGGACCGTCGAATACCAGTTTACCTCTGCGTATGGTTAACGTCTGACCATAGACCGAGAATGATCCATCCACTGTTGCCAGTGTGCCAACCAGCTTTATGGGTGCGCCACGTTTTGCCTGGTAGCGCAGCTTTCCGGCAATGCTCGAATCAAGACCAAACGCAGAAACCCTGGCCTTGTTCGTCAGTGTGACTCCCAGGTCCAGATCCAATGGCTGGTTCTGTGCCTGCTGATTCCTGCCTTTAACTGTCACATCAGACGAAGGTGTCACGACTGTCCGGGGAAGTTCACGAATCGTGAACAGCGCCTCATCAACGGTTATATCACCCTCCAGGCGATGCGAATCGGATTTGTAAAAGTAATCGATGTCGCTGGTCACCTTCGCTCTCGCATCACTCCGATTCAATACCCCTGCCCCCCGGGTTACCAGTTTCAAGTGTATCGCTCGCTGATCTGAAAAAATCGCATCAAGCTCGCCATCCACCCTGAGGTCACCACCTGAACCATCCTTACCGGTTGAGACCAGTACAAATCGTGCACCATCTTCCGAATTCGCCCGCGCATTGAGCTCGCGCAGGTTGAGCCCCAGTATATCGACGTCAAGACCACCATTGTTCCAATTCACCACACCCGTAATCTCGGGCGCCTGAATCTCACCGTCTACCGAAATGACGGCATTCATTTCACCGCTGGGGGCAGAAACATACGGCGCCAGATAAGGAGAAAAAAGTTCCGGATAGAGTAGTGCAATCGTCGCACTTCCCTGAATCCGGCTTGCCGATAAATTCAGCGCACCATCCAGGTTGAGCAGTTCTGGAATGTTACCCCGCAGCACGAGGTTTGACCGCGTGCCATCGGTCACAACCTTGACAACAATCTCGCCTGTGTTCACATCAAAGTCTGGCGCGTCGTCAGGGAGACCCGCGATACGTATGTCGTGAATGGTGAGCTCACCATCGAACCGCAAACCCGCAACCGCGCTCGAGGTGATACTGGCATCAACAATGGCAGCCGTCCGCAGGTCTCCGTTTCCGGGGTTATAGATGGGTAACTGCCAGGCGTGCACATCAATTCTGCCGGTATCGGTTTGTGGATCATAGTCCAGTTGTGCATGACCGCCTGAGTCATTGGCCAGCACTATCGGTCCAATGCTCAATTCACTGCCGTTTGATCGAATACTGAGCGGCTGTACAAGCTTGATCATTGATTTCGGGTCTGACTCCACACCGAAGACAGCAAGGTCCTCCCCGGCCAGAAAGTGATAGCTCGCAACAAGAGTTGCGATATTAAGATCCAGAATTTCATTTTCGAAGCGATACTTTCCAGAGCTGGATGCACCGTGACCTGCGCGCACAGCATCCAGATCAAAAGCACCTTCAAACGGTTCGCCGTGAAGACGAAGCTTCAGCTCGCCGATCGCGTTGTTGTCTCGGCTGATACCGCTGGCGATAAGTACCAGCCAATCCAGTGCCGCCAGATCCAGCTGCAAATTGACCGAGGGAACCGAAAAACCCTGGTATTCAAGATCTTTGACATCAAAACTGCCCCTCGCCTGTCCGCTGCCTAGCGCCGCTTTACCACTCAATCCCGCACTGAGCCCGGGCAGGGACAGTGGAAAGCTCTCGGTTTCCGTCTCCAGATTCCAGTCACCGGCACCCCGCCAGAATCCACTGGCAGACAATGTCCCAGCACCAGCCGTAAAGCTCGACCGGACCACCGTAATACTCGGCAAATCCAGTCCAATAGTCGCACTTCCCGTCAGCGCCTGTCTGGAGAAAAGGTTTACCAATTCATCAATACGCAATTCAACAAGCTTAAAAGATCGGTCAGTGCGAATCTCGACATTACCCGTCAATGGCACGGTCCGCAGTTCATGCGCAAGAGGAAAGGATTTAAACACCAGGCGAGCCTGCAGACTCTCGCCCTGCAGTTGCACATTAAATCCCGCAACCGATCCAGCCGATCGCAACTCACCTTGCACATCAATGCCAGTCACATCCCCCTTAACACTGGAGGACAGGCTCGCTGCCTGCCTCAGCCCATAGGGCTCAAGTGATATTTCCGGCGAGGTCACGCGGCTGCGAAAAGGCCAGTTACTGCTGGTTAGATTAATCACTCCTGTGGTTTTCCAGCCGTAAGCAACCGCCTCGAATTCAAGTTGATCAAGACGACCCGCAAGTGTCAGCGTGACCTCAAGATCACCCGTAACCGTGATATCTCCACGCACCACCGGGCTTGAGCCAGATTTTTTCACGAGGCTGAGCTCATTCACGAAAATCCGGTTATCAGACCGAAGTTGCAACAACTCATATTTCCACAGCGATTTCGTGGCTTCGAAATGTTTGACTTGCACATCCGTTAGCACCTGATCGTCAATCTGGATTTCAGCCGCTGCCAAAAACTCGATATTGACATCGATCGGCAACCACGGAATCGTCACCGCTGGCAGCAGGACAGAAGGGTTCGGGGACTTAGCAGGTGTAACCACTTTGAGGGTGGTGAGCCTGACACTCGATAACCGAATTCTGCTATACCTGAGCACGTGCAGCCAGTTAACGTCGATGCACAGGTCGGTTACACTGAGATCAAAATCCTCGGTCGCGTAATGGAGGCTGCCGATACATGATTGCGTCGCCAGAGAACCGGATACAGATTCAATATCAATGCCAAAACGAGTCCCGCCCCAGGCCACCAGATCACGGAGCCCCCGCTCGGATAACAGGTACGCAGACAAGGCCAGCCCGATAAGAACAAGTATTAACGACAGGACAAAAAACACCCTGGAGAACAAATTCACAAGTCGGGGCCAAGATTGAAGTGTATCCGGAAGGTATCTTCCGACCCCTGAAGCGGCAGGGCGAGATCCAGCCTGAGCGGTCCAAGCGGTGAATACCAGCGAACACCGAAACCGGTCGAAGTTGGCCAGGTGCCACCGAATTTACCCTGAGTACCGACATTTCCAGCGTCAAAGAACCAGGCAGCAGACCAGGAGCTGGCAACCGGTATATCAAATTCAACACTGCCAGTCGCAAGCCACTCTCCACCACTGGCCTCATTGTCTGCATTTGTCGGCCCAAGTGTTCGATAGGCAAAACCGCGGACGCTCTGGTCACCACCTGCAAAGAATCGCCAGTTCGTCGGAACCCTTTCAAGAGTGGCTGTCTGCAGATAGCCTGCCTCACCACGCAGGATTATCCTGCTCTCCTGATAGACGCGGAAAATCGTTTTCGCGCGTGCACTTACACGGGCAAAGGTTGCATCGGAAATGATGGAACTGCTCGCACCAGCGACTTCTAGTTGTGCAGTCAAACCTGTCGCTCTGATCCCTTCCTTAACTTGCCTGAAACCGAAGCTCACACCAGGCACGAGCGCCAACAGATCAGAGCGGCGATCGGGTTCATCCGATCGGTCCAGAGTTAGTCCCAGGAACGGCTCAACCCGCCATTTACCTTTTGATCTGCTTGACCGCACACCAACATTAAAAGCAGAAGTGCGAATGGCGTCATTGCTGTCCACAACTTTTGCGCCGAGGTAAACACTGTACCAGTCCAGCAACGGACGACCACCCGGCATCCGGTACTCCACCTGCCCTTCCTGTTCCGTCGTACCAACCTGGACATGGCCGTTAAACTGATGCCCGCGCCGGTTCAGCAAACGGTTGGAGTAGTCGCTGCTCACATAAATGCCTAAATCGGAAGACACCCCCGCACCGACACTGAGCTCCCTGGGAACCTGTTTGGTGGCTAGAATACTAATATCCAAGCGCGCATCCGCAACCGGCTCGGACTGAATTTCGACCGCTGAAAAATAGCCTGAACGTACAAGCTCCTGTTGAACGACACCGAGTTGTCTTCGTTCAACCCAGTCGCCACTGGTTATCGATACGAGGCGCTGCATCAGTTGATCATTTAGAAAGTCCACATCATTGTTGATTGTGCCAATCCGGTAGCGCTCGCCGGTCCGCAGGGTCAGGGTGATATCAGCGCCGGTCTTTGCTTCGTTTACCTCGACGCTGCGCACCGTGTACGTCGCATCCAGAAAACCACTATCGAGTGCCAGCCTGAGAAGTTTTTCGCGGAATGTCTCATAGAGCTGATGCTCAAAAACCTCGCCATTTCGGAGCGGTGTATTCCTGATCAGTTCATCAATACGAGCATGGCTCATTCCGTCAACCTGAGTAACGACCCTCTGCAAAAGGACGGGATCACCCGGTCGAATCCGAAAGCTGGCACGCCAGCAGGCGGCGTCTGAAAAATCAAGATTGGGTTCAATCTCGGGCCGGTAATAGCCGAAGGGCTCCAGAGCCTCCGCTATCTGCGGTAGCGCCCGGCGAAACAGGCGCCGCACTTCGCTTGGGCGAGTGGTACAAGGCAAGGTCGACAGCGTCAGGAATTGTCTGACATTGTCGGCGACGATTCCGTCAACTCCCTCCAGATCTACTTTTGCCATTGCCTGCGACATCAGAAATATTATCGGCAGCAAAAAGAGCCTGGGTAAGGTTTGATTTATTTTCATCGAAAATAGACCGGCACAAGAGGCATTGGGTTTTACGCCAGTCCTGTTTCGCCGACCGCTTCCTCCGATCCTGCGATAAAAATCGCGGTGAGAAAATCAGGCGCCATGATCACCACGCACAAGTAACATGTCATGACGACTAATCTGCAGCAGTTTCTCCGCAGTACTGCCAACAATCGTCCGGCCAAGCAGGCCGCGAGCTATGCTGCCGAGAATTACGATGTCCACGTGCTTTTCCTTGATGAAGCGCGCCAGGCTTGCGGCAGTCTCTCCCTCGAGAAGGTGCCGCGGGTTCGCCTGCAAACGGCGTTCACGAATGTACTTATCCAGTGCTTCGCGATGAATCGTCTGTATTGAACGTTCATGCTGGCGAAGATAGGGTGGTACAAAATAGCAGTGTCCGAGATCCAGTCGTGCGGACATATGCAGCTCCAGCTGTTGCGCGTATTTACAGATCACGTTATCCGTTTGTTGGGGCCGATCATGCTCATGCATAGGATCAATGGCAGCAAATAGCCGGACTTGCGAATTCCACTCTCTGCCACGCATGACCAGCACGGGATTTTGAACTTCCCGGGTGACTTCGAGGTAATGACGGGGAATCGATTCTGCCGAACTATACAAGACAACCCAGCGACTTCTACGTCGAAGCAATTGAGGTGCCAATATATCCGTAAGATCGTTGTCCCAGATGATCTCGAAGGTCGCGTTTGGACGCTTCTCCTGGATGGGCTGAACGACGAGTTTAACCCAGTCCTCGATTGCCGCACGGTGCGTTTTCACCGGATCGCCTGGCAGACTGCCACCATAGAGGAAAAGGCGTTTTTGGATCGGGCTGCTGGCATGAACGATGATGTGGCAATTTTTCTTCAGCGCGGCCGCCAGTCTTAGAATCTTCCTCCCAAATAATTCATGTGCCTGGTCAAATGCAGTGATTACTGCAACCAGTCCGTCGCCCGTTGTTTCGCCCAGCTTTGTCTGCATAAATGAGAAGGAACTTCTTAAGAATTCGCCCAAAGGGTGAATGATAGCTATCTACCAGCTTATAAGACAGGCAAGGTTCGGGAATAGTTCAGCGCCCGGACCAATATGCATCAGAACCCGGGGCAGTGTCCCGCAAGTTAACGTCAGTGTGCCTGGAGAACGGCGACTCGATTTCCTCGCCAATCCTGTGCAGGTCCAAAAGCGACTCGAAGCACTAGTAAGTCTGGTGGCTTGCTGAAAATCCAGTCGGATATTATTCTTCGAGTTCAGCTCCATGACTGGCGAGGAAACTTTCCAGACTATGCGTCGTTTTCGGAAAGCGGAATACAACTTTGGTGAACGCACCATTCGAATTCGCATACCGCGAAATCTGCAGCGTCTAAACGAGTCCCAGGACGCTCCGACCTCGATCATCGGCGCAGACGCCATCGCGCTGACTGGCATGGTTTGGCCATCTTCAGAAAGCCTGTGTGAACTGATGCTGGACTACAACACTGACGGAAAACGATTTCTGGAGATTGGGTGCGGCCTGGGTCTGGCCAGCCTGCTGCTTAATTCTCGAGGGGCGAACATTGCGGCCATGGATATCCATCCAGTGACTGCAGAGTTATTCGCGCTTAACACAACCCTCAACGGGCAGAACCCAATTCCATTCCATCGTGCGAACTGGTCGGACGAAGCTCTCTGTCTGGGTGAATTCGATGTGATTCTCGGCGCAGACGTCCTCTACGAACCGCGGCATGTGGATTCACTTCCGCAGTTTCTCGCCAGACATACTGCCCCGGGGAGCGAAGTTTTAATTGTTGACCCTGGGCGCGGACAAGCTGAGCGTTTTTCCGAGGCAATGACCGGGTTCGGATTTACATTGCAGGAAAATACCAATGAGTTCGCCGAACAGCACAGGCGTGAACATTCCGAAGTTTTGTATCACTTTAAACGCTGACAGAATAATTTCACCCTTGTCCAACGCATCTCCCGGAAGGTTAGTTTCCCCTGAACTCGGGTGGCCGTTTCTGCGCAAACGAGGTCATACCCTCCCTTGCATCTTCAGTCCGCATCAGCTGCAGAAAGTTCATATAAACGTGATGAACATGATCATTGAATTGCTCGGATAGTCCCATGCGCATCAAACGCTTTGCCGATTGAACGGCCAGTGGAGCGTTCGCGGCAATGTCTCCTGCCAGATTCCGTGCAAATGACACTAGATCAGCATCCGGGACAACATGCGCACAAAGACCAAGCGACTGGCATTCGTCAGCACCAAGGTTTCTGCCAGTAAAGAATATTTCCGTCGCTTTCTCCCAACCCACCAACCTCGGTAACAGCCAGGTCCCGCCGCTCTCAGGAACAATACCCCGTTTGACCGGCGTAGGCGCCATCTTTGCGCTTTTTGCCAGAACCCTGATATCACATGCCAGCGCCATATCCATACCAAAACCGGCGGCGGCGCCATTCATTGCGCAGATAACCGGTTTCTCGCAGTTGAAGATCAGGGCTGGTGGAAAGGACTTAACATTCAGCGTTACGGGAATCGCCGATTTAACATTTTTCCCCGCATCCGAGCCCGTTCTGGATTGAGCGCTGACCACATCCAGACCAGCACAAAATGCACGGCCGTTGCCGGTTAGGATAATGACACGCACTTCGGAATCCCGTTCTGCCTTTGTGATGTAGTCGCACACAAGCGCAAGCATTGATCCGCCAAGCGTATTCATTTGCTCGGGTCGATTGAGAGTAATTGTCGCAATCGCGTCCGACACTTCGTAAAGCGTGTCTTCCGATGATTTCGAATCATCCCTGCCGATATTCTGTTTTACTTCGCTCACCGCCGACCTCCGTTAAATTTCGTCCAGTCTACCGTACCGACTGTAGAATTGCGTCCGAATCACCCGATCGACACACTCGGCCAACCTACACCGATTGTGCCTGAAACAGGTAGGGTGACAACGTCTCCTGTGCCGCAGTTCGCCATTCATGCCAGCGGTCGCCGCCACCGTAATAGGCCAGGCTTCCGGGTTCTGCGCTGCCATCCCCGTTGTAATAGGAATAGCAGTCACGCAAAGGCTGGGACTGCATATCCATTTCCCGACAGTGCGCAGCGTAATCGTTCTCCGATTGCTTTTTAACATCCACCGTACACAGGTCGCGATCTCGCATCATCGTCAGCATCCACGTAACATAGTTCGCGTGCATCTCGCAGACTCGGGTGAAGTTAAACTGCCCGCCGCCCCCCTGTGGGCCCGTCATAATCAAGAGGTTTGGGAAACCGCTGCTGTGCATTCCAAGGAAGGTTTTTGTCCCTTCGGCCTGCCACTTTTCCTTGAGTGTCCGCCCTTCTCGACCGATCACCATGTTGAACGTAGAAGTCGCCATCCACTGAAATCCTGTTGCGTAGATCAAAACATCAACGGGATACTCGATGCCATTATGAACAATCCCACGTTCATTGATTTCACTTACCCCGAGGGGTGCTGTATCGATCAACTGGACATGCGGCAGATTGAATGTCGGCAGATACTCGTCATGAAACGTTGGCCGCTTGCAGCCATACGAATAGTACGGCTTTAACGCTTCTGCGGTTTTTGGATCCTTGACGATTGCGTCAACCCGCGCACGGATCTGCTCCA
Source organism: Gammaproteobacteria bacterium (assembly GCA_021773555.1). Lineage (GTDB taxonomy): Bacteria > Pseudomonadota > Gammaproteobacteria > Pseudomonadales > Azotimanducaceae. The sequence goes on from JAJFKA010000028.1 coordinate 41,109, forward strand.
TGATGCGGAAGTTCGTGTTGAGCTGACGTTGTATAAGTTCGTCGGGCGCCAGCGGTGTCTTGTGCTTTTTTGGTACTTTGACATGATCCACCTTGCCTGAAAGGAAATCATCATTGGCTTTGAGTGCAGTGCGACCCGCAGATATTGTCGCAAGACGCTCGCGTCGCGCGACCGCCCAGCCGGGCTCATGCCGCCATTGCGCTTCCTCCTCCTCGGTCGTGGCGCGCTGGTCGCGCACGTCGATCGTGGAAGGAGTGCGCTGGAAGACGTAGAGCGCTTTGACTACCTTCGCGATTTCGGGGACGACCTGAACCGCGGTAGCACCCGTGCCGATGATACCGACGCGTTTGTCGTTCAGATCAACGTTATAATTCCAGCGTGAAGTGTGAAATGCCTGACCCTCGAAGCGCTCCATGCCTTCAATGCGGGCGAGCTTTGGCGTGGTCAGGATACCGTTGGCGAGCACGACGAACCGCGAGCGCATTGCATCCCCTCGATCAGTCTTGACCGTCCACCGCGCCGCCGCCTCGTCCCACACTGTTTCCGTGACAGTCGTGTGAAACAGGCAACGCTCATAGAATCCGGACTTCTCTGCCATGTTTTGACAGTATTCGAGAATTTCGAACCCGGACGCGAACTTCATCGTCGGGATGTAGCCCATTTCTTCGAGCAGGGGCAGGTAGCTGTAGGATTCTACATCGCAGGCAATCCCCGGATAGCGATTCCAGTACCAGGTACCACCGACGTCACCCCCTTTCTCACAGAAGCGGACATCCCTGAATCCTGCTTCTTTAAGCCTGTACCAAAGCAGGAGTGCGGCAAAGCCAGCGCCAACGACCAACACTTCACATTCGTCAGCCAGGCACTCGCGCTCAACAGGTGGTTCCGAGTACACGTCTTCGAGATATTTTGCGAACTCACCTTCCATGGCAATGTAATCGGCAGCACCCTGGCGGGCTTCTTTGAACTCACGGTATTTCGCCTGTTCTTCGGCATTAAACGCAGCGCCTGGCGGAGGTTCTGGCAGGGTTTTGAGCAACTCATCGGTGACGATGGAGTAACCCTGACCGGCAATTTTTTCCGTCGCCTTTGCGGCACGCGTGTTGAATGTCTTTAAACCCGTCACCGGATCAATTCGGATCGCCAATGTGTTACCTCTAAAAGTGTCTGGATTCAGTGCAAGCTGGTCGCCGCGGACCCACTGAGGGTAATGAAGCAAGCCCCTCTGGACTTTGCCGAAGAGTGGTCTTCATTACAAGCGGCACGCACCTGGTTCTCGTACGTTTCCAACCGGGAAATGGATACCTGACAAGGCTGAACAACTCGTGGATGATATAGTGCTCAAGCCATAAACAGGAGCGGGAAATTATGACGAATAAGTCGATGATCAACATCGACGGCAAGTTTTCATTGCGTTCCCCGAAACGGAAACATGGCGACCTGATTCAGATATTTCCCTACAAACGGTCCATTGTTGGTACGCTTTCTCTGGGCGGCATGCTGGCCGCTTTTACTGCTCCTTTCTTTTCAATCGACAACTTGATGTTTGCTGGTCCTCCAGGTGAATTGTTTTCGGTAGTAACCTTCCTGTTCAGTGCCTTCTGGCTGCTGGGCTGGTCGTTTGCGGTGGCAATGCTTGCTATGTTGTTCCTTGGTTCTATCCTGGGTCAGGAGCAGCTTATCCTTAGCGACCGGAAGCTGTTGCTCAGACTGGAAATTTTCGGCGCCGGATTCACCCGCAGCTTTGACGGAGGGCGAATTGACAATCTCCGTCGAGAGGACCCTGAGCCGGGGACATCGGTCGCCTGGCGCGGGCCACATATGTGTTTCGAATATGATGATGAAACCGTTAACTTCGGCTGCAATGTCGACAGACGCACCGCCGAACTAACAGTATCGGACGTCATTGAGAAGGTCCTTGTTCCAGCGGCGGCATCGCCCACATCTGAACCGACACCTGAATTAGAACGGCAACCACCAGGCAAAGCAGAAAAAGCCGAGCACATCGCTCCCGCTACTACCAATAATGGTAGTGGTGAACAATCGATGTCAGCTTCCGGTACTGCACTGCTGCTTGCGAATGCCATACCGTTGTTGGGTGTCCTCTTTTTCAACTGGTCAGTCGGTGATGTGATGCTGGTCTATTGGGCAGAAAGTGCGGTGGTTGGAATCTACAACATCGCGAAAATGTGGATCATCGGGAGATGGGCTGCATTGTTTGTTGGGATATTCTTCATCGCTCACTACGGTGCATTTATGGTCGGGCACCTGTTTTTTATCTACGCGTTCATGATCAGGGATCCAGAATCGACGGGAGGTATTCCGATGACTGAGGTAACCGCCGATCTTGTCGCACTTTTGCCTGCCTTAATTGCACTTTTTGTGAGCCATGGTATTTCTTTCTATCAGAATTTCCTGGGTCACCGGGAATATGAAGGCAAGAATATGAACCGCCAGATGGGTGAACCTTACAAACGAATTGTATTGATGCACATCACCATTATTTTCGGCGCTTTCCTGGTCATGGCATTCGATAATGCCGTGCCAGTACTCATCCTGATGATCGCCCTCAAAATCGGCGCAGATTTCCGCGCCCACCTATCCGAACATAAATTACATAAATTAGGACACCCAACATAATTTAGGAAACACAAATTAGAGAATTTAGGACACCCAGCGAAGATTCGGACAGAGCCCGTGCTGTATTGGACCACTCTTTATCATAGCCACGACCATCGCGATGGTAGGCGCGCCCAACATGCGTTCAAGCCAGTTCCAAATAGAGATGATCATAAGGCTGGCAACAAACTACCAGATTGTTGGCCGTAGAGGCGACCTACAAAATTCTCACCACTGAACTGCAGCTTCAAAGGTAGCTGAGCCGTATATCCAGGCCGTGCTCCGCGCTAAAATCGGCGGCAGATCGAACATCACAAGAATATCCACAACAATCACCGGAGCCTAGCCATGGATACTGATCATCGAGACGAGTTTCTCAGTCAAGCCAACACTGCAATTCTCGCGACAGTTGACGCAAAGGGCCGTCCCCATGCTGTCCCCGTTTGGTACTTGTGGGACGGAAAGGTGTTCGAAATTATTGGCGGGACGAACTCTGCAAAGATGCGCCATATCGAGCAGAACGGCAGGGCAGCGCTCTGCGTCGACAAGCGAGGTAAAGGTGCCTTTCATGTGACTGCCGAAGGTCCCTGCGAACTTGGCGGTACAGCCACAAAAGAGTGGCGGTTAAAGCTCCACACACACTATAGAGGAGCCGACGTAGCGGAGAGAGTGGTTGCTGGTGATGGCCACCTTGGCCAGCGATTCATAACCTTACACCCGGAACGTTGGTATGGGTGGAGTTCCACCCAACTCACCTAGAGGACACAAACCGGCAAATCCGGACTTCCATGCTCCCACAAGCATACGCAGAATCGAGTATCTGAGTGGTTCAGAGATCTCAACGAATTAGTCGAGAGTACCAGCCTTGCCTGGACCAAGATAGACAACGCTCTCATCCCGTCGAGTAGGTCCTGATCCAGCATTGACCGATTTGCCGGGCATAGTCCTTAATTGCGTCAACCGAACCGAGTGCCCGTTGCCAGCGACCCGGCTTTGGCATGAACTGACCCAGCCACAGATCCGCTGGCGGAACTCCCTCGAACCGCGTTGGTCTCGTGGATTGCTGGGCGACCAGCGTCCAGTTGACCAATTCGACGTACCGTCTAAGAGAGATTGTGAATGGTAATTCTCCCATGGATTGGTTGATCGGTTTCAGGACAGCGTCATGATTCGAAGTCTGGTCCAGCCGAAAGACTAGCGAGGTATGCGTTGCCTGGGTCGGGTCACTGGTGATACCTGCCCTGACCGGGTTGAGATCGACATACACCATT
>JAJFKA010000029.1 GCA_021773555.1 Gammaproteobacteria bacterium
TGATCTACGAAAATGAAGCTCTGGCCGCCAAGCGTTCGGAGGCGGAGCAGCAGGCTGTTTTTGCCGAGTATTTCCAATTCTCAACCACCGTTCGCGATGCCGGAGTGCTCGTCGGAGGCGATCCGCTGCTGGAAACAAACACCGCAACCACGGTGCGCATCCGGGACGGTGACACTGTCACCACAGACGGACCGTTCGCAGAGACTCGCGAGCAACTCGGTGGCTACTACATCCTGGACTGCAAGGACCTCGACCATGCGCTGTCTCTGGCCGCAAAAATTCCCGGTGCTAAACACGGATCCATTGAGGTGCGTCCCATCATGGAATTTGAATAGCTGTGCCACACGCCAGTGATCAGGTAATCCAGCAATACGGTTCCCGTATACTGGGTTTCCTGATCCGGCGAGTCGGTGATTTTGACCAGGCCGAGGACCTGCATCAGGAAGTCATGCTCAGAGCATTGCAAAACTGGCGTCAGCATGGATTACCGGCAAATCCGCTCGCATGGTTGTTTACCACTGCAAAAAACATCACGATCGACCGCCAGCGAGTTCACCGATTCGAACAGACCCTGTTTGTTCAAGAAGATGCTGAGTTGATCGGAGAACCTGCCGGCGACCTGGACGCCCTGGAGAAATATCTCGAGGATGACCTGCTCAGACTTATATTTACCTGCTGCCACACGGCGCTTGACAGTAATGCACGGATCGCGCTGACCCTGCGGGCGGTGGCCGGGTTCAGCCTGGAAGAAACCGCCCGGGCTTTTCTCGTCGCTCCCCGTGCCATGGAGCAACGTCTGGTCAGAGCCAAACGAAAAATAAAGGCGGCGCGAATTCCCTATGAGATTCCCGGGCCGCAGCAAATTCAAGACCGCCTGGACAGTGTGCTTCAGACTGTTTACCTCATCTTTAACGAGGGTTACGCATCCACAAGCGGGCACGATCTTACCCGGGCGGAACTATGCAATGAAGCAATTCATCTTGGCCGCGCCCTACACAAGTTGTTTAGAGGTAACGCCGAGTGCATGGGATTGCTCGCATTGATGCTATTGCAGGATTCAAGGCACTACGCCAGGGTTTCCGCCAAAGGGGAATTGGTGCTGTTACACCATCAGGATCGCAACTTGTGGGACGCGATGAAGATTCAGGAAGGGACAGTGCTGCTTCAAAAAGCACTTTTGACACGGCAACCTCCCGGCTCATACCAGATCCAGGCAGCGATTGCCGCTTTACATGTCGAAGCGGACACCGCAGCAGAAACCGACTGGAAGCAGATTACTGAGCTCTACCAGACCCTGAAACGATACACGCCTACCCCGGTAGTACAACTGAACTACGCAGTCGCACTCATGATGGTCAATGAACTGGATCATGCACTTGCTGAAATGGACGAGATTGAATCACGTCTCAATCATTACTTTCCATTCTATTGTGCACGAGCTGAACTCCAGCATCGAAGGCGTCATCCTGAATTGTCCCGGCGGGACTATACTGCCGCCCTGGCGTTGACCCATAACGACGCGGAACAGCAGTTTATCGAACGCATGCTGGCTTTACTCACCCCATGAGCATGCCGCTGCAGCGATGTCTTTCAGAGGAACCATTCATCCGGCATTGATTCATGAATCACGCTGGAAACGCCGAATGCCCGGATACCTGCCGCCTCACAAACTGACTGGGAAAAGTGTGATGGACGGGTTGAACGAACCATGATGTTGGCTTGCGGGTGAATCTTCTTCAACCACAGACCAGTGCGCAAGTTCTCATCGTCCAGCCCGGTTGCCATAAGCACCAGCGGGCGACTGCGATGCAAATCCAGCTGACTCTCAAGTTGTTGCCAGACCTCCGGGTGCCCGATGTTGCCCTGGACCACACGCAGATTAAATTCACTGCTAATTTCACTTTGCTCCTGGGCGACCAGAATTCTGCGATGCGCGTCAACATCGATTATGCCAATATCAGAAATCTCCCCTGCTGCGAGACGTTGTAGTTCCTCAAGAATCGTTTGCCCAAAACGTCCAAATCCTGCCAGAACGACCGTATCAAGCTGTTCGGTCTCGTGGAAGTGTTTGATCATCTCCGTCTTCACCAGATGCTGTGCGGCCAAATGATAGCTGTTGAAGGTCACACAGGCAGAGGCAACCTGTGAGTTGTGCACCTCCCGCAGAAATCGGAGGCGATTACAATGCACCAGCAGTTTCTTTCCCATGTCGGGTCGTTGTTCCAAAATTTTGCTCGCCGCTTCAAAATTATCAAAATCTCGCTCACTCGCGAGAATGATACGACGCGCTTTGGCTAAGCGGAGATTTGAGAGAAAGAACTCATTGGTAAAGTCACCGATCAGCACCCGGGCACCATAGCGATTGGTAAATTCAGCCGACTGGGCTGTCGTTATCTCCCGCTCCACAACAACCACCGGCGCCCTGATTTTCAAATCTTCCAGCTTTTCAAGAATACTGTGCGCCAGATCATCGGTACCGACCAGGACTATATGGCCGCGAATATTACGCAACCATCGGGATTCGCTGTTAACGACCTGATGCACCCAGTCAATGATCGTTGAGCCGGTTAACAGTGGCGCACCAAAGTATCCGATCCAGAGCAACAACTGTCCCCACACGGGTCCTGAAACGGGCACCCCCAGATCCATGCCACCGAGAATGAAGAGACCCAGCGTGTAATACATCTTCGTGGCAAGATTTACATCCGCAAGGTTTCGTTCACTGACTTCGACACCGGAAAGAAACCCTGCAAGCCCGCAGCCAAAAACCAACAAAGCGAGAAACCATCGGGGAGGCATGCCCGGGAGCAACAGTTTTTTAACGATTTCCAGCACGACATTCCAATCAATGGGCTCAGCGAGCGCATCATATTAACAGAGTGCGTCACATCCCCCCTAACAGACAAACTGCTCAATTCAACGGGAATTGCCTTAATCCATGATCACGACTGATCTGCATATGTGACAACGTCTTGTCGGTGGTTCGTAACCGCCAACTCAACATTTCCTTTGCGTAGCGCGCGACCAGATCCGGATTATCCGGTGCAATGTTCACCAGTTCGCCGGGATCGGCTTCAAGGTCAAACAACAGCTCGGGCAGGTCCGCAAAGTGAACGTATTTGAATTTATCATCACGAATCACGTTGAGGCAGGCAGACTCCATATCGAGCTGCAATGCATTCTCCGCCTGGGAATGACGAAAATCGAATTCGAAATGCGCCGAACTTCGCCAGGTAGCGGGATCCGACTGATGCAGAAAACCCCTCAAGGATTCACCGTCACACTGGCGGGGAACAGGCAGATCGAGTTGCGCCATAATCGTCGGAAATATATCCACATGTTCGGTGAAATATTCACAATCTCCGGACAGCGTGTCCGGCCCATGTATGATCAACGGTACATGGAAGGACGAGTCAAAAAACCCTGCTTTCCCATACATCCAGTGATCACCCATCTGCTCTCCATGGTCTGAAGTGAAGATAAACAGCGTGTTTTCCCACTGGCCGGACTTTTTAAGGAAATCGATGAGCCGACCAATGTTGTCATCAACCTCGGACATCAAACCATAATAGCTGGCTTGCAATTTAGCATGTTTCAAAGTGTCCTCATGGCTCCGGTTGCGAGGCGATTTCAGGTGAGCTCTGAGCCATGGGTGCATTGCTGCCTCCATCTCGATGTCAGGATGCCGTCGTGGTGGAGGCATATCTGCGAGCGGGTAACGAGCATGATAGGGCGCTGGTGCAACCCAGGGAGGATGCGGTGCTCGCAGAGAAAGATGAACGCACCAGCCTGGTCCCGCAGCGGCAGTCTGGTTAACATGGCCTTCAATGTGCGCCATGGCGCTGTCCACAAGGAACCAGGTGTCCGTGTGCTCCTTATCAATGGCCAGCGGCGTCGGACCGTTTTTGTCGGGAATAACATCTGGATCACGCAAGGCATATGTCGCTCCATGGACTTCCGGTAACTGGTAGCCTCTCGCTGCTAAAAATTCTCGCCAGTCAGGGCACAAGGTACCCATGTCAACAATGGGTCGGATACCGGGGAGAATGCCTTCATCGTTTTTTAGTCCCGGATGCAACTCGGGAACCCCACGCGGATCCATTGAAGTGTGTGTATAACCGAACAGTACCGGGTCATAACCATGATCACGGAGTTCGAGTGCCCAATTGGTAAAACGGCTATCTAGAGGGGTGCCATTGGTTCCTGCACGATGGTTGTGCAGGTATAAGCCGGTATGTAACGAGGCCCGACTCGGGCCACAAGGCACAACGTTGGTAAAGTGTTTTGTAAAATGCACACCCTCGGACGCCAGTTGATCGAGGTGCGGGGTCTTCAGTACAGGATGCGCCAGGCGAGACAGACAATCACCACGCCATTGGTCAGCAGTGATCACCATCACATTTACGTTGTTCATATCTATCAAGTCTCCTCAGTTCATGGACGCGCCTCGAAAGCCTGATTGGCTTCCTCCCAGGCGCGCTGAATGACAAATTCCCGGGTAAGACCGATATCAACAATCATTTTGATCGGCTGGTATCCCTCATCCTTTGTTAACTCCGCAGTGCGCAACGTCTCCTCAAGAGACAAGCCCTGATCAGCCGCTTGCCTCCCGAGATCAGCAAGTTCGTTAACAAAAGCCTGAAACTGGATTAACTTCGGCCGGTCTGTCACCACCCCATGGCCTGGAATTATTGTGTGGAACGGCTGTTCCAGAATGGTTTCAATTGTCTCGCCCCATTCCACCACGGACCCGCCGCCTTCGAGATCAATATTTGGATAGTGCAGATAGAAAAACAGATCGCCTGTATGAATAACCTGATCTTCTACAAACAGGACAACCAGATCCCCGTCGGTGTGCCCCCTACCCGGATGCAGCAGGCGCAGGGTTTTGTTGCCCATGGGGATCTCTTTCATGGTGACGAAGGTTTCATTCGGCAATAACGTCTGTCCCTGGCCCTCGAAGTAGGCAGCGTCAGTTACCTTAAGATGGTGCAGGGTACGCTCCGTTGCCACCACACGCGTCCCGGGATCAAATGCGGGGTTACCGTGAGTGTGATCCAGATGGTAGTGGGTATTGACGATCAGTGTGATGGGCTTTCCGGTAAGTTCCATGGCGATTTCCTTAATGCGTTCACCCTGGTATTGCAAGGTCATGGTATCGACAATGACGGTTCCTTCATCGGTGTCCAGAATCGCAACATTTCCTCCCAATCCATAGAGCACATAGAGGTCCGGTGTTACCTGCTCAACTTCCAGCGAGCGAACCTGTAAAAAAACGTAGCCAGCGCCAGTTAATACCAGCACCGCGATCAATCCTGCCAATCCCCGCCAACTCCGCATCTGTATTACCCAGCCTGACTTGTGATGTTCCAACCGTGCTGTGCTATTAACTCACCGGTCTCCCTTGCGAGTCCACTATACCTCTGCCCCTAATTGCTATCCAGCGAGCATCTGATTAAAGTCAGTTCCCGCGATCGCGGCGTTGAAACCAAAACTCGAACGGACTTCTGTACGCGAATATTTACCCGATCAAAAGATGTTCATTAGTCAAAAGGCTCCGGGATGGCAACGAAATATAATATCCAGCATTCCAGCTGTGCAGACATTTGATGTTCGAGAAAAGAACTCTGCACGGCACATACTACGCGCTATCGGCCTATCTGTTCTGGGGATTCGTACCTGTTTATTTTAAATTGGTGAACCACGTATCACCCTGGGAAATTTTGTGTCACCGGGTGATCTGGTCCGTATTCCTGCTGCTCGGAATCCTTCTCTACACCAGGCAGTTACCGGCACTTAAGGTCGGCCCGGCGGTGTTGAAACGCCTTTGCGTCACTGCAATACTTCTGACCATAAACTGGCTGGTATTTATCTATTCAATCGTCAATGACAATATTGTCGAGACTAGTCTTGGATATTTTATCAATCCCCTGGTCAGCGTCTTCCTCGGCATGATATTCCTGGGTGAACGACTTAGACCTCTGCAATGGATCGCAATAATCACTGCCGCTGCAGGCATAGCTTTCCAACTGATCTACTATGGCGCAGTACCCTGGCTGGCACTCTCGCTCGCCTTCAGTTTCGGGTTCTACGGTTTAATGCGCAAGAACCTGAATCTGCCGAGCGTGGCCGGACTTGCCCTCGAAACGATACTGATAGTGCCCTTCGCTTTGATTGGGCTCGCGTACCTTTCTACCAGCGGAGGTATGCAGTTCGGTGTTGTTGACCGGCAGACGGACGCCTTGCTCATCCTCGGGGGGTTCGTGACCTCGTTTCCCCTGCTATGCTTCGCTGCAGCTGTGACCAGGTTATCACTCACCTCTGCCGGTATGTTTCAATACATTGCTCCAAGTCTTTCCCTGATCGTTGCCGTGCTGATATACAACGAACCGTTTGGTATTGAGCGCATAATCACCTTCAGTTGTATCTGGATTGCGCTGATCCTCTTTACCGTCGAGTCTCTGATGCACCATCGGCGCGCTCACCGCTTGCATCCTGGCTGACTGGTCGGACTATCGCTCGAAAACTACCTTTCCATTTACCATGGTCAAATCCACGCTCAGTTCCAGTAGTTCTTCAGTCGGTTGCTTAAAAATATTGCGGTCAAGGATAACCAGGTCAGCGAGTTTGCCAGCTTTAATCGACCCTTTGATGTCGCCGTCAAAAGTCGCATTGGCCGCATTGATGGTGTAGGCGAGCATCGCTTCCTCAAGGGAAATTTTCTGCTCGGGGAACCAACCGCCTGGCGGCTGTCCTGAAGTGGTGGTCCGATTCACTGCCGCGTGCAACAGATACTTCGGGTGATTGTGATATTCAGCCGCATTGGTTCCCGGCCAGTCAGAGGCAAAAACCAGGGTAGCGCCGTTGTTCAATAGCGAGCGGAAAGCATAGGCGCCTTTGCTTCGCTCGTGACCGATACGTTGTTCCATCCAGCGCATGTCGTCAGACACATGGTAGGGATTGACTTCGGCGATTACGCCGAGTTGTCTGAACCTCGAAAAGTCCTGTGGACGCACAACCTGACAGTGAATTACTCGAAATCCATCCAGGGACCCGCCAACATCACGCTGAAGTCGCTCGTAAGTATCGAGCATAAGCGAGACGCCTCTGGTACCAATGGCATGGACGTTCGCTGTGAACCCTCCCTTATGCGCTTCCTTCAGGTATCCGTACATCTTTTCCATATTTGGTACGAGCCGGTCAGGGTCATCACTGGTGTGATGACGATACCCACCGTAGTGCTCTGGACGATCATCATAGGCATCAAAAAAGAGTGCGGAATGATTGCCCATAATACCGTCGATGTAGCCCTTGTACGCACCCCAGCGGAGAAAGCTATCGCGCTCGCCAGTGAGCGGGTGGGTGTTCATTTTTACACCTTTGCTATTGAATTCTGCTGCTCTTGCCAGGTCTGCTCTCATCCACACCCTGGCGCTGAGCTCACCCCTGGATTCAAGCTCCGAGAATATCTCATCATATCCTGTCGGTGTAATATCATGGATTTCAACGACGCCATTCGCTGCAAGTCGTGCCATGGCTGACCTGGCCTCATTCAGGCGCCTTGCATGCGATTTTTCAACGACAACCTGTTTGATCAACTCAATTGCAGGTGAATCCTTGAGAATCAATCCGGTCAATTTTCCTTCGTCGTCAACCAACATACCCGGGAGGGTGCGATGGAGCAGGTCTGCCGCCTCCAGCGCGGACAAATTTGCCAGATAAAGTTCCGGGGGATCCTCAAAGCTATTAACAAATACCGGATTTGATAGGCTGACCGCGTCGATCGCTTGCCTGGTAGGCCGCCATCGACCGTGCACCTCATCACCATCGGTGCCACTCGAACCATCCTGCCACTGCTCATATGCCCCCCAGTGACCTCCAGTGATCCAGTCTCCCTGCTCAAGTTTGCGGGTTACCCGGTTAATTTCAGATCGCAGCGCTTCGTCGCTTGCAACTTTAAGCAGATTTACATCACTAATTTGCGCACCAGCACGATTGAAATGTGTATGACCATCGATAAAGCCCGGCACCAACAGACGCTCGCCCAGGTCAACAACTCGCGTGTCATCTCCGATGAACTGGGCGAGTTCCGCGTCGTTACTCGAAACCAGCACAATCTTGTTGTCTCTGACTGCCACGCCGGATGCCCAGGGTTCCTCGCTTTCTGCGGTGAACACCGTGCCCTTGAACACATAATCCGCAGGCACTTCTCCCGTTTGCCCCTGCCTTGAACAGGCACTTAGCACGATCAGCAGGCACACCAGCACTAACTTGATCATTTTGCACACTCCCCTCAAATCATAGCTGCCAAGTCTTTCACCCGCACCCCGTCAGGTCAACGTCCGGCAAGAAACCGCCCGGATGCGGAAAATCCACTATGATGCGCCTTTTGCATGGAAACTTTAATAATGACCGGGTCCACCAACGGCACAGAATTTGATCGCGATATCGCGGTGGTTCGAACGTCTGACAACAGCTTTTCAGTCAACATCAGCGACACCTGGAACGTTACCATCGGCCCTAACGGTGGTTACATCGCCGCGATTATCCTCAATGCTCTGAAAGAAACACTCGGCAATCTGCAAACTCGGTCCATCACCTATCACTTCCTCTCAGCGTCAGTTCCCGGTCCGGCCGGACTAACAACAAAAATAGAAAAAAGAGGTCGTTCGTTATCTACCTGCACGGCAGAACTGATTCAGGGTGACAGGACTATTGCCATCGCCATTGCAACTTTTGCACCTGCCCGGGAAGACTTCGGCTTCCGGGATTTCCGCATGCCGAGCGTGCCTGCAGCGGCCGACATATCACTTGCCCATCGGATGAATCCCGGTCTGGCAGGACACGTTCCCTTCCGTGATCACTACGACCAGAGACTCGCCATCGGACCAGTTCCCCCAGCCACGTCCAATGAAGGCCGCGTTGGCGGCTGGACACGATTTAAGGAAAATCGCCTTTTTGATGATCTCGCTGTAGTAGCGATATCAGACTCCTGGTTTCCGGGACTGCAAGTCAGAGAAACACCATTTCCCATGCATGCACCAACCATCGATCACACTGTACATTTCCTGCACTCGACGCCCCTGGCATCTGTTGCTCTCGAAGATTTTCTGCTCGTGGAGTTCGTCACCTCCGTCGCCCAGGAAGGATATCTGATTGAAGACGGCAGGATCTGGTCGCAGCAGGGTATTCTGATCGCGACCTCACGACAACTGGCGATCATACTGCCAGGGAACGATGCCTGATCTCTGAACCTGGGTCAGGTCCAATGGCACTTAATTAAGGCCTCCGCGATTGGCATTTACGAATCTGACCACGGGTTGAAAAAAGTTTGTAGCCGCAAGAGTGGATGTCCAGCGGCGAGCGGATGCCTGTCTTTCCGCAGCGAATAGCGCCAGGGATGGACGCGGGATGGGCCATGGATGGTCGGGGGCGCCCAGCCCACTGAACTGAGGAGAGACAGGCATCCCCTTGTCGCGCACTCCCAGGGTGCGATTTGGACTTAAGTAAGCGCCATTAGGGTCAGGCCCTGGATCGCAATGCATCACGGATTCTGACGTGTTCAGACTCATCAAGCGTAAATCTTGAAAACATGATGGCTCCAATGACGTAACACACCAGAGGCAGTAATCCATAAAGCCCGACAATCGCAATCTGCACGACAAAAGTTTGCTCCTGATTCGGCACGAACCCAGAAAATTGCAGCACGTAACCGGTAATAAATATCATCACACCAGCAGCGCTCTTGAACACAAAATTGAACGCCGCGAAGTATGACCCTTCCTTACGTTCGCCTGATTTGTACTCGTCATAATCAATGATATCGCTCTGTACCGATGGCGCGATCGTACCACCGCAGCCAGCAGCCAGGCCGGCAAAAAAAGCCAACAAAAAGATTGTGTAAATCCGCCCGTCCAGACTGTCAATAAAAGGTAGTGAAAACATCCCGCCAAATGACAACCCCGTTAGCACCATGGAGAACATCCACAACCTGATCTTGCCGAATTTCCGTGACAGGGGTATCCACATGGGTACAGATGCAGAGGAAGGAATCATATAGGCAAGTATAATCGCCGGAGCAAGGCCTGGTGCGCCCACCACATACTGAGCTACATACAAGGTTAACAAGCCTATAACCGCACTGCCGATATGCTCAATAAATGAGACCACCAGCACCAGCTTTGCATGAGGATTTTGCCAGACGTCCCTGAAAGCCCCGAACGGGCTCGCATTGAAACGTCCCTGAAAATCCGGCCTTTCCCGCAGCTTAACCACCGCATAGGTGATCAGTCCTGCCGTCACCAGTGCAGCAAGCACACTCAGCTCGAAGGCCGTTAACCTCACCGCTGCTTCACTTTCCTGCTCAGCGTTGATCAACAGTTGCATGCTCACCAGGGCAACGATAGAGCCAATCGTATAGGACGCGTGACGCAGGCCATAGAGTCGGCTCCGTTCGTGGTAATTGAGTGTGAGCTCGGCACCCAGCGACATGTGCGGTACGATGAAAATCGTCATCGCTGAATAAAATCCGATCACGCCTACCGCCATCCATGCGATCAACTGGTAGCCACTCAATTCTCCAGGTGGCGAAAAAACCATGATGAAGGTACCCGCGACCGGCACAATGCTGATCAGTAGCCACAAGCGACGACGGCCCAGAGGGTGCCGGGTTTTATCGCTCATATATCCAACCAGAGGGTCCGAAACTGCATCCCAGACGCGAGATACACCGAAAATAGTTCCCATCACCGCCGGTGCTATCAGGAGCACATCCGTCGAGAACTTCATAATATAAAGGTTGATTAACAGGTACATATAACCCACACCGACTGTGGGTAGTCCGTAAGCGCCGATAACGCTCCAGCTCAGATTGTCTTGTTGCGAATCAACCGCACGTGTCGAAATGTCTGTCATTACACCCTCTTTTCAGCAATATAACCGGTCTATTCCTGCAAAACTACAAACACCCATCGCGCTGACAGGTTCGTAAAAATGACTCTGCGCAAGCATTTTATAATGGAGCCATTTCCGCTATCCTATGCGCCGCGTCAGATCCACGATATTCATCACACGGAGCCAGGAACGATGACGATGCAAAAAACCCCCCTGCTTATGTCTCGAATCCTTGGTCGCGGGGCAAAGTTAGATCCCAACGAGGAAGTTGTAACCCTTCTCGAGACGGGTACACATCGCCAGACCTTAAAAACCACCTGGGAACGCGCAACCCAGGTCGCTTGCGCACTTGATGAGTATGGCATCAAAGTTGGCGATCGTGTCGCCAGTTTCATGTGGAATAACTATCGTCATCTGGAGCTTTATCAGGCGATCCCATCCATGGGCGCTGTTCTGCACACGCTTAACATTCGACTCGGCCCTGTCGACCTTGAGTACATTATCAATCACGCCGAGGATAGAGTGATTTTCATTGATGAGGATCTCCTGCCTCTGCTCGAACCGCTCATCGACAAAATCCCCAGTGTAGAATTGTTAGTTGTTTGCAGACACGGGCAAAACATTGAAACGAGCTTTGCTAACACAATTGATTACGAGGATCTGATTAGAGACCAGCAAAAGAAATATAGCTGGCCGGAAATCGACGAACACTCGCCCATGGGACTCTGCTACACCAGTGGTACTACTGGCAAGCCTAAAGGTGTCATGTACACACATCGTTCGACCTACCTGCATACAATCACACAAGCCATGACTGACTCCATGAGTTTATCAGCACTCGATGCTGTTTGCGGCATTGTTCCGATGTTCCACGCAATGGGATGGGGTTTACCCTTTACGGCATCCATGCTGGGGTGTAAACAGGTCATGCCACACAGGTTTATGGATCCTGCAAAGCTCGTCGCGCTGATGGTGGAGGAGGAAGTCACTATTTCAGCAGGTGTGCCAACAATCTGGCAGGGTGTTCGCGCTGTGCTCGAAGCAAATCCGAAAAAGTATGATATCACTAAGCTGTCACGACTCACCTGTGGCGGTTCAGCACCTCCCGTTTCGATGATGCGCTGGTATTGGGATACACACGGCATCGAGATGGTTCAAGGCTGGGGAATGACCGAGACGAATCCTCTGGGTACCTTGTCACGCAAAGTCGCAAAGCGTTCCCATCTGCAACTCACAGAGGATCAGCAATTTGAAAATATCGCCAAGCAGGGATTACTCATGCCTGGGCTTGAAATCGAAATTTTTGACGAGAGTTGGCAACCTCAGCCCCATGACGGTGAATCCGTTGGTGAGTTACTGATACGCGGTCCATGGATCTGTTCTGAATACTTCAATGATCCACAGCCAGATAAATTCCACGATGGCTGGCTGGTCACAGGCGACGTGGCAAAAATTGATCCGGAGGAATACCTGATTATCGCCGATCGCTCAAAAGACCTTATAAAATCTGGCGGTGAGTGGATCTCGTCGGTTGATCTCGAGAATCACATAGTCGCCCTTGAGGGCGTTACCCAGGCGGCTGTGGTTGCGCAGCCACATCCGAAATGGGATGAACGACCTGTGGCACTGGTGATTCTGGTAGCAGGGTCTAATGTCACGAAAGAGTTTATTCTCGAACATTGCGCATCCCTGTTTGCGAAGTGGCAGCTCCCGGATGACGTGATTTTTGTCAAAGAGATACCACTGACTTCGACCGGGAAGATCGACAAAAAGACTATCAGGGCTGAACTCGCGTCCGAGCACTACAAGCTGCCAGATCTACGCGCACGCTAGCTAAATCGCGGACCGGTCAGGCTCCAAATCCCGAAATATCTACACCGAGCCAGGCGCACCCTTCATCGAGTTTTCTGAACACGCGGAATTCTTCATTGGTTTCGTGTTGAAGTACCTGATAGGCACGCGCAGTCCCGTAAGCAGCATCAAGCGGGGCGACGTAGGCAACCTTCTTTGATGGATAGTTATCTCGCAGGTATAGCTCATTCACGTCGTCCGCAAGTTTTTCTATCCCGACATAACTGATCGCATAACTCCTCACACCAGTGAGATCATGCAACTCATCGTAGCGCAAACTTTCAGGCAACTTCTGAAACGCCGCACGGGAGGCTACTAACTGAGACTCGTCATAAACGTCCCATACCTGCTTATAAATCAGCCTCTGTTCGTGGTCGACTAAAAATCTGTATGCCAAATGTATTACCATCTCCGGTACTCGTTGTATCATAGCTCGCAGTCCATCACGCCTCGCTACCATTCGTCGTAAAAAAAGTATCTACCCTGTGAAGCCCACGAGCCGCCTAAATTCATCGATGAGCAATTGTAAATGCAACCACTGGCAAGTTTTGACCATTCAATGCGATCACGACATCAGATCCAGCACAACATTGAGACCTTCGATGATCGACGACAATCCACCCTCGGACTACGCCAGGCAGCCGTGGCGGTCACCGTATTTGCCTACAATCAGTCCGCGGCCATCATTGTCACTCGCCGATCAACAAAACTGAAGGAACACAAAGGTCAGTGGGCGATGCCCGGTGGTCGTATTGATCAGGGTGAGGACGCCATTACCGCAGCGCTGCGTGAATTACATGAGGAGGTAAACCTGGAACTTGACGAGACCCACGTGCTCGGGACGCTTGATGACTACGTGACTCGAAGTGGCTACGTGATTACACCAGTGGTTGTCTGGTCGGACCAACATGCCGATGAGCTTAAGCCGAACCCGGATGAAGTTGAATCTATTCACCCATTTACTTTTGATGAGCTGAGTCGCACGGATTCCCCGAACCTGGAATCGATCCCGCAGAGCGATAAACTGGTGCTATCAATGAACTATCTTGACGATGTTATTTATTCACCGACCGCTGCAATGCTGTATCAGTTCAGGGAGGTGGCCATCAGGGCCAGATCCACCCGCGTACTCGATTACGATCAGCCAGTTTTTGCCTGGAGTTGACCTCCATCCATGTCGGCATCCCCGCCGTCGAGTAACATCAATAGTGGCGGCAGCAGAATGAAGTCGAAGATCAGTGCAATGGAAATGACAATCGCCACCATCGCGCCCATGTCACCGTTGATTTTGAAGTCGGATGTACCAAGCAGCAGAAATCCGCCTACCAGCACAAGCGTCGTGATCCATAATGCAACACCAACACTGTGAAAAGCATAACGGACAGCATCTTCCGAGGACAATCCCTGAACTCGTCGAGCACGGAGGTATTTGCTTAGGAAGTGCACGGTGTCATCGACCACGATTCCCATGGTCACACCTAACACCATCGACATGGATTGACCAACCTGACCGTCAAGCAGGTACCACACCCCAAAGCCGGTAACCCCGGGCAACATATTCGGGATCAGGGAAATCACGCCCATTTTGATTGAACGCAACGCGATCACCAGCACTGCTGCAATCAACACCAGCGCAATCAATGCACCTTTGATACTTCCCTGCATGCCGCGAATGCCTATATGCGTGAACATCAAGGCCAGACCTGAGCCCTCCTGTTCATAGGCGGGCGCATGTTCCCTCAACCATGCTTTACCACGGTTTTGCAGATCAATGAAATCGGGGGTTTGCAGGCTGGGTAGTGACACTGTCATGCGACTCGAGGATTTGTCAAAATTTATCTGGTTTGTGAGGTCCAGACCAAAAGGTAACGAAAGTTCATACAAGAGCAAATATTGCGCCGACAATTCCTGTGATTCAGGTAATGAATAAAAGTCTTCGTCGTCACCATGCAGGTTCTTGTTCAGACGTTTGACGATATCTGTATAGGTGGCCACGTGTTGCACCCCGGACTGGGTACGAAACCATTGTGCGAATTCTTCAACCATGGCCAGGTAGGATGGGTCCGACACACCCTGGGGTATCTGCGTGTCCAACGAATATTCAATTCTATAGAGTCCGCCCAGATTCTGATCGGTAAAGTCCGTATCAACGCGAAGTGCGTTGGACTCCGAAAAATACTTACTGAACTGGTCGCTGATCATATTTCTCGGTGCAAGCACCATGAGGGACAGAGCGGTGATGCAGCTCAGCGTCAACAATACATGTCGGTAGGTGATTACAAATTCAGCAAAGCTACTCATAGAGGCTGACGACAGTGACCTGCCTGGTTTCACCCTGTTGGGTAAAATATAAACCAATGCCGGGAGAAAAGTGAGGGAGTAAACAAATGCAAAACAAACTCCCACAGCTACCATGTTGCCCACATCCTGAATGGGGGGCACATCAGCCAGCACGTTCAGACTCAGGAACCCGATTGCGGTACTCACGCTGGTCAGAAAAATTGGCTGAACGTTAATATCGATGGCATCGAGTATCGATAGAAGTTTATCGTCCCCAGCGCGTATCGATTGATAGTAAGCGACCATCAGGTGAATTCCATGGGCAACAACAACTGTCAAAATAATGGTTGGTGTATTGGAAGACATAGGTGAAATGGAGAGTCCTAACCAGCCTGCCACCCCCATTGCAGAAACGATGCTTAACATCGTCGTCAGAAATATCCCTGTTAAGCCAACGACCGATCTGAGTAGCAGCGCGACAATCAACATGACAAAGACGTACATCATCGGTGTTTGTGTGGTCAGGTCGTCTAAGGCCGAGCGCGAGAATGCGGCACTGATCATGACTGAACCGGTGGCATAAACCCTTATGTCAGGGTTTGCGGCCATGATCTCCTTTTTTTTCTCAGCCGCCCAGGTCGCGGCAAGTATCTGCGCATCGGGCTCGCTGCCATCAAACCGAAAATCAAGATTTATGCCGGCAACCTTGCCATCCTTTGATAGCAGTCGGTTGACGACCAGGGGTTCGTGCAACGCGATCTCACGTATGCGCTTGAGATCTGCAGGCTGCAAGGTCTCGGGAGAGACCACCAGGTTATCGACCAGCAAGTCATCTCCGTCCGCTTCGGTATGTTGATAGTTCGTCAACGAGTCCACCCTGTTCACCGAGGACGTGCGCCAGGACTCTTCAGTCAGCGCCTCAATGAGGCCAAGAACGCGGGGGGTGAAAACCTGGCCGTCATCTGGCGCTATCGCAAAGAATATGTTCTCTACTCGTGAGAAAGTTTCTTCCAGATTCTCAAAGGCAACAAGCTGCGGATTATCCGGTCCAAAGTTGTCCCGTGCTTCCGTAGAGATTTTAATATACCTCACCCCGGACCCGGCGATGCCAGTGATGATCAATGTCACAATGATGACGATATAGCGATATTGGATAATGGCGTTTGCGAATCTTCTTGTCATACCTGTCTTGTCACTCAACTACCAGTGAATAAAAACCCGGTGGCTGGACCGGGTTTCATGCATCCTAGTGAGAAATTTGATTTAATGCGAATCTTTTGGCGCGCTGTTATGACTGACAAATACTACGTGGTTGCTGCCACTTCCGAGCTTGAAGAGAATGGCCAGATGTATGTGCAGCTTGACAGTGAAGAGATCCTCTTGTGTCGCCATGAGGGGAAATTCTACGCGGTTGCCTATTATTGCAGTCACGCCGAGTTCGCGCTGGAAGGCGGTACCCTGGCAAACGGTTGTATTACCTGCCCCTACCATGGTGCGGAATTTTCGATCGTTGATGGCTCAGTCCTCGCCGCCCCTGCTTTCGAACCCATCAAGTGTTATCCGGTAAAAGTCGAAAACGACACTGTGTCTATTGCTGTCTGATCAGTCTGCCAGCGAGTAGCGTTAAACAATCTCTCTGGCGCACCATGCCGGTACCAGGCCTGCATCCCTGAAGGCACGGATTTCGTCCACATAACGTGCATCAGAATAAGCCCTGAACTCGGAAACACACGCCCAGACATATTTGAAGCTGTGTTCCTGATCAAGCTTCCCTGGCGCTGCTAACGGCCGCGCAGTACGGTATTCCGGACTTCCCAACACCTGATGTGCGGCGAGCATCGCGCCGGTTAACGCAGCCACGCCCTCGGTTTCATCGATATGCTGAACGCAGATTCGCATTGCCTGAGTTGCCGTCACGAGATGCAGTGCAAAAAAGTTTCGGGTTCCAAGATAAACATCCAGAGCAATCCGTGCAATCTCCGCCAGACCTGCTTCGCTGCCAACAGGATACCTTTTCGCCTTGAGCATCTCGCCTAAACCTGCCCCAAATCGCTGATTCTGAAAATCGCCGGGGCCAGTCTCGATTTGTCGCTGCAATTCGTCAGCCAGGGATAACCTCACCGTATCTACTGGGGCTTCCCGATAGCTTGACGCAAAGTATGCCAATGCCGCTGCGGTTTCTGCCGCCGAATTGAAATCAAGGGCATAGCCGAGACGAATCAACGGATGGAATGCATCCATGGCCGTACCGCTGATAAATTTTGGCAGGTAGGTTGCCACGGCCCCGCTGACTCCCCTGGTTTCAACCTCACCCAGAAAAAAGTTAAGGAGCGCCGGGTAAGCCAGCGGATTACCGATCCCATCGGTCCATCTCTCCAGAGAGTCAGAGGCAGCGACAGGACGCAGGATTTTTCTGTACCGTTCTGTAAAGGCTCGACAAGCCTCTTCCTCAGCACCAAGACCAACCATTGCGCACAGCGCCATTGGCATGTGGTCACTATTCAGCGACGGGAGATAGTGAGGATCAAAGCGCAAGCCATTATCTAAAAGTCCGTGGAGCACCGTTTGTGATACCCGGCGTCCGATCCCATTCGCGGTGTCGCGTGCTTCTTTCATGGTCACCTCCTGGAGAGATGTTCATCTTGATGACAACATCTTTTATAGTCAAGTATACACTTGACTATATTTTCCGCCGCTTTCACCAGGCCTGTCACAACCGGAATGTGAACCCGTTCACTTCCCCTGAATTAAGTCATGCTATCGCACCGATCTGTGATCGTCTTCACGGTTCGTTGTCAGACTTATCCGCTTTAATGCTCTCCTCAACAGCCAAACAGAATCAGGAGATTACTCGCATGTGCGCGCACAGACTGGAGGTGTATATGGACACTTACACGAGCAAGCCGATCATCAAGGAAACTGATGAATCACTTTGCATCAATATCGGCGATGAGATTAGCGTAGAGTCCTGGGTGCGCCTGCTCACCGGCACCAACAGTGAGATCAAACTGAAGGTCAAGGTTGCCGATGTGCGTCATCTTTTCTGGGACGGGGAGGAATGCCGGCATAGCATCAGTATCAGAGTCGTTCCCGTGACCCGGGCGGAGGAATGAACCCGGATCATCGCCTTTGGCTTCGATTAACCGTGTTTGCTACTCGGCGTTAAGCACTCCACGCCTGATCTGGTCCTGTTCGATGGATTCAAACAACGCCTGAAAATTCCCCTCACCAAACCCTTCATTGCCTTTTCGCTGGATGACCTCAAAAAAAATGGGCCCAATCAGGTTTTCCGTGAATATCTGCAACAGTATCCCCTGCTCCTTGTTACCATCAATCAGGATACCGCGACTGGCCAGAGCCTCGACATCTTCCTCGTGGCCCGCTACGCGATTATCAACCATTTCGAAATAGCTATCCGGGGTCTTCTGGAACTTAACGCCATTAGCCCGTAACCGGTCAACACTATCAGTAATGTCGTTAGTTCCGAGAGCGATGTGCTGTATGCCTTCGCCGTGATAGGCCTGCAGATACTCAGCGATCTGCGAGACGTCATCGGAGGATTCATTGATCGGAATTCTGATTTTACCGCAGGGACTGGTCATCGCACGACTGACAAGCCCTGTCTGCTGGCCCTCGATATCAAAGTACCGGGCTTCCCTGAAGTTAAACAATCGCTCATAAAAACCAGCCCACTCATCCATATTGCCGCGATGGACGTTGTGCGTGAGATGGTCGACGTAGTTAAGGCCCGTCGAGCCAATCTGGCTATCCGAATCAACCGGTTCAAAGTCCACGTCGTAAATCGAAACAGTAGTGTATCGATCGACAAGGTAGAGCCGACTCCCTCCAATACCCTCGATCGCCGGGATATTGAGTTCCATGGGGCCCACTTTTCCCTCAATTGCTACCGCACCGAGGCTGGTCGCTCGCCGCAGGGATTCGGCGGCATCTTTTACCCGGAACGCTATTGCACAGATTGACGGCCCGTGCAGACTCGCAAATTCCTGAGCGAAACTATCCGGTTCAGCATTGATGATGAAATTAATATCACCCTGGGAGTGGCGGGTAACGTCCTTGCTTCGATGCCGGGCAGTAACGGGAAAGCCCATACGTTCAAAGAGGTCCCGCAGATAGGCGGGGTCGGGTGAAGTGTATTCAATAAACTCAAATCCGTCAGTACCCATTGGATTATCACTGTGTTGCACACTAGCCTCCGGGCGAGCGGATAAAAGAGAACAATTATAGGCAGAACATGGCTGGTAATATTACGCAATTTATGCCTCAATGGTTGGCCATATTAGGCGTATAGCCTACTGTGATGACTATTTTTACGAGAATAGGCTAATCCGGTGTTGGACAACATTGACCTTAAACTACTCGACCTCATCCAGCAAAACGCACGGATCAGCATTGTGGATCTGGCCGACAGGGTGAATCTGACCACGACGCCTTGCGCACGCCGTGTACAGATTCTCGAAAACGAAGGGTATATTACCAACTACGTGGGCTTGCTTGATCCGAAGAAACTCGGGCTCTCGGTCAGCGCTTTCGTCGAATTACGCCTGAATCGCGAGAGCTTCGATGAGATCGCCGAATTCGAAGCAGGCCTGCAAAAATATCCTCAGGTAATGGAGTGTTATGCCCTGTCAGGCAGCCACGACTACCTGCTCAGAGTCGTGGCAGAAGATCTGGAGGCCTATCACAAGTTCCTGCGAGAAAAGCTCCTCAGCATCAGGGCCGTGGACAATGTCCAAACGAGTTTTGCACTGGGACGGGTGATCTACAGAACAGCACTACCTCTGCCAGAACAGTAAATCCATCATGCAGAGGCAACCGAACCGCCATCGCAGGTAATGACTTCCCCCACAGTGTAGGCACCCGCTCGCGAACTCAGGAAAATCGCAAGCCCGGCGATGTCCTCGGCGGTACCGACGCGACCACTTGGATTGCTCTTGCCAACCGCGCCCCAATCGATGTCGGTATCCCCACCGCCGCCAACCCCTGTACTCAGCATCCAGGTTGGAAAGGGACCCGGCGCAATGGCATTGCAGATAATGTTGCGCTTGATCAGGTGTCTGGCAAGGTTTCGCGTCAGGTGGTGAACTGCGGCCTTCGAGGGTCCATAGGAAAAGGTTTCGAAGGCGGGAGATTTAATGCCGTCAACTGAGCCGATATTGATCACTCTACTGCGATCGTCAGCGCTCGCCCGTCTGGTTAGGAACGGCAGCATCTTCTGGGTCATGAAAAAGACGCCTTTCACATTGGTATCCATCACCTTGTCCCAGCCGG
>JAJFKA010000030.1 GCA_021773555.1 Gammaproteobacteria bacterium
AGACACCAGCCCGCAAGGTGTCTCTTCGAATTCAGCCACAAACAGTTCATATCCGCTGGTGCGCACCGAACGTTCGGCTGCGGACTGCCAATAGCTGTCCTCTCGGTCACTGAATTCCTCGAAGAGCGGGCTGAATGAATCGGGTGATTCGCGTAGAGCACCCAATCTGAGTTGCTTTAACAACAAGCCTTCACTTGATGTGAGTGTGCGAATAGTGATCAAAGAGTGAACCTCGTGACCCACATGCACTGAATGGGTTGATCATCGTCTGTGTATTCATGGTAAGCGGCAACAATAGTGCCGTCATCACATTGAGTAACCGTTGGATATCCTGTATGCCAGTATTGACGAAAAGTAGACGGTGCTGCTCCACCACTTCTGATGATGAACTCGTTTTCTTTTTGCCAGTGAACACCGTCATTGGAAATACAGCCATGCACGGCAAAAGGATTTTTCCTGTGCCCGTAAACGGCAAGAATTCTGCCATCCGTTAGTTGAATGACATCAGCCGGGAACCCCCAGAGAGTTGTTCTCACGGGTCGGCTCCAACTGGCACCATCATCATCTGAGAACACTGACCACATATTATCTGATCGCCCAGGCCTTGCAGTTGCTCTTATCAGGCATACCAGCCGACCTGAATCGAGCAGGGCCATCCCTGGTTCAGCGAACTGCAGGATATTGGATGCGTCGTGAGCGACTGTCGCCCAGTACTGCCAATTCTCGCCATGATCGTCACTTCTAAGCACGAAACAACGGATGTTCTCTCCGCTCTGGGCAATAAATTCCCTGGTCTCGGAACCGTGGAGTGGCATCAGAAGCCCACCATCACCGAGCTCGATAATGTGACCCGCACCCGATCCACCGACTATGTAATGTGATAAACCTGAATCGGCCATCGGCGCGGTGTTGACAGGGATAGGTCCCTTCCACGATTGTCCCAGATCAGATGACTTCATCAGAGCGTACCCGGTCTGGCGTTTGAGGCGTTCAGCTCGCCCCGGGAAAGGGCCACCCAGTTCCTGATCTGACATATCCTTCAATGCGGATGGCAAGACAAAGCTGCAAACACGCGAGTGCATCAGAATTGAGTTATCCGACAATTGTGAAAAGGCGCAGTCCCAGTTTCCCTGATAATCGGTGCACGGCCATACGATCTGACTGGTCGACAGGTCCCAGGTTTTGCCATTGTCAGCGGATTTTATGAAGCATGACTCGCCACTATCCGAGTGGTGCTTGCCTCTCTCCCTGTTGTAACCCAGCATCAGCTCACCATTGTTCAGTCTGATTATGCTCCCCTGGTTACAAGCATGTTGCGGGTCATGGATGGCCAAAATGTGCTCTGCTTGTTTAATCATGCAAACAATCTCCTTTAACGTCCTTCATAGCGCATTAGCCTCCCCATCCTGAGCGATATAAGACTCTCGCATTAAAACCACGATGGTAATACCCGGCAACAAGTTCGCAAGCCCATCATTCAAGGCATTTTCGCTTGAGTCTACCACTGACCTGTAGGAGTATATTTGACCGGACATGTAAATTATTCAGCAGGTATTGCCGATGGCAAGAATACACTTGAAACGGGACGAAGAGCTTGAGCCTCATGTGCTTGAAACGGCGAACGCAATCGAAGCAACTGGAGCTGATACTTCTACCCTGAGGGGGCTGGCTAATCGCCAGGATCTGTTTGACGCCTATTTCAAATTCTATGGCCCCGCACGTAAAGGCACCACCATTGATGAAGCATTAATTGAGCTGGTCCGACTTAAAATTGCCCGCCACAATGATTGTTTCACATGACTAAACGCACGGCTTCTGCAGGGTGCAGAACACGGTCTTACCGAAGACAAGATTGCTCAGCTTGATCACGAGCAGAATAACTTTTCAGACTCTGAGCGGATGGCACTGGAGTATGCAGACAGGCTGGCTCTGGATCATCACAATATGGATGATGAATTTTTTGATCGACTGAAGATTTTCTTCAATGATGCCCAGATTCTCGAGCTTGGTATGATGATTGGCCAGTTTATCGGATTTGGCCGTCTTCTAATGGTGTTGGATCTGGAGTCAAAATTCTGTGCTGTGGATGGCGAGGATTAGTGTTGAAGGTGGCGTTGCTTTATTTACTGGCGGGCGGATTCAACAAGGTAGATCGATGTAATCAAGCCTCGATTTATGGTGTAAATAGCAACAATGGATTCGCTGTCTCCACCACCGTAACTTAGCTGCTCTTCACTCACCACTCGATTGTCTATTGATACCTGGTGAATGACTTTGATGGAGCCGATTCCTTGTTCCATTAGCGGTCCAAATATTCGTCTCAGGTGAGACCGGCCTACACCAATTGGCCTGTCCGGAAATTCGAAGATCTGAACATTTTCTTCGTGAGCTGCAAGATAGCTTTCCAGATCATGATCGTTGAAAGACTGTATGCGTTTGGTCACAGGCGCTAACACCGATTTACCGGCATCTGCCCCATCCGCTTTAACAAAACCGCAAGTGATTAGCAGCAGAACCACAGTCATCGTGCCACGGAAATTCGTTCTCATTTACCTTCTCCTGGTCCTTTTGTGAATAGTGGGGTCGGGGTAAAGTGCCGGAGTAAACCAACCCTTGCGCTCCTATTGGCTATACCAGCATCAACTCCATGATTCATCACGATGTCCACCGGCTTTCCGATTGCGTGGAAAATCCAAACCAGGCCGCGTGCCATTAGCGTAAGTCGCTATTCTATAAAAAAATTTTGTTCAAGCGACAATCTCGTGGTGGGTGGTTCCACGAACAAATGGCGAAACCCACATTCCTGCGCACTTTCCTCGCCAGCTATACCACCACATCTGGTTCCACTATCCTCTCCAGCAATCCACGCGATTGACGAGATTCCACGGCTTCACTCGGAACGACGGGACCATCTTCTCGACAGGAACGCCCTGGAGGCGAGCTGCGTAACCGGAACGGAGAGATCTCGACGTCACATGCTCGCAGTATCCCAGATCGAGATCTCTCCGATCCACCGCTTCGAAGGCTCCGGTCGAGATGACATGCTTGACAACGCGACTACCAGCCATAAAAATTGAATCGTCGCTGTAGGGCGCCGCGGTTACCAACCGAAGGGGCTACGCCCGCCTACTAACCTATTCCTTAAGCGTAGGAGCGATTAATGTCTAACTTTGAAAATCTCAAGAAACAAGCCAAGCAAATCCTCAAGTGGCACCATGAGCGGCATTGGCCGGTAGCAGAGCAGATCAGGAATGGCCTGCTGCCCTTTAGCCAGATGACTGACACGGAAATTCTGGATCACAATTTCCAGCTGGCCGATGCCCAGGCCCTGATTGCAGTTCGCGCCGGGTACAGCAGCTGGGCTGAACTTAAGGAGACCGCACAGCACGAAAGTGGCGACGGCGGGATTGAAACGAATACTGGCCCTCGACTCAACTACGTTGAGCCGTGCCTGCTCGTATCTGACATCTCGCCAACCAGCGCGTTCTTCTGCGAAAAACTCGGCTTCGATATTGTGTTCACCTACGGCGACCCGCCGTTATACGGCGTCATCGAACGGGACGGCGTTCACTTCGCCCTACGGCAGGTCGACCAGTATATCGTCGAGAAGCGCATCGCCCGAAACGAAGAAGAGGAATTGTTTTCCGCAGGCATCTCTGTTTTTTCAATCGAGGCGCTTTATCAGGAATATATCGACGCGCAGGTCGATTTCTTCCAGGCGATGCGAATCGAACCCTGGGGCAAGAAATCTTTCGTCGTTAGAGACCCTGATGGGAACCTGATCGCGTTTCAATCGACCTGAAGTCAAGCGATCAGGCCTCGAACCCGATCGCGTGCACCACCTCGACCTTGAAACCATCGGGGTCGGCGAAGAAGACGGCGCAGTAATGGCCGCCATATCCCGCCTGCCCACCGTAGTTGTGCGGCAGATCCAGCACCTTTGTGCCCACGTTAGTCATCGCCTGATGGATCTTCTCGACCTCGTCGTCGGAATCCACATTGAACGCAAGATGATGCGGCCCAGGAGAAAGGCGATCGTACGACTTTCCAACATCTTTGACTGCCAGCCTCAGGTCAATGCCAAAAGCCCGGCCGTCGCGATACTTGATTGTCCAGGCGGCGCGCGAAGGATCTGGCTCCTGCCACGCCTTGTCATCGGCCCGGAAGCGCTGGAATCCAAGCTCAACCAGCAGGATGTTATAGAATGTGATCGACGCGCTGATATCGCTCACGGACAGGTCGAGATGGGAAGGTAGTCCCCGGCTGGCCGAGGCCGGTGAGGCGTGCTCGCTTGAGTTCTGCCTCGCCTCGAAAGCCTCGCGGTAGCCGGGAAACTCATTTAATACCTCGATTGCTATACCGAGCGGTGGCCCCACCTCGTCCCTGACTTGCTCGGGTGTTGGCAGGCCGTTGCCCGCATCCAGCAACTGCTGAATGTACTCGCGCATCTTCGGCGCAACAGCCTCCTGACGCGCGTCCATCGTCTCCTTGTCATTGTCTTCAAACACCAGGGTATTGCCAAACGGATCGGTGATTGGAAGGTCAGGAAATTCATAAGGTGGTTCGATCTGTATCTTCGCGCTACCCGGTCGCCGGGCATTCCATTCCTCCGCCAACACTGCAAGGTTTGTAACGTTAAGGTGAACGTTGGCGCCCGCCGAGGCCGCAGCAGATTCATGCTCATTCAGCATCAACTCAAAGCCATGCAGTGACAGTGCCATGATGACCGGTTGGCCCGGTGCCTCGCGCCACTCCCACTCCAGTTTAAATCCCAGCCAGTCGATGTAGTGCGCGACTGCTTGCTCGTAGGAGGTGATACCAAAAGCGGGTACCGTGCGGCTGATTCGTGGCAGTCGTGATTCGACGTGTGCCTTCAGGTCTTTCCAGCTCAGAAAGCCATAGTCAACGGCCAACGCCTGCTGAACCTCAAGCAACTTGACCTCCTCGGCCAGTATCTCGACGTTCGATCTATCGGTAAATCTCGCCAGGTGCCTGAGCGTGTCGCAGACATCAGGCATCTTCGCCTTGAAGTGTTTGTGGATGGATTTAGCCTCGTGCTTCAAGTAGTCGAGGCTGGGCTTTGCGGGTAGCGTTCGGGTCATGATGACCTCCTTTCTCTGCGCCCGTCGCCTGCTTGATACGGACTGAAAGAAGGTGTCTAAAGTCTGCAACCAAGGTTTGATAGTGAAGGTGGACTAAGTCCTGTCCGCAGGCGAGGAGGCATCCTTCAAAACGCGCAGATAAATATTCGCCCTCTGCTGCTTCAGTGTCAACCACCTCTGTCTGACCAGGGTCCAAAAAAGATCCAAAAAGGCGCAGACACCCGGCTTTGAAGGGCGCATCCTCGTCTGCGGGAAGGACACAGACCACCTTCTTTATAGAAAACGTTAGATGTACCTTCTTTCCGTCTGAGATTGGTTGCCAAACTGTCTCAAAAGATGTTTTCTATCGTTCTGCCTTATGGAGAACCAAAATGATCGTCGAGCAGGTCTGGACCGGTAACGCCTATCGAAACTTTAATTACCTGATTGTTTGCCCGGAGACCGGGGAGGCACTTGCTATCGATCCACTGGATCATGAAAAGTGCCTTGGTGTTGCAAAAGACAAAGGCTGGACGATTACCCAGGTGGTTAACACCCATGAACATGGTGATCACACTGGCGGCAATAAAAAAGTCATTGCCGCGACGGGTGCAAAACTGCTCGCCCACAAGAATGCGAAGAACTCTATTGCAGGGATGGACGTTGGCCTTGATGCCGGTGACGTGGTGAAGGTTGGCAAAACGGTGGAACTGCTGGCGCTTGATACGCCGGGACACACGATGTCGCACGTTTGCCTGTTATCCCAGACCGATGATCCTGGATTGTTCTCAGGGGACACTCTATTTAACGCCGGAGCAGGCAACTGCCACAATGGTGGTCACCCTGCCGAGTTGTACGACACGTTCGCCAACCAGCTTTCAAAGTTGCCAGCCAATACACGCATTTTTCCAGGGCACGATTACATCGTTAACAACCTCGAGTTCACGCTGGCCCGTGAACCCGACAACGTGAAGGCGAAAGAACTGCTCGACACCATCACCACACAGGACCCGGATGATGCGCTTGTCTCGACGCTGTCGATGGAAATGGAAGTGAATACTTTCTTCAGGCTCCAGAATCCATCGGTGATCGCGCAGCTCCAAAAAGATTTCCCTGACCTCGACGGTGATCCTGATCCCAAAACCGTTTTCCTGAAGCTCCGGGAACTTCGCAATAGCTGGTAGCTCAGAACATTGGCCGACCCTCTGGTTACGCGGAGATACTATCCACCAGGTCCTGGTGTATCCTGCTGCTTGTGAACGAATCGTCATAAGCGATCAGCCCGTACCGCCAGCGGTCTGCACATACAACTTGTCAGCTGCAGGGCACATCAAAGGTATCAGACGTGAAATGGAGCGTGGTCAATCGTTCAGTGAAGCTTGTCCTGTCAGCGCGGGACAACTTGATGATATCTGCCGGACCATCGCAGAAGCGGGGAGAGCCAGGACGATGTCGCTACGTTCCTCGATTTGCTAAATTTTTGGGGTTTACTCCGGCACTTTACTCCGACCCCATACAGCTCTAACGAGTCTTATCTGGCGTTCCTTGAGACTTCGTGCAGCGTTTTCCGCTTTTAAGGCTAAATCGTCCACATAGGCTGATAAGCTCAGCGGTGCCTGCGCTGCGCTTTCGGGTGTTCCGGTGGCGGGCGCAGGCAGAGGGGTCTCACTGACATCTTCGAAATACTCGGCTATGAAGCCTCGCTGCGTCAGACCAGCTTGCATTGCTTCCATTGATGTCAGGAAATTCTCGGCTGGCGTCGTTGCCCAGGGCAGGGGGAAATAGGTGGTGGGTGCTTCCCCTGACATTTCCTGGAAGGCGAACCGACCGCCTGCCTTGAGGACCCGGTGCACCTCCTCGTAGAGTTTGTCCTTGTTGTCGATGTTCATGCCGACGTTCTGCATCCAGACCACATCAAACGAATTGTCAGAAAACGGCAGTTCGAGCGCACTACCCTGGTGGATTGCAATCTGATCCTCAAGGCCGGTCAGTCGATTCAACAATGCGGCACCGGCGCAATAATCGGGAGACAGTTCAATGCAATCAACCTTACACCCGGGTGAGACCGCAAGCATCCGGGCCGGACCCGCCAGGCCAGCGCCAAGATCAAGAACGTGATCCGCAGCCTGAATTCTCGCCAGTTCTTTCAGAGCGAGCGAAGCGCGAAATCCGCCGGTGTGGAAGTGGTCTAGCGCACTGAGTTCCATTGCAGACAGCTGTTGATCCGGATTTAATCCTGCGCCGCGCAACGCAGCCAGAATTCGTGCTTCGATTTCGTCTGAGGAGTAATGTGAGTCGGTGTGAGTCATTAACGATTCCTCAACAGAATAGTGGGGTCGAGAATAGTGGGGTCGGGGTAAAGTGCCGGAGTAAACCACCCTTCACCAATGGCGATTGTGCTTTTGAGCAGGGTTTGACAATGCATCGTTTCAACAGCCTACTCCAACTGACCCGGTTCTAGGTACGGATTTTTCCAGGAAGTTGTTAGCCTCGAATGCCGTACGAGTATCGCCGTGATTTTCGACAGCTTTGCTGTCGAAAACAGTAGGTGGCCTGAGCGGGGCGCACAGCTGTGGAATCGATCGGGGCCGCCTAGGGCGGGGCCGCCGAATTGGGTAGGCGGTTCGGAAGAGTTGAGTTCGTTCTGGGGCTCCCGATCCGGAAATCTCCTGAAATACCAGGTCAAGATCCGCACATCTGTAGCTAGCATTCGCTAACGCGGCCAAATATAGGGGAGAAAAACCAGAGGGCGGGTTGATGGAACGAGCACCAGGTAATCCGAATTCCGTGATAACCTACAAGTAGATCAGCCATCGCACCTGTTTCGAATCCCTGCAACCGGTAAAGATGTCTTCGTACAGACATTGCAGCGTACGCAGCAAGGAGGGAATATGGAAGCGGCGGATAGAATGATCATGTTCAATTCGACAATCCTGGTTTTTTGGGCCGTCCTGTTAGTCCCGCTTATCTTCAAATCACGAAAATACTGGCTATTGGTAGTTTCCGGTTGCGTGTTGATTCCCATCGAAATATCGCTGTACCGAGATTTACAAGAATTTCCAGGCTACTTGCTTAGTGCGGTGCTCGCCTATTTCTTGAGTCTCACAGGGGGTTTTGTCATGTACCACTTTAATCACAAACAAGTGGAGAATTTAAGCGATGCGGGTACTAACAAAAAGTGAGATAGATGATGTGAGTGGCGGCGTTGGACTTCTTGGATTTGGCTTAGGTGCAGCAATAGGTTTTGGCACTTCGATTGGACGAGTATCAACGCAACAAGTTTTTGCTGCGACGCTCCTTGGCGGATTGTCCGGCGCTGCAGGAAACTTCGCGGGCTCAGCCGCAATGGGTGGGCTTGTTGTTAGAGGGGCGTGGGGAATTCGATCAATAGGTCTTGGCGTAGCCGGTGGCGCCGCGGCTACCGAAGATGACTCTGCTAGTTAAACCCGGCGGCGATCGAGGGATAGCTATCGATGTGTGCATCGGCCTCGGAGGTAGTCATTCGCCCAACAAGCTTAGAATAGTGGGGTCGGGGGCCACCTTTGAGGCGGATAAATATCGTCGTGATTTTCGACAGCTGCTCTGTCGAAAATGGTGGGCAGAGCGAACGCACATCTGTGGAATCGATCGGGGCCGCCGACACGGGATTTTCAGTCCGATGGTCCGTCGCACGGTAGCGAAAAAATCAGTGGGTTGTGTGGCCTAATGCTTGTCGAGTGCATCACGATGCTGGACGGTGCCGCACTCACTCACGCAGAAATCACGTGAACAAAACGAAATGAAGCTATCAGTCGTCGGTATAGGGTTCCCCTGGTCCTCCTCTCGACCACTCGTTAGGAAATGGCGCATCGGCCCTGGCAGTTTCTGTGACCGCCATGAGTAATTCTGCGAGATCCTTGACAACTTCGGCGAGATCGATGCTACCCAGGGCATTGCGCTGTAGGAAAGCTTTCCACTGCATCTGTTTCTGTGCATCAGCGGTGAACTCCACTGTCAAGCCAAGCGGCTCTGTGGCGGGAAGTTCAGTTTGCCTTCGAGAAAACGTCGCTTGAATCGCTCTTTTGAGCGTCTCGCCTGATAGCTCGGAATTACGTGCGAGGATCCAGAGGTCGAAATAGTCTTTCATTCGACTGTTGCCCATGCCAAGTGAGCATATTGCTTCGAACTTCTCCGCGATGACCGTGTATTTTGGATACGCTTGGAGCTTGGGAGCGTCCATGTCTTCTAGTAACACCGGATACACTACGTGTACCGGGTCCGGGGTCACCGCGTCACCGAATCCAATGTCTATCTGAATATGAATTTTCGCTCCATCTAGCGTTGCCAAAAGCGTAGTGCGGACGCCCGCATAATTTGCGTCTTTACGAATCTCTTCTGCCTTTACCGAAGCCGCCTGAAACAGAATGCCATCGTCAACTTCTACTGCGCAGATTTCCTTGAACACTTCTTCAAGCGAACTGAGTTCCGATGATCCAAAGCCCAACAGGTCGATGTCTCGCGTAGGCCGATGTGGGACGTCAAACCAAAGGTCGAAAAGCAGGGCGCCTTTAAGCAGAAAGTTATCTGCGTAACCTGAAACGGCGAGCCGGTACAGCAGGCGCTCGAGACCATACCGTGTCAACACCAGGTTGAAGTCCTGTTTTGATGCCTTTGCAAGATTCAGCAATCGGGCCCGAACCGAGGCTGAGATATTGCGCTTGTTCACGCTGTTAGGCTCTCAATGTAAGGACGCATTACGCGGGTAACGCGACACATCTTCGCAAAGTCCCACAGCTCGTCGATCTTCATGCGCCTGCTTCGGTATGCTTCCTGCAGGGCTTCCAGCGCGACATCCAGGCCCACCTTGTTGCGGTACTTGAAGCAGTCTGCAACAGTCTTCGGGATATTGGTCACGCGTACTTTGACCCCGTCGAACTCATGTTCGTCGATACCCTCGGTTAGTGCTAGCCCTGAGAATCGAACGATTCGAAGCGGTGGGTACTCGAGTTTTGGTGGCCGCATTTTGCTCGATATCGCAAGCCACACTTCATGTGGCGATTGAGTCGTTAGGTCATGTACACGCAGCGCCGAAAGGAGGCAGACGATTCCATGCGGACATTTCCTGGTGACCTGCGCGAGGGACGTATGCTCTGAAACCTGCACGTTTGGCAGGGTATATAGACCTCTCCCGACTCTTTCGAGCTGTCCTTTCCGGACTAGCCGAGTGAGAATCACTCTAGGAATTCCTTCCACTTCCAGATCGCGTGAAC
The DNA here is from genome assembly GCA_021773555.1 of Gammaproteobacteria bacterium. Taxonomy (GTDB): domain Bacteria; phylum Pseudomonadota; class Gammaproteobacteria; order Pseudomonadales; family Azotimanducaceae. The sequence goes on from JAJFKA010000030.1 coordinate 10,331, forward strand.
GAATGATTTGCCGGTGACGGGCCAGATTCAGAAGGTATTGCTCGTGTGTGTCCATGCGGCACATAATGTTCCAAAATGTAGGTTAATGTCAACAAAGACCGACAAAACGGAACATCGTCGGCCTGTCGGGGAGTCCAGCACGATCAGCGAATCGCCAGACTCAACGGACATTTCAAGATCGATACCCGATTGGTCTGCCCGCAATAGATACACGCCGGAGTTGGGAGGAATGAACCGGAAAACAACCTCGTCACCGGTATTGATTCTGCCCTGATGTCGCTGACGAGGACAGATGACCATCGATTGGTACGCATGGAGGAGACAACAACCGATAGGTGTTCATCGCATTTGACGAACACGTTTATCGTTGTCATCAGTTCGCCAATTTTCATCATAATCTCCTCTTCAAAGACTTGACTACACTGGCTGCAGGGTTCGCTGGATTCTAGTGCGGTGGGCCGTCTCTGGCAACAACCACGCCGCTAGATAAAGCGCGAACCCTGCTGTATCGTCGGGCTATCTTAGCCGTGAGGTCTCCATGACAGATCCCAAAATCGAATTCAAGGCCATTACACCGGCATTCGGGGCCGAACTTGAACAGTGCGAACTCACCCGTTTCAACGACGATGAGGTGGACGGACTGTTACAGCTTGCCGCTGAACGAGGTGTTGTAGTGGCGCGCGATCAGGTTATGACACCGGAACAACACGTCAGCTTTGCAAAACGGTTGGGCACTTTGCTCGAATCTCCGGTTAACAAGGGCGACATTCCGAAAGAGTTGCTGGTCATCCATGCGGATGAAAAATCCAGGCGTGCCGCCGGTGAACTCTGGCACTCCGATGTTTCAAGCAACGACATTCCACCTGGCTTGTCCATGCTCAGGATGGAAGTGGTTCCGGATGCGGGCGGCGATACACTTTTTTCGGACATGGTGCAGGCGTTCGAGACTTTGTCCGACGAGATGCAGCACTTCTTGATGCGGCTCACTGCACGCCACGACCCACGCGGGCATTACCTGTACCTGAGTGGTGCGAAAAAGCTCGATGAACTGCCGTCTGCGACCCACCCTGTGATAAGAACTCATCCGCGAACCGGTCGAAAGGCGCTTTACGTTAATGCCGGGTTCACCGGCAAGATCATCGAACTGACCAATCGGGAGAGCGAGTCATTGCTGCGACTGCTTTATGATCACATTGCTTACGGGGTCAAGTTCCAGTGCCGCGTGCAATGGCAACCGAACACGGTGGTGTTCTGGGACAATCGTGTCGTTCAACACCATGCTGCTTTTGACTATTATCCCGCCGTGCGCAGCGGTTATCGCGCCACCGTTGTAGGGGAAAAACCTGTACTGTGCTAGCCGACTTTATCAGTCCTCGCTGAGGATCAGGTTGCCGGACGTGTCGCTAAACAAGGCATCAGTGTTCGGGGCTGCTGCTTCCCAGGTGTAGCTGCGCATATCGCAATCGGCCTTGGTTGCTTCAGCCGGGGGGAGAGATCCGTACACCCGATAGGTGATCGCTTTCATCGCCAGGAACTACATCCGAACTTACCTGCCTTTCAATATCTCCAGCTGAGTCGCATCCCAGAAGTGCGTGATGCCGGGAGTGTAAGAACCATCAACGAGCGAGAGTTGTGTGGGCAGGCCGCCCCCAAGACCTCCTCTTGGCGTCCCCCTGACAATCAAGCCGGCTCTTGGATCAATCTCCATATTTGGCCGGGAAACCGCTATTTCTTCAAAGGTACGGTAGGTGCTGACCTTTAGCATCCTTGGCGTAAAGACGTCGATGGCATGCTGTGTTTGTTGAACAGTGCGATTTTCCTGGTGCGCTGAGACAATAATTTCTTCGATTGGATTAGCGCGTTTCTCTTCTCCCTCGGATTCTGCAAAACGTGTGGGACAGAGGTAACGCACTCGGTAAGAGCAGGAACTTGATGTGATTAGTTTTCTCGCACGTGCGCCGTAAAGGCTGATCTCTCTCGGTTTGGTTTCAATATATCTCTTGTTTATGACTGACAACCGCAGCCAGGCATTGCTAACCAGCCGCTCGTCACTGAGCGCATTTATTGCTAGCGAACCACCACGGACAGATTAAAGGACGCTGCTATCAACGAACGGGTGTACTCTGTTTGTGGCGAATCGAAGATCGCATCGCCAGTTCCATATTCCACCACCTGGCCATCCTTCATTACAATGACATGATTCGATAGTGCGCGAACGACCTTCAGGTCGTGGCTGATGAAGATGTAGGTAAGCCCATAACGTCTTTGCAGGTCGCGCAACAGATCCACAATCTGTGCCTGAACGGAGACATCAAGTGCTGAAGTTGGCTCATCAAGTATCAGGAGCCTGGGCTTTAGTACGATAGCACGGGCGATTGCGATTCGTTGTCTTTGCCCGCCTGAGAACTCGTGCGGGTAACGATCCTGCATGGACGGGTCCAGACCCACTTCCGACAATACCCGGCCCACGGCTTCACGGCGAATTGCTTCACTCATGGCGGGCTCGTGAACGAGCAAACCTTCTTCAATGATCTGGTGTACAGATCGTCTGGGCGACAAACTGCCATACGGGTCTTGAAATACTATCTGCATGTCACGCCTGAACGGACGTAACTCACTATTGCGCAGGCCGGAAATCTCCTGACCTTCCAATCGAATACTGCCCTCGGATCGCATGAGTCGAATAATCGCGAGTCCGAGGGTTGTCTTACCTGATCCCGATTCACCAACAATGCCAAGCGTCTGACCCCTCCCAACCCGCAGAGAAACCTTGTCGACCGCCTTGAAGTATTTCCTTGAGAAGAAACCCTTTCCTAGCTGATAGTTCACGGATAAATCTATGCACTCAACGATATTCTCGCTGGACTCATTCAACGCTACGGGTGCGCCTTTGGGTTCAGCCGCCAGCAGATGCTGAGTGTACTTGTGAACGGGGTGTTCAAAAATCTGCTCGCAGGAACCTGCTTCAACCACTTCACCACCGGTCATGACGCAAACGCGATCCGCCATTTTGCGTACGACACCAAGATCATGGGTGATCAGCAACATCGCCATTCCAAGCCGGGTCTGCAGTTCTTTGAGTAACTCCAGTATTTGCGCCTGGATTGTTACGTCCAACGCGGTAGTCGGCTCATCGGCAATCAACATATCCGGCTCGTTTGCCAGTGCCATTGCAATCATTACCCGTTGTCGTTGCCCGCCTGACAACTCATGCGGAAACGACCGCATCTTATCTTCAGGTTGCTGTAAGCCAACAAGTCTTAAAAGCTCCAGGATCCTTGGTCTGGCATCACGCAGTTTGATTCCCCGGTGAATAAGCAGAATCTCACCGATCTGTCGTTCAATCCGGTGTAGTGGGTTGAGCGATGTCATAGGTTCCTGGAAGATCATCGAAATCTTCTGCCCCCGAATCTGGCGCAGCGTTTCGTCGTCAGCATCAATGGTTTCGACACCAGAAACCTTAATGGAACCTGATGGATGAGTTGCGATGGGATAGGGCAATAGTTGCAGTATTGACAATGCGGTGACGGATTTACCTGAACCAGACTCACCTACCAGTGCAAGTGTCTCGCCGGAATGAATCTCGAAAGACACACCCTCAACTGCCTGAACCCCGCCAAACCTGACTGCAAGATCCGACACTGACAGCACAAGAGAACCCGGATTTTTTTCAGCTTTTATAGCGGCTTCGCTCATTTCAAGCGACCGTCTTACGCGGATCGAAGGCATCACGAACACCTTCACCTATGAATATCAACAGCGTCAACATGATGCCGATGGTAAAAAATGCGGTTAGTCCAAGCCACGGAGCCTGAAGATTACTTGCACCCTGCTTGACCAGGCGACCGAGTGAAGGCGCGTCCGCCGGAAGTCCGAAACCAATAAAATCAAGCGACGTTAGCAACACGACGGAATTAGTAAGAATGAAGGGCACCATGGTAAGCGCCGCAACCATGGCGTTGGGAAGCACATGCTTATACATGATAACGATATTGCCAACCCCAAGTGCCCTTGCAGCGCGGACGTACTCAAGGTTTCTCGCCCTCAGAAACTCCGCGCGAACCACACCGACAAGCGCCATCCAACTGAACAACAACAGTAGCCCGAATAACCAACCCGGAGTTGGTTCAACCATGCTTGCAAGAATGATTAGCAGGAACAGAATCGGCATGCCTGACCACATCTCAATCAATCGCTGCATGATAAGGTCCAGCCAGCCACCAAAAAATCCCTGGACAGCCCCGGCAACGACACCGATAACGGTACTGCAGACAGTCAGGCCAATGCCAAACAGAATCGACAAGCGAAATCCGTAGATCACACGAGCCAGAACATCGCGCCCCAGGTCATCGGTACCAAGAAAGTGCGCGTGCGATGGTGGCGCAGGGGCTGGCTCATCCAGAAACCAATCGATCGTGTTGTTTGCGTAACGGACGACCGGCCAGACAATCACCCCTCCCCGCGATTCGATCATCTCCTGTACGAAGGGGTCGCGATAGACCGCTTCAGTATGGAATAACTCGCTCGCATCCATTTCATCAGACGCAAATGTAGTTTCTGGATACATGACCAAAAATGGGAAGTACAAATTACCATTTGCGATAACAAGTATAGGTTTATCGTTAGCGACTAACTCGGCGCAAAGACTGATGACGAGAAGGACAGCGAAGACCCATCCGGAGTGGAATGCTCGCCGGTTCGCTTTGAAGTTTCGCCATCGGCGCTGTCCAAGTGTTTGCGGGCGAGTAGAAGCATCCACACCTGGCCTTGCTAAATCCTGCTGGATAATATCAATGGTCGACATCAGACTTCCCTCGTTTCGAAGTCGATGCGCGGGTCCACAAGCACATAAGTGAGATCGCCAATTAAGTGCATGACAAGCCCGACTAGCGTGTAAAAGAACAATGTGCCGAATAAGACCGGATAGTCACGATTGATTGCAGCCTCAAATCCCAGCAGGCCGAGTCCGTTCAGGCTAAAGATGATTTCAATGAGCAGCGCGCCAGTGAACAGCACGTTCACGAGCGCACCAGGCAGTTGTGCAACTACAATCAGCATCGCGTTTCGAAATACATGCCCATACAGTACACGACGTTCGGATGCGCCTTTCGCTCTCGCCGTTAGCACAAACTGTTTGTTGATCTCCTCGAGAAACAGATTCTTTGTGAGTAACGTTAAGGTCGCAAAACCATGAATGGTCATCGCGAGGATTGGCAAAGTGATGTGCCACGAATAGTCCTTGACTTTTTCCCAGGCAGATAACTGGTCAAAATAATCTGATGTCAAACCCCTGAGCGGAAAGAAGTCCCAGTAGTTTCCGCCTGCAAAAAGTACTATCAACAGGATCGCGAAAAGAAACGCGGGAATCGCGTAGGCAACGAATATCGCTCCGCTTGTCCAGATATCAAATGGAGCACCATCCCTGACAGCCTTTGATATCCCGAGGGGAATTGATATCAAGTAAGTAATCATCAGGGTCCAGAAGCCAAGAGAAATTGAGACTGGCATGCGTTCAACAACCAGGGAAGCGACGGACCGGTCCTGGTAGTAGCTTTCACCAAAATCCAGGTGCACATAGTCCCACATCATCTTGAAGAATCGCTCGTGCAACGGTTTATCGAACCCAAACTGCTTTTCAAGATCTTTGATCAGGTCCGGGTCGATGCCACGGGTCCCTTCGTAGCTTCCGGAGTCTGAAGTACCAGCGGCACTACCCATGTCACCACCCGCACCACCGGTGATCCGCGCTGTGGCATTTGTGTCTTCGCCCGACAATTGCGCAACGATTTGCTCGACCGGTCCACCGGGAGCGGTTTGCACAATCAGGAAGTTGATGACCATAATGCCAAACAAGGTCGGAATGATGAGTGCCAGTCGCTTGATGATGTAAACGCCCACTAGCTTTCTCCTCCGGAGTTAACCCGCTTCATACCTTCTTCGAGCTTTTTAGCTTTTTCCTCCGAGTACCACCATGTGTCGTAATAGCCACTGCGAAATCTAGCCTGGATTTTCGGTCTCTCAAACTTGTCCCAATATCCGTATCGATACCCGGGAGGGAAAAACCCTGGAATCGCATAAAAGTTCCACAGGAGCACCCGGTCAAGCGCTCTGGCAACAGCTTTAAGTTCACCCCTCGAACGAGACGCGATCATTTTCTCGATTAGCGCATCGACTACAGGGTCTTTGATACCGGCACTGTTTCGACTGTAGGGTCGATCAGCCGCACGTGATCCCCAATAATTTCGTAGTTCCCTACCGGGGACAGTAGTCTGTGAGTAATTTCTCAATGTAGCTTCAAAGTCGAATTTCCCCAGGCGATTAATGTACTGTGAGACCTCTACAGTCCTGATGGTTGATTCAATCCCCAACCGTTCCAGTGATGCGATAAGCGGCATCAGGAATCGCTCTAGATAGATGCTGACTGTCATAAACTCGATCGTAAAAGGCTCTCTTGATTTTGCGTCTACAAGCTTTCCGTCTTCAATCTCATATCCTGCTTCTTCCAGCAGTTTTGCTGCTCTCAAAAGGTTTTCTCTCGCGTATCCTCGTCCGGTTGTTCTCGCGGGGACGTAGGTCTCGGTAAACACCCGTGGAGGTACCTGTGCACGAAAGGGTTCGAGCAATTCGAGCTCCCGGTCTGAGGGCAACCCCTCTTGGGCAAGATCGGAGTTCTCAAAAAAACTGTCGACCCTGTCGTAGAATCCGTGATTCAGAACCCGGTTGCTCCACTCAAAGTTATACGCCAGCCCGATGGCTTCCCTTATTCGAACATCGTCGAATTTAGGATCTCGGAGATTGAGGATTAATCCCCACGCCATACCGAACGGACGCTCGGTGACAATCAGGTCTTTAATAAAATACCCATGTCGGTGCCCTGGAAAGTCATACTCCGTCGCCCAACGTTTGGCGACGCCTTCCAGGCGAGAATCAATCACGCGCGACTTATGGGCTTCGTGAATAACACTTTCATCCGAAAAGTAGTCGTAGGAAACCCGATCAAAATTGTGTCGACCTTTCATCACAGGAATATCTCGACCCCAGTAGTCTGTTACCCGCTGGTAAATGATCTTCCGCCCTGGCTCGATTTCAGCAATTCGATAGGGACCACTGCCGAGAGGAATATCGAGGCTGGTCTCGTTAAACGTTCGTGTCTCCCAATAATGTTCAGGCAGCACGTACATATTAGCCACCGTCTGGGCTTCTTCCGGTGAGGTTGCACGCTGGAAGTAAAATTTGATCTGGAGTGGCCCGGTGATCTCTGCTTTTAGAGCGTTGGAAAACTCAAGCCTCAGTACAGGAGAGCCTTCATCCTTCAGGCGTTCATAGGTATAAAGCACATCTTTTGCAGTGATAGGAACACCGTCGTGCCATCTGGCTTCAGGTCGAAGTCGAAACTCCGCCCAACTATAGTCTTGCGCCAATCTAACTGACTCCGCGAGCCAGCCGTACTGGCTTGCTGGTTCATCATCTGCTTTGAACATGAGGCGTTCGTAGATAAGGGCATTGGTGTCATAGTTCATGCCTACTGGCTCATTCCCTTTCCTGATGAAGAAATTGAGGTTGTCGAAATTACCGAGTGCGGACATCTTGATTTCGCCGACTTTGGGCGCATCAGGATTGACGTAGTCGAAGTGTTGGAAACCTGACGGGTATTTTAAGTCGCCGAAGAACGATAGTCCGTGGTGCCATTCGGATGCGAAGGTGTAATTCGCGCAGAAGAGCGTGAATAGCAAAATGGTAGTGCTGGTGTATCGCACAATTCCCTCAATTTGGGACTAGTGCTACAGACTACACGAACGGCGATAAGCGCAGCAACAGCAGGGTCGACAATAGACACAAGCGTATGTGTCGGACCGATTATTCAACAACGACAGCCGCATTGACGCTTCACCAGGCGGCAACCAAGCTCACCCGAATTACCAAATCGCTGGAGGTGCGAAATGGTGGTCATAGGATGTATATTCCTGATCTGGCTAAACTGAGAGACTCGTCTGTTTAAGGTTGGGCAGTGTCACTCCATTCTGTCTGGAACCAGGAAAAGTACTGATCCCGATGCGATCAAGCGTGGTTGGGCTGGCTTTAAACCGGTTTATGATCCTGCTTGCAGAACGACTGGCAGACTATGTTTGACAACTGGCAGTTACACAGAAACATTTACAGGCTCGTGTTCTCTCTACAAGCTCAACGCTTAATGACATCAATCTAAATACAAAACACACCTCACGGGATAACGAGAATAGCGATTCATCGACAAACTACTCCAACATTCTGACTGTCGGAAAAGTCCCCTGCCCGGGTAAGGTCATTTGAGATCTCGACCCTAACCGCGTGCCTTGCCCTTCGCTAATTTAACCAGTGCCCTCGTTTCCGTGGACTCTGCCACACTCAACAATCCAACCAATAAATCAATCAAGTTGCTGACAAAAAGATCTGCCTGCACGCCTCTAAAGGCACTTTTTTGCCTGGAGTGATGAGCGAGTGATGCTGACACCAAACGGACGGCAACTTCCATTCGGCGTCGATAGCCAGGCTCATCCAGATGTTCGAGGTTTGCACGTAGCATAGCCGCCATTTGTCGCCCACTTTCACCTCCACCACCCTTCCTGTCGACCAACTTAAGTGCTGATTCTTCAGAAAGGAATACCTCATGACCGAAGGCTTTAATATAACGACGAAAGCCAGGTTTTGACTTCGCTAAAAGAAAAATCGGCATCACCATCACTATGCACAAATCCCTGAGCACAGGCTCGGGTGTCTTAGCCGCTAATTCTGCCAGCAGCTCTGTTCTTTTAGCCTGGATCTCGGCTGAGCGAAGATCATGAATTGCCGCAATAAGACCTTGAAGATTCCTGAAATGATATTGCAGGGCTGATTCATTCTTTTGCCCGGCAACACTCACAATCTTTCGAATAGAAACATTCTCTATGCCTTTATCAGCAACCAGCTTTTCGGCCGCCTCGATCAACGCCTGTCGGGTAGTCTCACTTCTCGATGGTTGTGCACCCAATTTATTCTCCCGCATTCAATTTAGTCGACTGGGATCGCTGACAATTGGCTTTCCTGTTTATTGCAGATGCCAGGGTTTATTCGTTCAGGCATTCAGCCACAGACCTGTTGCATTGGTTGTCTCAATATTTAGCTGTCCTGCTAATCCTGCATCACGGTGCACGTGGATGGCCTGGTATTTTTCGGACTGAATCATGTCGATCATTGCCTGGCGCGACGGGTAGGTAGCGATGGAGATGTTATCCCACAGTTCCTCGACTTCACCCAACATAAGTCTTTCAACCTGGCCACTGAACATGGCACCCCCACCTAGCTCTTTCAAGATTTCAGAGACCGCCGAACCATAAAGAGCATAAGCCTCGGCACCTGTTAAATCAGTTTTCCTGCCATCTTCATACTCAGCCTTCTCCCTAAATTTAAGCAGGTTAACCATATAGATGGGACCGTCCGCGGGTTCAAAGAACCCTTTCACCTGATCTTCCGTGGGTGACAAACTATTTTTAACTTCCACTATTATCTCCTTGCGAATATGTAGTTGTTGGTATCGAGTCGAGCCAATCTAAACAGGGTTGGTCTCAACAAACTTGATGATTGTTTGCGCCAGCTTTTCTGGTGCCTGCTCCTGCAGAAAATGAGCTGCGCCCTCGATCGTGACGTGTGCCTGGCCCTTTGCACCCGGAACCGATTCCTGGAAGCGGACATGTGCACCAGCAGTCACTGGATCAGAATCTGAAAATGCTGTGAGAAGTGGCTTCTCCCATTTTTTGAACACAGCCCATGCAGCCCTGTTTGCAGGTATGGCTACATTATCTGGAATGATTGGTACCAGTGATGGGAATTGTCTTGCACCCGCCAGATAAGTCTCATCCGGGAAGGGTGCGGCGTAAGCTTTCTTCTCATCATCGGAAAGTGTTCCGCCCATTAACCCCAGCACTTCTTCCGGACGGAAACCTTCTGATTCTGCACAAAATTTGACCCAATTGAGGAAACCCAATCCAGTGGTATCACTGCCCATGGCCATCGCCATTTCTACTGCATTGGCTGGCACAGCTAAAGATTCGTAGTAAGCACGCATCTGTGTACTCACTTCATCTATCTTGTCATCCGCAATACCATTTGCATCAGGGAGTCCGGTATTCGCCGGGATGAGCCTGGCAAATCGATCCTGGTTTTCAGCTGCAACGCGCAGGCCAATCAGCCCGCCCCAATCCTGGCAGAATAGCGTGATGTCTTTAAGATCAAGACCTTCTATCAACGCCTTAACCCAGACCACATGATTAGCATAGGTGTAGTTCTCACGAAGCGTTGGCTTGTCTGACTTCCCAAAACCTATCAGGTCAGGGGCGATCACGCGATATCCGGCATTCACCAGAATTGGAATCATCTTTCTATACAGATAAGACCATGAGGGTTGTCCATGAATACACAAGATGACTTCCCCGGCACCTTCATCCACGTAGTGCATCCTGAGTGCCCCACCTTCAAGGTCGGGGACTTCTACATAATTTGGCTCAAAAGGGTATCCGCGCAGGTTTTCAAATCGACTGTCATCCGTTCGTACGTATTGCATAGCAGGTCCTCTACATAGATTTTGTGCAAACAATTCAATTGGTCATGCCGCCAGTTCGCCCGTGCGATACCAATACACGACTTGATTTCAACATCATTATGAGGCATTGTTTAATGGATTACATTAAATATTCCTGCACACTTGAAGTAAGTGATGCTTAAAATCACTTTCTTCTTGTGACCAGATAGATGCAAGCCATTTACCTAAAACTTTTCAATTTCACGAGTGCTGCAACAATGAAAAAAATATTAATCGGCTCAATCCTTGTGCTGGTTGGGCTCGGTGTGGTGGCTTCACAATACTGGTATTACCTGCCGGGGATTATGTCTGACATTCTCGATCCTATTGGCTATAACCAATCCGTCATCTGGAAAGCGGGGCCTGCGGAAACCCCATCGGCCGACGGCGAACGTCCACCTAACATTGTGCTCATCGTTGCTGACGATCTTGGCTTTAATGACATCACCTTCTATGGAGGTGGCATTGCAGAGGGTTCGGTGCCAACACCCAGCATCGATTCGATTGCGCAAGCTGGCATGCATTTTCCAAATGGCTACGCCGGTAACGGAACCTGCGCACCATCACGGGCTGCACTGCTGACGGGTCGCTATCCAACCCGGGTTGGATTTGAGTTCACTCCTGCAGCACCTGCATTTATGCGGTTGGTTGCAGGTGATGCCTTTATCGAAGAGAACGCAGAGAACTATCCACCTGAAGATGAATTGGGTCTTCCAGCAGATGAGCTAACACTGCCTGAGCTTCTCAAAGAAAAAGGCTATCACTCGGTGGCACTCGGTAAGTGGCATCTGGGATCATCGGCAGGTTCACTACCAAATGATCAGGGATTTGATGAATTTTTAGGCTTTCTTTCTGGCGCCGGACTGTACCTGCCTGAAGGAGGTGACAATGTCATCAATTCCAAACAGGATTTTGACAATATCGATAAGTTCCTCTGGGCAAATCTAAAGTATGGCGTCAGGTATAACAAAGGAGACCGCTTTAAACCCTCATCACATGTCACCGACTATCTGAGCCGTGAAGCAGTCAAGGTCATTGAAGCCAACCGCAATCATCCATTCTTTATGTACCTTGCCTACAATGCACCTCATACACCCTTACAGGCTGAGAAGGCCGACTATGATGCACTTGATCACATTACAAACCACACCGAACGAACCTATGCCGCGATGCTTCGTGGACTTGACCGTGGTATCGGCCAGGTACTTGACGCATTAGACGATAATGGTTTAACGGACAACACGATTGTGATTTTTACCAGTGATAACGGGGGTGCTGGCTATGTAGGCTTACCCGATATCAACAAACCTTATCGCGGCTGGAAGATTACTTTCTTTGAAGGTGGTATACATGCCCCCTACTTTGTTCGTTGGCCAAAAAGCATCCCGGCAGGCAGTCAGTATGATTCAGCCGTGGCACACATCGACATATTTTCAACTGCCCTGGCAGCAGCAGGCGTAGAGCTACCCTCTGATCGCATCATCGATGGCAGAGACATCCTTAGTTATGCCTTACAGGAAGAACAACCACCACTGAAGCGGCCACTATTCTGGCGGACCGGTGGGTACAAGGTCATTCAGGATGATGGCTGGAAACTGCAGCTACAGGAGCAAAATGGTAAAACCTGGCTTTTCAATCTCAATGATGATCCCACCGAACAATCCAATTTGAGTGATTCACATCCCGAGAAGCTGGCAGAATTACGTGAGACCCTCTATTCATTGGACGAGCAGATGGTTCCGCCTCTGTGGCCACCACTGAGCGAAAGCACCATCTCTGTAGACTATACTTCCAATATCGAACCTGACGCGGATCACGAAACGATCCTCTGGGCAAACTAATCTTTAACAACAACCGAAGTGGAGAATTTAAGCGACGCGGGTACTAACAAAGAGTGAGATAGATGATGCGAGTGGTGGTGTTGGACTTCTTGGATTTGGCTTAGGTGCAGCAATAGGTTTCGGCACTTCGATTGGACGAGTCTCAACGCAAAAAATTTTGCTGCCACGCTCCTTGGTGGGTTGTCCGGCGCTGCTGGAAACTTCACGGGTTCAGCCGCAGCGGGAGGGCTTATTGTCAGAGGGGCGATTCGATCAATAGGTCTTGGCGTGGCCGGTGCCACCGCGGCCTCCGGAGGAATACTGACACACACCGTTGCTGATCTCACAAGCTACAAAGGAATACTGACAAAGGAATACTGACACACACCGTTGCTGATCTCACAAGCTACCAGATAAGTCGTACGGACAATCTGGAAAATCCCCACACCCAGAGAGGCGATCACCAATGGGTCCTTGGTTTGCGTGCAGCCATTATTCACGAATGGCAACTCCGCGAGCACAACTCGTCGATCACGAGATCCCACTTCATTATCATCTGGTGTCGCGCTGTGTGCGCAGGAGCTGGTTGTGCGGGCGAGACCGAAAGACTGGCAAGAATTACAACCACCGTAAAACCTGGCTGAAGGAGCGGTTGTTTCACCTGGCCAAATACTTTGCGGTCGCCATTGATGCCTATGCCATCATGGATAATCACTTCCATCTGGTTGTGTATTATGACCCGAAGGAATGTCAGCGATGGGACAATCAAGAACTTGTCTATCGTTGGACCGAAGCGTTCCCACCAAAAACAAACGGCAAGTTTCAGGATCTCGAAGCGTTAAAAGAGATACAACGCGACCTGCTGTTGAATCAACCAGAGCGATTGCAGCAGATTCGCGACGCGTTGGGATCACTCTCTGCGTTTATGAAACATTTGAAACAGCCCATCGCCTGGAAAGCTAACCGGGAAGACAATTGCACAGGTCATTTCTTTGAGGGACGCTTCTATTCCGGCGCACTTCTCAGCGAAGATGCCGTGTTAGCGGCAATGGCCTATGTTGATCTCAATCCGGTCCGCGCCAATATCGCACGAACCATTGCCGAATCCCGCGACTGTTCGATCCGAGATCGATTGCAGGTGCTGGCAAGCACGCCTGAGCGCCTCCAACAGGCTCTCTCCTCACTTGTCTCTGGCATCAGTAATGCAGAGCCCCAGTTCCAGATGAGCCTCCCTGGTTATGTAGAACATCTCAATGAGTTTACACGCCCCCGTGGTCCAGTTTTAGACGACGACCTGGCAGCATGGTTTAGCAGGGTTGCGTCGATCAATAAACGACAACGGGCATATGGCCACTCGAACGAATTAACGCAGTGGATTACCCAACGGGGGTGGCAACGCGTGGGCGGTGTTTTACTCTAAGGAGAAAAAGCGTTTTTTTGTTCCGGAAATAGTGGCCGTCGACGGCATCCCTACAGCACCATCACAAAATAATCCTGATTGTTCTTGTCCAGATATCTGCGCTCTGATGTAAATCTTTGATTCGTCATTTTTACTGCAGTGGTTAAAGATGCGCTTGCGGCCGGTGTGTGTCCCCATTTGCTGTGCTGATGGGTATCCCGCAAGATTGGCGAACTCCTTCCGGGCTTGAAAGACCCGCATTTGATCTCTGCGCTCGAAGAAATGCGCACGACACACGATCGTAACATAGACAATACGAACACCGTGCTCACCGGTTGATTGGTTACTCCGCCCCCTCGAGTATCGCAACCGCACGAGTCCATCCCGCCGACGCTGACCGGATCTTGTGCGGGAAACAGGAAATCATAAAACCGTGCGCCGGCAGCACCTCCAGGTTGTGGAGTTTCTCCAGATGGCAGTATCCGATTTGCCGACCCGCCTTGTGCCCTTCCCATATCAGGCTTGAATCACCTGTTTCCAGGTACTTTTCTTTGGTATGCACGAACGGTGCATCCCAACTCCAGCCATCGGTACCCGTTACGCGAACGCCTCGCTCCAGTAGATACAGCGTTGATTCGAGCCCCATACCACAACCGTAAGATACGTAGTCATCGTGACCATAACGTTTACCGGCGGCAGTGTTGACCACAACAATATCGAGAGGTTTCAGCTCATAGTTGATCCTTGCAAGCTCAGTTTCAACATCTTCTGCGGTGACCACGTATCCATGGGGTTTATCGCGAAAGTCGAGCTTTACGCCATCCTGGAAACACCAGTCAAGCGGGACTTCGTCGATCGTGATTGCGCGCTCACCGCCATTCATGGTCGACGCAAAATGATAGGGCGCATCCAGATGCGTACCATTGTGGGTGCTCAGTTTCACACGTTCGACGGCCCAGGCTTCGCCGTCGGGTAGCTGGTCTGCCGTCAATCCCGGAAAGGAGGCAGCCATGCCACCAATACTCTGTTCATGATTGATGTAGGTAATATCAGGCTGCATACCTGGCGGATCGGAGATCACGTCGTTCTCAAGGTAAATAGAGAGATCAATTATCTGCCGTGCCATTCGAGAGTCCTCGTTGTTCATTTCTATGTTTGCTGAAATGCCCGATAACGGGCAATTTTAAACATAGTATAACGATCGGCCGATCCTTCGACAGTCTCACGTAAACCGAACCCGGCTTTTAGGAAGGACCGGAAACGGTTGATGCTAAAAGCTAACTATGATTTATTCTCCGAAGCAATAATCTATAACACCTAATCCAGAGATCAGCATATGAACCATGAATTGATCATTTCAGGCGGTACTGTGGTCGACGGCACCGGTGCTGCACCATTCAAAGCCGACGTTGCCATTGATGGTGGCAGAATTACCCAGGTTGGGGATTTGAAAGGCGTTGCAGCAGGCAAGACCATTGACGCGGAGGGCAAGCTGATCACCCCTGGTTTCGTGGATCTGCATACTCACCTGGACGCTCAGGTTGGCTGGGATCCGGAGATGAAATCGAGTTCTTACCATGGTGTTACCACCGCGCTAATCGGCAACTGCGGTGTGACTTTCGCGCCGGTAGGCAAGGCTAATCACCGACTGCTGGCGGAATTGATGGAAGCAGTCGAGGACATCGCCGCAGACGCGATCATGGACGGCCTCCCCTGGGACTGGACAAGCTATGGTGAATACCTCGATGCAGTTCAAATCCTGAAGCCAGCCCTGAACGTGGTCGGTCTGGCGGGCCATTCAGCGATCCGGTTCGAAGCCATGGGTGATAAATCCATGGACGAGGGCACGCAGGCAACCGATGCGGAACTCGAACACATCTGTCGACTTGTGCGTGAATCTGTCGAACAGGGTGCGGTTGGCTTTTCAACCTCGCGTTTCCTTGGGCATCGGGTCCCGGACGGCAGACTGACACCGGGGACCTGGGCAGATGCCCGGGAAACCACGGCCATTGCGCAGGCAGTCGTTGCCGGTGGTGGTACCGGCGGCCTCTTCCAGGTGGCCCCAGACATGGCGACCAGACGGACTGTAGAACTCGCCATGTTCGAAGCCGGCGCAGAGATGGGCTGCCATGTGATGTATTCAGGCGGTGCCGGTGCAAGGGACGACGGCGGTGTGGCTTTTACAACGGAGTTTTTGGCCAAAAACAATGAAGGTGGAAAACGCATGACCGGTATCTGCCATACCCGCCCCAGTGGTGCCATGTTTGGTCTTGCCCAGGCGATTCCGTTTCGCAATACACCCTGGAAGGAATTAATGTTGCTCCCGACCATTGAAGATCGAGTTGCAGCACTCAAAGATCCCGCGACTCGCGAACGTCTGGTTAATCGCTCCAAAGAGACCGGCTTTACGGCGAAGCCCGAATTGCTCCATCCCATGGGTACCGACCTCGTGCCTGATTACGATCTGGCCAGAGAAAATTCCCTGGCACAGATAGCGGAGCGTGACGGCAGGGATCCCGTGGACGTATATGTTGACCGACTGATCGCGTCTGAAGGTAGGGAGTTGTGGAACTTCTGGGCATTTGGTGGTGCCCTGGAGAATCAGTGGGCCTATATGCAGATGGAGCATTGTGTACCCATGCTGGCGGACGCCGGTGCCCACGTCGGCATATTTACAGACACCGATTCGCCAACATTTCTGCTGAGTGAACTGACACGGCGCCGAGGCGTTTATTCCATTCAGGAGGCCATCCACCGGATTACGCAAAAATCTGCTGACGTACTCGGCCTGCGCGATCGCGGCTCCGTCCGCGAAGGCTGGATAGCTGATCTGAATGTCATCGACTACGACAATCTTGAAACCCGTCATCCTTACTATGTTAACGATTTCCCGCACAATGGTGGTCGCTACATTGTTCAGAGCAGCGGTTACATCGCCACACTCGTGGCCGGCCAGGTGATCGTCGAAAACGGAAAGCACACGGGAAATAGACCGGGAGAAGTCATTCGAGAATTCTCCCGCGGGTAAACAAAACTTGCTGACTCCGGGGATGAATGCTGGTGCTCATCCCAGGCAGCTCGCACCAGAGACGCTCTGATTAAGTTCCGGGCTAGTACTTTGACTTTCGCGGCTCCATGTCGGAATGCACGTCAATCAATACGGTCTGGCCTTCGGCGTTAATTCTCTGTGCTTCTTTCAACGCAGGCCCAAGCTCAGTAACCTTCTTGACCGTAATACCAACAGCGCCCAGACCCTCGGCAATCTTGGCGTAATCTCCCTGCATGTGTGACACCCCGAACTTTTCTCTGGCTGTTGGAAAGCCTCCGGGGTAGGTCGCCATACCGCCGTTATTCAATAGTACTGTGGTAATGGCAAACCCGCTTCGCGACGCCGTTTCAAGATCAAGGCCGGACATGCCAAAGGCACCGTCACCCATAAGGTTAAGGCAGAACTTGTCAGGGTTGGCCATCTTGGCACCAATCATCAAGGGAATGCCAAATCCGAGGTGGGTAGTCTTGCCCCAGCCAACATAGCTATGGGGCGTCGTTGCTGTATAGAACGGCACAATCGAATCCCGGGGAGCACCGGCGTCGTGAGTTACGATGCTGTTCTCCCGGTCCAGGTTCTGATCAATCTCATGGATGACGCGGTAGGTATTGATCGGCTCCGCATCGGAATGTAAAAGCAGATTCCATTCCTGATACCACGCTTCCTTGACTGACGCGATCATCGCCGCAGTTTTATCTGCATCGCCAATGGCCGGGTCGCCAGACTTGATTTCATCAATCAGCGCCCGAATTGTCAGTCTGGTATCACCCAGCAAGGCAATATCGACTGACTCATCCTTGTTGAACTCAGCCGGATTGTCAGTGTTCTGAATAAGCACCTTATTGTTCGCGCGAATCGGTTGCCCATAAAAGGTGCGGGTCAGACTCGAACCCAGCGCCATAATCGCATCACACTCACTTAACCACCTGCCCGCGGCCATTGTGGTCAGTCCGCTGCCTGCACCCAGGCACAACGGATGTCGCTCATCCATCGCGGATTTCCCTGGCATCGTGCAGAACACCGGAATGCCGGTCAGTTCCGCCAGCTCCTGCAAATCTTCAGTTGCACCCGCCATCAGCACACCCTGCCCTGCCCACAGGATGGGATTGGCCGCCTCACGCAGTGCTTTTACCGCGGCTTTAATATCACCCGGTGTGGGCACAGAGGTTGTTATCGCCGGGGATGAATAGTTTTGCGCCTGCTCAGGCACATCCTGCATGCAGACATCCATCGTCAGCTCAAGCACAACCGGGCCTCCGGGGCCATTACGCAGCGCACTAAAAGCCCGGCGCATGGCCGGTGCGATATCCCCCGGTCGATACACCGCCTCCACTTGTTTGGTGATACCACCGTAATTTTGTACCGCCGAGAAATTAGGTTTTACCGCAAGCTGATTTAACAGAACACCACCGGGAAGCACGAGAATGGGAACATTATCCGCGTAGGCCTGGGCGATCCCGCCCATGGCATTTTCCGCACCCGCCTGGGATTGAATCGTGGCCACACCGAACTTTTTTCTGTCGCTGGTTCGACTGATGCCATCTGCCGCCATGATGGCGCCACGTTCGTGACGAAATGCCACGGGCCGAATCCCTTCCTGGGCGCAGGTTTCAATGATGGGATTGCTGGGGTAACAGGTAATCAGCTCAACTCCTTCTGCCTTCAGGATTTTCGCCACATATTCATTGCCGTTCATGCTGATTCCTTTCTCTGTATCTGCGAATTTTTAAGGGTGCGATTCTAAACATGAAAGTACCCTACAGCACAACACGGTTACGCTCTTCTCAAACTCCGCTGGAAAATTTTCCTCTGCAGCAATTTAAATCACGTGAATCGCTGGCAGCACTTCCTGCTCAAACAACTTATCACCCAGAGCCAGATGCAACATATCGACACCTGCTGATTTCAGCCGTTCAACCTGCCTGATGATGGTATCGGGCGAACCGATCAATCCGGTCGAAAAACCCTCATTGGTATCCAGCATGCTGAGCTTGTCGGCATTAGCCCACATCCCCTCAGCGCCCTTGACACGTTCCTGTCTTTTCGCCAGCACCACAGGGTCGATGTTATCGAGCATGGATTGGATTACACCTTCTGCCTCGGCATCGTTTTTGCGGCACACCGGAATAGCGTACACCGCGAATTTCGGAGCGCTGCCTTCTTCTTCTGCAATCACTCGAACCCGCTGGATGATGGCCTGAATCTTTTCCAGTGAACCACCATTTAAAAACATCCAGTCTGACTTGCGGCAGGCCATGCGGATAGCCGCTTCTGACTGACCGCCCTGATAAACTTCCAACCCACCGGTGGGCCTCGGTTCCATCACCAGATCCCTTACTTCATAGTATTTTCCGGTATAGCTGAATACCTTTTGTTGCCACGCGCCCCGTAACACATCAATAAATTCGGCCGACCGCAGGTAACGTTCATCATGAGTCAGCGGATCGATTCCATACATGGAAAATTCTTCCATGTTCCAGCCGCTGGTCACATTGATACTCCAGCGCCCCTTTGTAAGGTTGTCTACCGTGGCGCCCCATTTGGCGATCACACTGGGGTGAAAAAAACCGGGATGGATAGCCGTCACCAATTGAATCGATGCGCTGTGTGCGGCAATTAAACTTGTCATCGCCAGGCAGTCCAGAGACGAACCCTCTATTTCGTTTGCATTCCCCCACCAGCGTTGCGCGATCAGCAGGTGCGAGACAGCCAGTGCTTCCAGTTTTGATACATAGGAAATCACCAACTCATTTAATGCGTCGCCGGTAGGCATCGCTCGAACCGAATTAGATTTCCTGACAACTTTGCTGCCAGAGAAGGTCGTTGGTGCCCAGGTACAGGTTTGCATAGGAATTTTACAAATTGCCAGATGACGACAGTCTACCTACCCGGGCTCTGCTGATACAGACCATCTGATTGGGAATCAATCAGGGTACAGATCCAGAAAGTTCCGGTGAAAAAAAAGCTCCTGATCGCGCCCGGCTAAAGCCTCGGTCGATTTTGTGAATCGCCCCAGGGGGTCCCTGCCACCCTCGGCGTGCGGGTAGTCGGATGAGAACATGTAGAGCTCCGGATAACTTTCGCCGACAATTGCTGCGACATCTTCAAATGGATAAGGCGTAAAGCGCAGCTGCGCTCGGATTTGTTCCGATGGCTTTCTTTGCATGCGGGCAAGTTGCGGTTCCGACTTCGCCCATATTTCAGCCGCGAAATCCAGTCTTCTGATCATATCGGGAACCCATCCGGCGCCGATCTCGATAACGCCACCCTTGAGGGCTGGAAATTGCTCCAGCACACCATCCAGAATGAGGGTTGAGATGAATCTCGCCGATGCATGATGAATCACGGTGAGATCTTTCGAACCGATGACTTCAGCACCACCTCTCGCGGTCACATGATCATCCCGACCATCGTTCATCCACTCATCATCGATTGCCAGCGAGGCACTGCCAACATGCAGGATGAAGGGCACACCCGCTTCCTGAAGCAGCGTCCAGATGGGATCATGCAGTGGGTGGCCCGGGGAGCGTCGCCCGGGGGAGTCAGCACCGATCCAGATCGCGCCCAGCCCGGCCGAGAGACAATCCCTGATCTCATCCATCGCTCGACCGGGATCGTCCAGGGGCACCATACCAACTCCGATCAACCGATCATCTCCACCCACAAAATCAGCCATTGCCCGGTTCTGTGCCTGCGCTGCGCCATAGCGTATATCCAGATCCGGATCGGCAAAAATCAATCGCGCACACAATGAAGAGAAAATAACCTGACGGCGAAAACCCAGCATATCAAGCGCAATCGAGCGTTCATCAGCATTGAAGGAACCCAGTGCATCATGCCACTTCGGCCCTCGTGTCAGGTTGTCTCCCAGGGCCAGTAACTTAGCCAGGTTTTCCGGCGAATGCGCCTGCCTGCCCCGGTTCTCACCCGGATCGAATAAACCAGTCGTGGTTGCACCGATGGCCGGCAGCCGGTCGCGAATCTCCGGGTCGGCAAAATCCGTTAAGTAGTTCGGCAGCTCCATCAGGTGGCTGTCCGCATCGTACACAACCCTTTCTCCCACGTAGGCCATCATCCGACTCCCTTGATCTGCAGTTCCTGATCTCGCGCTTTTTTGACCGCGATCACTTGCATTTAATTCACTGGAAAGCGTAGTTTAGTCCGACAACAGCAGGAGAAGACAGTGTTAGAAAAACTTCAACTTGATGGTCGTGCCATCGTGGTGACCGGCGCGGGCCGCGGCCTCGGAAAAGCCATGGCGAAAGCGCTCGCGGCAGCAGGCGCGAAAGTGATCTGCTCAGCGCGAACCCAGGCGCAAATTGACCAGACCGTTCAGGAAATTCTTGATAAAGGCGGAACTGCGCTCGCGCACCAGTGCGATGTCACGGACTCAACTGCTGTGGATCTGGCGGTGGATCGCTGCGTCGATGAATTTGGGAAGATCGATGTGATGCTCGCCAATGCGGGCGGCGGCGGAATTCAGGGCAACTGGGAATTCTGGGAATACCCGGATGAGGCGTTCGAGAGTGTGCTCGCCACCAATCTCAAGAGCAATTTTTATTGCTCCAGAGCGGCGGCCAAACATATGGTCCACCGCGGTCAGGGTGGCGTGATTATCCACACGGCATCGGGAACCGCGCTGCGAGGTAACAAGTCCTTTGCTTATCCGACCGCCAAGGGCGGGCAGATATCGCTGACAAAAAGTACCGCCACTATGCTCGCGCCACACAACATACGCGTTAACACCATCATCCCTGGATTTGTCGCCCAGGGCCCGTCGCAATCTGATAAGGAAACAGCGATCCGGCATCAACGGGGGATCCGCATTCCGGTTCGCAGACTAGGCGAATGGTGGGAATTAGGACCACTCGCCGTTTTCCTGGCGTCCGATGCATCCGCGTACATCACCGGGCAGGCATTCATAATCGACGGGGGTGGGCTGGCCGGTGGACTCGGTCCCGTGGATTTTATCCCTCACTTTGCCCCGGAGCATCAGGCAACTACAGAAAGCGGCGAATAAGGAAGCGACATGGAACACTTTGATCTGAGCAATAAAAAGGCCGTTGTATTCGGCGCTAACAGTCCCGCTGGTAACGCCATCGCTGAGACCTACGAGCAGGCAGACGCCAGGGTTATTCGATTGAACCAGTGCCACGCAACCGAGGTCGCAGATAAAATCATTGCTGCAGCAGATGACCTTGGCGGCATTGACCTTCTCGTTTGTGCGACCGATCAATTTCTCGCAAAACCGATTTCGGAAACGTCCATGGATGATCTTGCCAGTACGATGATGGTAAATTTCGCCGCACCATTTATGGCTTGTCAGGCGGCATTGTCCTATCTGAAACAAGCTGAGGCAGCGCGCATCGTTATGCTGACCTCGGTGCTCGGCGAGCGGGGACTACCAAACACCAGCGTTTACAGCGCCGCCCACGGGGCCGTCTTTAATTTCATTCGCGCCCTTGCCCAGGAAGTCGCGGCGGACGGCATCACGGTCAACGGTATAGAACTCGGCTGGATGGACTGGATGACGGATCGAATCAATCCAACGGATGAAAACGCCGCGCGCGCAGTCCGGTTTACCATTTCCAAACGTGCCGGTACGACTGAAGATGTTGGCGCACTGGCATTGTGGCTGGCCGGATCAGGCGCAAGTTTTGTGACCGGACAGATATTTCCTCTGGATGGCGGGCTGACGCAACATCTCTAGCCCGCACTATTCACGAAGGCGACACAGCACAATCGTTAGGTTGTCATATTTCAATAGGTTAGGTAAAAATGGAGGTCAATTCGTGAAACACAGCCAGTGTCTGAATGGTTTTCTGACAATTCTGCCTTCGAATCTTGAACAAAATCGCTCAAGACATAGCTACGGCTATGCCTTTCACGATGTTTGTCCAACCTTCTTCGCCATAATTGCCATAATCCATTCCCTTCATGAATAGTGCAGGCTAGATCGGATTTTACTTTTTGTTGAGAAAATCCCACAGGCAGCACGAACCCGGCAATCCAGACCATGGATTTGGGCCGCGACAAAAAAGTAGTTATCCTCAAGTCATCTGAAATGCAGGGAGTAAAGCGAATGGCGAACGCCACGAAAGTATCGGGTACCGGGGGAGAACTGCTGATGCACCAGCTTGTCGCCCAGGGTGTGGACTATGCGTTCACCAACACCGGTAGTGCTGAGGCCGGTTTTTTCGACGCATTCCTTACGGTCCCCGGTGTCCAGCCCATTCTTCTGCTCAATGAGTCCCTGGTGTTATCGGCTGCCGATGGTTATGCCCGTGCCTCCCGGCGTGCAGCCTTCGTCAATGTGCACCTCGCCGCAGGCACGCGCCAGGGCACCGGCCAGTTATTTAATGCCCATTTTGACGGAACACCGATGGTGGTGACCGCCGCCATGCGCGACAACGGTTCATTCGGTGACCACAACACCCTTGGTGTCAGCAGTGGCTTTGCCCAGATGAGCGCGGTTCAGGACGTGACCAAGAAACGCTGGGAAGTACGTGATGCGCGCGGTATTCCCATGGCGACCCGGCGCGCCTTTAAGGAAGCGTTAACCATGCCCACTGGACCGGTGTATATGGCGTTTTCCGAGGGGGCCCTGGACGCAAAGGATGTTGATGCGTTGATCCAGCCTGTCCAAGGCATTGAACAAGCCGAGCTTCCCGGTGCGGCGACACTGGATAAAATCCATGATGCGTTGCTCAATGCGGATAATCCGTTGCTGGTGGTCGGCCCCGATGTGGCCAACGTAAAAGCGCAACGGGAACTGCTCGAGCTTGCGGAACATTATGCGTTACCCGTGGCAATCAATTTTTTCGATTATGGTTCATTCCCGCCGGGTCATCCGAACTATATCGGCATGATCGACGGGGTTCGAGACGATGAATATGATGTGGTTTGCTGTATTGGCTATCGACCCAACACCCGGGCGAATCCAACCGACGAGCGCTTCCCCGATGCGCTGAAAATTGGAATTGGTCACGACCCGGCCATGCTGGGCAATACCTTCGCACTGGATCTACACCTTTGGACTAACGTTAAGAACGCACTGGTTGCCCTGAATGCAAGATGGAACCCGGCCGATGCAAACCTGCATCACCTGTCCCAGCGGCGAGTAGAACTTAAGAGCCGCAGTGAGGCCCGGCTCGCTAAGTTAAAGACCGACTTACACGGTCATGCCAATGACAATCCCATCCACCCAAATTTCCTGAGCGAGCGCATGGGTGCCTGCCTTGCGCCGAATACCACTATGGTCACGGAGAATTTCAGTGCAGCGGAGCAGTTTATGCCGTTTGGCTTCGAGGACAATGAATGGTCGCTGGTACGAACCTATGGTGGCAGCCTGGGTTACGGCATCGGCAGCGCCATCGGTGCACAGCTCGCCCTGCCTGATCAGCCGATTGTGTTAAGCATTGGCGATGGTTCGGTGATGTACAGCGCCGCCGGATTCTGGACCATGGCCCGCTATGGTCTGCCGATTATCACCGTGGTCTGGAACAACATGCAGTACCAGACCGTACGCAATAATTTCGCGCGCTGGGGTGGCAGCATGAAAGCGCAGAACAAGTATCCGGAAACTTTTCTCGGCGACCCCGCTATCGATTTTGTGATGTTAGCCAAGGCCCAGGGTATTGATGGCCAGCATGTTCGTGACCCCGGCGAACTGGACGCGGCGCTTAAGCACGCCCGGGAAGTTCAGGCAGCTGGTGAGCCTTACCTGCTTGACGTGCACATTGCCAATGTGGGTCCCGGGTCTGACCAGAGCTGGTACAAGGCATTTAAACTTGCCGGGATATAGAGGTTCCGGCATTGAACCAGCGGCTCAAACGTTTCTAAAAATTGTCCGGGCAATGTGGTTTGTGGGGAGTTGCGAAGAGCTTGTCCGCCAAAAACAGCGCTGTGCGATCGCCCGTCACCAGACCCGCCCGGGATAGATCGCTGGCCGTACGAAATCCTGCATACAGGGTCGCCAGTGCCTTAATGGAAAGCGTGATATCCGCCGTCGTTAAGCTTTTTGTCAGCGTCGCCTTACCGGCCTGGACAACCAGGTCCCAGGTACCCGTGTTCCACGGTGCCAGCTGATCCTCACTGACCGCAATGGTCAGCGCACCGTCATTAACATAACCACGCTCCGCCAGTGCCTGGGTCACATCCACAATTCGCAACCACAAGCCCTCGTTGTCCTGACAATGCAGCAGCCGCGGTTCCATCATAAGCTCCATTGCAGGATCGTCAGCAGGCGCAGCTTCCCAGATGACCTTGCCCACGAGGTCGTGGGAAGCAACAAATGACCACAGGCGTCGATAAGCCTCGCCATTGAGCGCCACCAGTTCCCTGATTTTCAGCTGCTGGCCACGGGTACGATGCTCAATTTTGCCGCTTCTAACAGTGTAGGCTACATAACCCACGGCGAGCCCATTCTGGTGACAGATTGCCAGGTGCAGTGGGCCATCGGATTCATTGTCCGCCAGTACATTGTAAGCCCAGGTGCCATGGCGACGGCGAAGGTAACCTATCCGGTCCGGGATAAACTGATTGTAAACGGACTCGGCCTCCGTGAACCCGTCGCGCACGTCCACCCGTGTCACGGTACCAGACCCATCATTGCCGTCGAAGAACCGGATATCTGCGGTATCAATTTCATATCGCCGCATGACACTCATCATGGCATACCCGTATCGTTGGTAGATTGCGGCCTGGGATGCCCAGAGGGTGGTGACGGCCTGACCCTTGTCACGCATCGTTTCCATGGCTCGCGTCATGATTTGTCGGATCAGTCCGCGACGACGAAATTCCGGCAGTGTACCCACGGCACTAATGCCACCCATTGCCACATCGTTACCGAGTACGCACATTGTCATGGGCAGGGTGGCGAAGGTCGCCGCCATCTGACCATCCACAAAAGCACATAGAGTCCATTCCGGCTTGATATTTTGCGCGGCCACATTGTCCGGCTCATCGCCGAAACTGCCGGCATAGACGTAGGCAACCACTCCCCCAAAATCAAACATCTCTGCCTGTAAGGCGGGACGAACCTCAATGGACATAGGGCGAAACCTTTAGTGAATCATTGCCCTGCATTGTAGGGCATCTCGACGCTTCAGCAACCGCAGTTGCGATCAGGCATCCGTGAAATTTTTGAAGGGGGCAGAAGACCAGTTCAGTGGTAGTTCACCCGGTACGATCCAATTCTCATCTGGTACCCAGTCTCGCCAGCCCCGTTGCCACCAGATTTCACCGGCATCCAGGCGCGACGCAATCCCGGCACCCAGACTGCGAATTGCCGAAACGCGATCCGCGCTCCATCTTCCTTCCTGAACACGCAGGTCGAGCAGCTCATCGTCCTTTATTTCCCAGCGACCATCCGGATAAACAATAAAATCCAGTTCCAGATCCTGGGTATCGTAGCCAATCGCGGTTCGTCGAAACGGCTCCTGGAGATTGATATACCAGCAGACAAATTCCCGTTGCCTGCCTCGCCAGAAATGCCAGATTGCATAACTGTCCCCGGGGCGTTGAATCATCAGGCAGCCGTGTCCCTGCCAGCCACTTCGATCCGACCAGGGGTGCCTGCCAGTTGGGGTTGGCCAGTCACCCTCCGGAAATCCAAACGGCGAGCCTCTTGGCATATAGGAGACAAGCTGATCGGGTGAATCCTCAATGATTCTGACGAGCGCACCCAGCCATGGACCCTTTTCGAGAATCTCTCTGCGTACCACCCAATCTCCGCGGAACCATGCCATCGTCTGTTGCGCCACTGGTTTTCAAAAAGAATACGAGATAGCAGGAATCTTAACGGTTTTAGCGGTGTTGCCACATCAGGGATTAAATGCTGTCATGGAAACTGACACTCCGGGCCCTGACAAAATCCATGGACAAATCAATCGCGATCGCCGGCAACATGGGCAGCGGTAAATCCACGCTGGTCGAGTTTTTAGCACGGCACTACGGCATATCACCGTTTTACGAGTCCAATGACCTCAACCCCTATCTGCCGAATTTCTATGAAGATATGGAGCGCTGGGCGTTTCACTCACAGATATATTTCCTCAGTAACAAGTTTCGCATTCACCAGGCACTGGATCGCACACAAGGTGTCGTTGCCCTGGACAGGACGATTTTTGAAGATGCGGAGATTTTTGCGACCGCATTGCACAAGATGGGGCATCTGGATAAACGGGACTGGGACACCTACTGGGACTTCTACCAGACCATCCTCGAAGCCATCAATCCGCCTGACCTGTTGATCTATGTGAAATGCTCAATGCGAACCCTGCGAAAACGCATCAAACTGCGCGGCAGGGAGATGGAACAGACCATTGCCTTAAGTTATCTCAAGCGCCTTGAGGGACTCTATGAAAAGTGGATTAGTTCTTACACCATGAGCGACGTGCTGGTTATTGAAACCGACAAGCTTGATTATGACAATGATCTGATTTATCAGCTGGATCTGATGGAACGGATCGAGACTATTTTGTAAAGTCGTTTTTGCCACCAATCATACGCAACCTCTTCGATAATCAGTCAAACGCCACCTCGTGTTACTTCTTGCGGCGCTTATCGCTCTATCAGCCCACTCTAATAAACAGGATTATCCTTTGCAGAAACCAGCAAGATCTCTTGCTGTGTCCCGACTGATGTCGGGGCAGCACATGGGGAAAATTTCTGTGCCATGAATCGTACCCATCACCTGACGACATCGCGCGGACACACCTGATGACAGGAGCAGGCGATAGAAGTTGACGCCCTCGTCTCTTAGCGGATCACATTCATTCACACTGATCACGGTGGGCGGCAACCCTTTAACATCTTGTTCAGTCGCAAAACCGGGCCACGCCAGGGGATTACGTGCCTCAAATTCTGCCATGCCATAAGCCATAGCGCCGTTGTTGTTATGCAGATCCAGTAATATTCCATTGTTTTCTGTCGATGACGGGTTCTCATCGAGTGGCCATATGCCGGAAATGTATGGGCAGAGCGCATATAGACCAGAAATCAGGTTGATATCACCTTCGCGAAGCAATTTCAGACCTGTCGCCAGCGTGAGATTGCCGCCGCCACTCTCCCCTGCGACAACGATCCTGTCACTTGAAATGTTGAGCCTATCAGCGTTGGCATGCGTCCACTTCAGACCTGAAACACAGTCATTCAACCCCGCGGGAAAAGGCTCGACCTCCGGCACTGAGGACGGCGTTAACGCATTTCTAAAGTCGACCATGACAACGGCTACACCCTGCGCGGAAATCATGCGGCTCCATGCCCGATAATTTCCGTCATAGCAGGACATGGACTGCATGCCTCCCCCATGAATATAGTAAACACACGGCAACTTATCCGTTGTATCAGGTCTCACCAGGCATAGGTTAATGCTATTGCCATCCGGTTGAGAGACAACTGAATGTTCACTTATAGACAATCCCGTTGAGGGGGCGATTTCTTCCGTATCGCACAAAGCGAGAAACGCGGTCAATCCTTCGTTTTGGGCAATGGCTTCATCAGTGTTAGCCAGCCTCAGAAGCTCTTCACGGCTGGCAACGTCACCGCCGTTCCCGCCCAGTTCCACCGAACCAAAAATGGCTTTAATTCTTGGATCGATACGAGGGTCGTCAACAATTTTGTTTGTCATTTTCTATCTCAAAGGTATTAGCTGATGAATGATAGCGCAGATCGAGTGTATCCCGGCTCTTTCATGCATCTCCAGATTCAAGTGACAGCGTGGCAGGACAATTTCTCGTCCATCGGAATTATGGCAATCCATGCCACACATTGACAGGCAGTCAATTCATAGTCCATCCTCGCCAGCTTATCGTAATCATCACCGCGAACTCGATGCGATAGATTCGTCATCGCAGTTGATTCCGCCAAACCAATGAGCGAGGCAACGACATGGACTCAAGGTTAGAGACTCCATGACGTTCGTACAATTTATCAAAAGCCAAAACATGGATCCCTTGAGTAGATACCCAGCATGATCTTAATATCGTACCTTTCAGTCACTCGGCCAGCTTCGGCGGTCGCATAATCCGGAACCAGATTTCATGGAGCCCACAATGAACTGGGATGCAATAGGAGCCATTGGCGAGCTAATTGGCGCAGCAGCCGTTGTCATTACACTTGCCTTCCTCGCTTATCAGGTAAGCACAGCCTTCGGTCGTGCGATCATCGCAACTTCATCAATTCTGCTTTCGTCGAAGCACATCCCTCCGCAATGAGTGAGCAACAGATAATCATTGAAGCTGCGGGTGCCGATGTACCCTGCTCCCTGTATTCGGCCCGGCACCCCCGTGCCGTCGTCCTTTTTGGGCATGGCCTGGGAGTCGATCGTTATCACGAGACCGTGCTCGGTCCGGTTAAAATCCTGAATGAGTTCGGATTCTCGGTACTCGTACCCGAGCTTCCCCTTCATGGGGAGCGCGCCGGTGGTGGTGGTCCTGAATGGTCTGAAGTCGTATCCCGGTGGCAGCAATTCTGGGCTGGTAATGGCAGAGATCATCTGCTGACGGAGTGGCAAAAAATTCTGGCCTACGTCCAACAGACATATGGGTTGCCAGTCGTCTACTTTGGCCTTTCACTTGGCACGCAGTACGGCATTTTCCTCCTTTCACAGACAGGTGATGTCAACGCGGCAGTTCTGGGTCTTTTCGGAAGTGAACCGCCACCAAAGTCTATCGTCATGAACCATAGCGCACCGGAGGTCTCCGTCCCGATCTACTTCATTCAGAAGCTGGACGATGAGATTCATATCGCTGAGAATGTTCGTCATCTCTATGAATCGCTCGGCTCGAGCTTGAAAGTTCTGGACGCAACGCCCGGAATGCATGGGGACGTGAGCGGAGAATCGATACGCAAGGCATGCCGCTTTCTGGTGGAACAAATTGAAGTGCTTCAGAAATGAATCAGCCGCAATCGAACCTTGAAGGATCGTGCGCATGCGGGGCGACTCGCTTTGAGCTGGTGGATAAACCTTTGTTTGTTCACGCGTGTCACTGTGTCAAGTGCCAGAAAGCCGCCGGATCGGTGTTCGGAATAACCACATTCATGCTCGAGAAAGACATCCGATTGGTCAGCGGGTCACTTGATGCCGAGGCCCTGGACGACGCGCCGCACCGCTTCCGCCATGTTTGTACCAGGTGTCACGATCACATTTATACAACCGCAACCAATCATCCGGCAACGGCCCTTTTCAGGGTCGGCACGCTCGATGATCCTCGCCAGATAAACATTGACGCTCACATCTTTACAAAACGAAAGCGTTCGTGGCTTACCTTGCCGGAGGGTGTGCCACAATTTGATGAAGGATATGATCGACAGAAGCTCTGGACTGCGGCCAACCTGAAACGTCTGGAAGATGCAATCAAGGAGTTAGACGTCCAATGAATATTCAGGGCCGGGGTAGTCGTGACGAAGAGCAAACAGTGACGACCTATGTGCCAAGTGGGAC
The DNA here is from genome assembly GCA_021773555.1 of Gammaproteobacteria bacterium. Lineage (GTDB taxonomy): Bacteria > Pseudomonadota > Gammaproteobacteria > Pseudomonadales > Azotimanducaceae. Next base: position 40,640 of record JAJFKA010000030.1, read on the forward strand.
CTGAACTCGCGATACTCATAACGCCCTATCAGTCGGTATATGTCGAGATACCGAAGGTAGCATGCTCGAGTATCAAGATCGCGCTTTCCAAATTACTGGGCATAAAATTGGACGGACCGAATGGCGATCCGCATCAATCGACATTTCCGCTGATGACCCCCGATCTGGAACGTGAGTCGATGTTTCCTGGGCTTTTTTCCTTTGCTTTCGTTCGAAATCCGTGGAGCAGGCTGGTCTCGTGCTATCGAGATAAGATCCTGTTTGAAGCGAACGGATTCACGCATGCGACAAAACGATCAGGTGTCGCCGATTGCTTCGCGCATTACGATGCCATTCGCCCCCGGATGCTGTTCGATGAGTTTGTGGAAGTGGTCGCCTCAATTCCCGACGATCATGCAGATGCTCATTTCCGGTCCCAACACACTTTTATTGAAAGCGTAGGTGGCAGGATCACGGTGGACCACATAGGGCGATTCGAAACGCTTAAAACCGGATTACGAGCGGTGCAGGAAAAAACGCATATGCCGTCATTTTCGCTACCGCGTTCCCAGGCGACAGGCACTGGCACGAACTACAAGGGCTTCTACAACGCTCATACTCGAGCCCTGGTTGAAAGGCGTTTCGACAAAGACATCGCCTTATTTGAGTACACTTTTTGAAAACCAGTACACTCCATCCATCATCTCCTCGCAAAAACGGGTGTAAGGCCTCTATCTCAATATGAGCAACACAGACCCCAGGGTCGATGCGTATCTGGAAAATGCAAAAAACTGGTCAGCCGAATTTGAACGATTGAGAAGGATCATCCTCGCCGCTGGCCTGACAGAAAGCCTGAAGTGGGCGAAGCCCTGTTATGGGTTCAAGAAAAGCAACGTTGCGATCCTGCAACCCTTTAAAGCATTCGGCGCACTGATGTTTTTCAAAGGTACCTTGTTGAAAGATCCGAAGGGGATCCTGGCAAAGCCAGGCGAGAATTCTCGTGCTGCTGGCCGGTTTGAATTCACCAGCGTCGATGACATCGAACGGTTAGAACCAACGTTGCGTGCTTATATCGCCGAGGCCATCGCACTCGAGAAAGCCGGCGCGAAGGTGGATTTTGCTGGTACCATCGAAATTTCGATTCCTGTAGAACTCGAGGAAAAATTCGGCGATGACGCAGTCCTTGAGTCCGCGTTCAATGAGTTAACGCCCGGGCTTTACCGCACCGAAACAGTCAAAAACGCGATCATCCCGAATCGAGAAGTGTCGTCAACGCATACTCGATGGAAAAGGGTACAACGAACGGTACTGATACGGCGCTCCCCGGAGTGGCAAGTCAGCGACAGCAGTGAGCAGAACATAGTGGTACATTGCGACAATCTGAAAGCGAACAGGAACCAAGGATGTTATTGCTCAATTATCCCGGGCGACGGGTGTATCCGTACCTTCCCGGAGAGAAACGATGATCAGTGGCGGCTGCCACTGTGGTGCGATTACCTACAAAGTCAGCGGGAAGGTCAGTGACATTGTTCACTGTCACTGTGTCACCTGTCGAAAAGCACATGGCAGTGCCTTCTCGAGTGTCGTCTCTGTTCCGCTTGATGGCTTCGAGCTGCAGGGCGAGTCGCATTTGGGCTGCTATGAGTCTTCCCCCGGCAAGCAGCGATACTTTTGCAGGACTTGCGGTGCTCCTCTCTATGCGAAGCGCGATGAGAAGCAAAATATCACACTTAGCTTAGGCTCCTTGGACACCAACATTCCCAGCAAAGAATTCGCCCATATCTGGATTTCAGACGGTGCGAGCTGGTACGAGTTAAACGCTGAGTTACCGCTTTACGAAAAGAGCTGGAGAGACGGAAATTAGTATCAATGACGTTTTTCGCTCGCTGACCTCCGGTGCATAATGTGAGTAGCTTGAACTCAGAACAACATTGAACAGGAAACTAAAACGAGGGTAGACCGATGAGCATCCGTTGCCTCCTCTGGGACTTTGGCGATACCTTATGTGATGAGAAATTTATCTGGTCCAGCGGGCCGCAATGGGAGCATGTGTATCGGCTCTTTGACGAGGGTCTGGGAGAGGCCTGGAACACTGGCGACATGAGTGATCAGGAATTCGCTGAACTGATCGCGGAACACATCTCCCTTACACCTCCTGAGATCCTTGCACATATGCAGGAGCGCTGCAGACATGTAGAATTTTATGACTTTACCTACAACTTCTATCTGGCTCGACACCTCCCCCAGGCAATCGTCACCGTTAATCCGAGAATCTGGACGGACGTCATCTCACCACATTACAATTTTGATCAGACAGCAGACCTGATAGTGACATCGTGGGAAGAAGGCACAACCGATAAAGCGACCCTGTGTGAACTTGCGGTGGACCGGCTCGGCATTGGTTGTAAACGCAGCGAATCACTGCTGATTGACAATATATCCCACAACATTGGTGAGTGGAGACTCAGGGGAGGCGGTGGCTATCATTTTAGAGGCGACGACCAATTCGAAAAAGATGTCGCCGATGGCGTGGATGGACTCGTCGGTTGAATTCAAAGCTGATTGGCAATTACACCCTGCGATAACCCCGGGGTTTAGCCAACACGGGATCCAGCAGTGACAGATCGCCAGACTGAACGGTGTTACCTTCAGGAAAAGGTGCACCTGCCTTGCTGCCAATGCCTTCAAGCACCCTTCCCTGCTGATAATAAACGGCATAGGTTTCCATCAACAATTTCTGGAACAGCTCAGGCTCCACCTCGCTCCACGAGCGCACCTGCTCTAATCTTTCTGCGAATGACAATGCTGCAAACGGTGCTTCAAACTCGTCTGTGATGCTGATCAGCGCAGGCAGGAAGTCGCGAGACTTTTCATTCACATAAGCACCAAGATCAACTTCTCCCGCGCTTGGCATCAGACCGTCATCATCGGCCGGAATTAACACATCGAGCAGGGCCGACAGGGTTTGCTGTTGCGGATTCGTCAATGGGTGGTCGGTCGAAATCAGGTCAGTCATTATTTTCACCTTTCAATCAAACAGGTTTGCCAGATTTTTCTTCATGGTATCTGCGATGTACAACGCCGCAGCCTGGATCGTACTGGTAGGATTGAGTCCTCCCCCGGTCACAAAAATGCTGCCATCGACGATAAACAGGTTTTTCACATCGTGGCTGCGACCCCATGGGTTCACCACGGATGTTTCGGGATCCTTGCCCATCCTCGCCGTGCCGAGCAGATGCCAGCCTGCGGCCTGAACCAGACCACTTGATGTGGTCTCTATGGCACCCGCCGCGAGCAACACCTCCTCGGCGCGGGCAAGACCATGATCCAGCATCCTGCGAGAGTTCTCACTCAGGGTGTAATCGATTTTAGGTGCGGGAATGCCGTTCGAATCCACAAGGTCCGGGTCGAGCGTTACCGTATTACATTCTTCCGGCAGGTCCTCGCAGAGCACACCAATGTTTGCCATATGATCGAATCGTTTCTGGAACGCCTCATGATGGCCGGGACCCCAGGGAATCTTGCCATTCATATACCCTTGAATAGCGGTATGAAACGGGCCGGAACCCCGGGAAATCTGCATGTTGTAGCCGCGCACAAAACCCCGGGACAGATCAGTTTCATAAAATTCCTTGCTGAGAATGCAGCAACCCTGAGGACCTTTGTGACTATCCAGCTTTTCCTCAAAAATACCGGATGCAAATCCCACTGGATGAAACATCAGGTTTTTACCAACCAGGCCACTGCTGTTGGCGAGCCCATTCGGATATCGATCTGATTTGGAATTCAGCAGGATCCGCGGTGTACCAACGCCATTGCAGGCCATGATAACGACTTCCGCGTTCTGGAAGCATTCTTCGCCCTGGTCATCGTAGTAGATAACACCATCGGCCATCCCTTGATCGTCGAGGGTAATTTCCCGAACCCGGCAGCGAGTTCGAAGTTCAACCCCCGCCCTGATCGCTTCTGGCCAGTAGGTGATATCGGTGCTTGATTTCGCCCCTTGGGAACAACCGGAAATGCAGGGTCCGAGATTCAGGCACTTGTCTCTGCCGTTATAGGGCTGCGAAATAATAGCGCTGTCGGATGGCCACCAGTGCCAGCCGAGCTTGTTGTAGCCTCGCGCGACGGTTTCACCCACAAGACCGAGCGGGATTGGCGGTAACGGCGGTTGCTTTGGCGGATACATCGGATCGCCCGCCAGACCGGAAACGCCCATCATTCGATCATTCTGGCCAAAATAGGGTTCGAGCGTCTCGTAGCTGATTGGCCAGTCATCTGCAACACCATCCAGTGTCTTTACCTTGAAATCCGAGGGATGCAAACGAGGGAAGTGAGCCGCGTAGAGAATCGTTCCGCCACCCACGCCGTTAAAGTTAACCACGTTGATCGGTGAGCCCTCATTGTTTATCGGGTAATCGGTTTCACGCTTGCGGATATTCGGGTCAATATTAAAAGGACCAAATTGCTGCACTTCCCAGTCAGTCTTATTGGTCGGGTATTCAGACTGCTTCATCCAGTCTCCCTGTTCCAGGCAGACGATGCGCATTTTGGTATCAGCCAGGCTCCAGGCAACAGCAGCCCCCGATGCTCCTGCACCGATAATCAGTACATCAACCGGCTCATCTGAAGCTGTCTTTGTCATCTGTGGTTTCTCCCAAATGGTATCGCCGAAGATAGCACATAGCCGAGCGCGTCCTCAAAATGCGGCCAAACTTCCAGCCAGGGGCTATTGATTTCCCGGCTAGTCGAATTCTATCCCCTCGAAGTCTCCGTTTTCCCGCCACGCTTTGATGTATTTAAAGTACGCCGTTGCCCCGGTTGGGTATCCCACATGGTATTTCGCCCCGTCTGACGCTGGCTGGCCTTCATTATTGTAATAACCGGGTGTGCAATCCGGTGATCCCAGCATCATCCCAGGACCCGTCATCAACAAATCAACCCATTCATCCTGCGCCTGCTGGCTGACCTCGACTGTCTGGTAATCGTGATCAAGGGCGTGCCTGACCATCATCGCGATGGTCATTCCCGATTCAATGATGTTGTGCGGGACGTTGGAGATCAGGTTGGCACCCTGGGTGGGTTGCACGAAAAACGCATTCGGGAAATTGCGGACATGGATGCCGTGCTTGCTGCGCATGCCTTCGGCAAAGTAGTCCGTCAATGTCACCCCTCGGCGCCCGGTAGTTTCGAAACCTGTGCGTGCCACCAGTTCCGTGCCCACTTCAAATCCGGTGCCGTAGATAATGCAATCCACTTCGTACTCAATGCCCCCGACAACAACACCCCGCTCAGTGATTCTTTCCACACCTTTTCCATCGGTATCTAACAAAACTGTTGAGGGTTCGTTGAAGGCATCCAGGTACTCATCATGAAAACATGGTCGCTTACACAATTGTCGATACCAGGCCTTCAGTTGATCCGCCGTCTGTTTGTCTTCGACCACGGAATCAATTCGTGCCCGGATTTCTTCCATCTTCTCAAAATCGGAGTCTTCATAGGCAGACAACATCTTCAGCGGGTTACCTCGGTCAGCTTCTGGCAGGCTATTGATTTTCGCTCGAATGCGACGCGACAAATCCGTCCAGCCGTCCTTCACGAGGTCTTCTGCTGCAATGCCACCCGTCTGGTTTTGGGTGAAATTTTCAAGCCACCGCTGCTGCCAGCCAGGGGTCGCGATCCCCCTGAACCAATCTGGATCAGTTGGCTGGTTGTCGCGCACATCCACAGACGATGGGGTGCGCTGGCATACATAGAAGGTTTTACACGCTGCCGCCAGGTGCGGTATGCACTGCACGGCGGTCGCCCCGGTACCAATCAATGCCACTCGCTTATCACCGAGCCCATCAAGTGGCGCTCCATTGGCATCGCCACCGGTATAATCATAGTCCCAGCGACTGGTATGGAAAGAATGGCCCTTGAACTCTTCTATACCGGAAAGCCCGGGCAGTTTTGGAACATGCAGCGGACCTGTACCCATGCCAACAAACTGAGCCGTGAAGTCATCACCCCGGTTGGTTTTGATTTGCCATACTTTGGCAGCTTCATCCCAGTTGAGCGCGGTAACCTGGGTATGAAACAGCGCATTGTCATACAGGCTGTATTGATTTCCGATCCGCTGGCAATGGCCGAGGATTTCTGGCGCATGGGCGTACTTTTCCGTTGGCATGTGCCCGGTTTCTTCCAGCAGCGGCATGTACACGAACGAGGCCGTATCACACATAGCGCCTGGATATCGGTTCCAGTACCAGGTGCCGCCGAAGTCACCACCCTTGTCAATAATTCGTACATCAGTGACGCCCTGTTCAACAAGCCTGGCCCCGGTGACCAGCCCTGCAAAGCCGCCGCCGATGAACGCCACCGTCACGTGATCGGTTTTGGGTTCGCGTTCCGTAACTGGAACATAAGGGTCATCAAGATAATGTGACAACTGGCCCTCGATGCGGACGTACTGCGCATTGCCATCCGGGCGCAGGCGCTTGTTGCGTTCTTCCATGTATTTACGTTTCAGGGCTTCTTTGTCGATGGCTTTCGTCTGGGGCATCATTTGCTCTACTGCTATTAGTCAGGAAATGATGCTTGCATTGGCAGCGAGGCGTGTCAATTGATCGGGATCAAAGAGCATCGCAGCTGCGCTGATCTATTTTCAAACTGGTTCGAGGTATAACCCGCAAAACAAGCGTGTAAACTGCACAGATGTTGTGCCAGACCGATCACCAGACTTTCGCTTCCCGGGGATTGATACACTTTCCGGGACTGATACCAGAAGCAATTACCGAGGCGGCAGTGAAAGCGATCTACAAGCCCTTAACCAGGCTTGGATTTCGTCGCGACAACACCTGGCAGCTGCCAGCGATCAACGACGACAAACTTCAGCGCGCTGGTATCGTCGGTCTGAAAGATACAAAGGGAAGTGCCGCGTTTCGCGACGCACTAACACCCGAGGTAATCAGCATCGCGAAGGAACTCGCTGGTGAAGCAGTTCTCGACGACATACACCGCTCCCCCCAGCTACTGTTCACATTTCCGAACGCAGACATCTGGGAGATACCCTATTCGATCTGGCATCTGGATGCACCGCGATTGCCCGACGGCAAGGCCCCCGGAATTCAACTGTTTGTTGTGCTCAATAATCTGCCGCCAGGCGGGGGTGGTACCCTTGTGGTGGCAGGATCTCATCGGCTATTGAATACCGGCGCACGCATCAGCTCCAAAGAAGTCAGGCGACGTCTGAAACGCGAACCCTATTTCGCCAGTCTTTTATCTCGCGACTCAGCTGAACGAAATCAGTTCCTGCAGCAAGCCGGTCATGTTGGAGAAATCGAGCTTCAGGTTATCGAGTTAACCGGGAACACGGGTGATGTCTTCTTTATGGATATGCGCCTGCTCCATGCGCCGACGCGAAACTGCCGGGATGTGCCACGGATAATGCTGACCCACCGGTTTATCAGTCCGGCGCTGGTTGCAGACTATGGCAAGGTTATCGCCGACTGAATTTATCGATCGTGAAGGTCAGGTTGATCCCCTCCCGCCGATGTGGTTTATTCTTCTGCGCATTTTCTCCGGCCTACAAAGCCTGCAAATGCTCTTCATACATTCAGAACGGGGATATCAAATGCCGGTTGCAAGACAACATTCGCTACAGATCCTCATTCTAATAAAGGAACCTCCTTATGAGTAAGCCAAAACTGTTCGGCATTTCCGGTTCACGCGCACTGCGCGCAATCTGGGGAATTGAAGAAGTTGGCATCGACTACGAGCATGTGCCGGTCACTTTTGGGGCAGATTCAAAAGAGGCTGACTATTTAACGGTAAATCCAAATGGGCGAATACCCGCATTGATCGATGGCGATCTACAGTTGTTTGAGTCCATGGCGATCAATCTTTATCTGACCAGGCAGTATGGCGGCGCACTCTACCCGCAAAACACCAATGACGAAGCGACAGCCTTGCAATGGAGTTTCTGGGGAATCACCGAATTCGAACCCTTGCAAATGCAGATCGTCGTACAAAAGTTGTTTACGCCTGAAGACCGGCGCAATCCGAAGATTGTTGAGGGTGCCAGCAAGGGTCTGCAGCGACCGCTGAAAGTGCTGGATGCTGTTTTGGAAAATCGCGAGTGGCTGATCGGCGAGCACTTCTCAGTCGCAGACCTCAATGTTGCTGCGGTCATGCATCTTATGAAGATGATTGATTTTGGTTACGCTGAACACTCCAATGTCCAGCGCTGGGCCGATGCCTGTTACGCACGTCCTGCACTGGCGCGGGCGCTCGCGAAGTCCTGATCACTGAGCACGATGAAAACGGAAAGACACATTTCAGAGGAGAAACAGATGAGCACGACTCCCGACTTCTGGCCAGCCGCGCCCGATCTGCAATGCGACGAGGTGAGTTTCGAATTTCAGGGAAATGAGTATCGAGGGTCCCTCGTCGCACCATCAGCGCATGTGGGTCCACGGCCATTGGTGCTTGTTATCCATAACTATCAGGGTCTTAAGTTTTTCGACCAAAACGTCGCTGAATATATTGCGCGCCTTGGGTATGTAGGGCTCGCAATCGATCTGTACGGAAACCTGATCACCGAGGAAGACCGATTGTGGCCTGCGGATACCAGCAAGGTGCCAGAGCATTTAATCAGATCCTTTGAGGCGATGGTTTCACTCGATCATGACCACGGCGCTTTTCGTGCACTGCTGAACCAATGGATTGAGCAGGGCCTCGCGCATCCGTTAGTCGATTCCAGTGTCCTACCCGCGGCGATTGGTTATTGCTTCGGTGGTGTCGCAGTGCTCGAAGCCGTGCGCGCCGGATTGAACCTCTCCGGTGTTGTATCGTTCCATGGTCTGCAGCAAACCGGTGAGGACGCCAGCCCTGCCAATGTCGGTGTGGTGCGACCGACGCTAAAACCCTGCACAAACCAATACAACACGAAAACCCTCGTGCTTATCGAAAATGGTGCAGATGATCACCTGGTCCCTCAGGAAAGCAGAACTCGCTTTTTCGCCGAAATGGATGGTGCCGGTGTAGACTGGTGTTTCCATCACTATGCACGAACGCCACATGGCTTCGCCTTACCCGCATCGATAGCCCGCATTATTCATGAAGGGAATGGATTTTATGGCAATTGTGGCGAAGAAGGTTGGACAAACATCGTGAAAGACATAGCCGTAGCTATGTCTTGAGCGATTTTGTTCAAGATTCGAAGGCAGAATTGTCAGAAAACCATTCAGACACAGACTGTGTTTCACGAATTGACCACCATTTTTACCTAACCTATTGAAATACAATAATCTAACGATTTAACTGTGTCGCCTTCGTGAATAAGGCGGGCTAGAAGCGTTCCAGTCCTGGAAACTTCTCCTCCGCGCTGGCATGCACGTGCATGGCACCGAACTCCGCACAGCGACTTAAGGTAGGCACAGCTTTGCCCGGATTCAGTATGCCGGTTGAATCAAACACCGCCTTGATGCCGTGAAACAAGCTCAGCTCATCGCTGCTGAACTGCACACACATCTGATCAATTTTCTCGATACCCACCCCATGTTCACCGGTAATCGTTCCCCCAAGATCAATACACAGGGTCAGAATCCTCGCGCCGAAAGCTTCCGCACGCTGCAACTCACCCTCGTTGTTGGCATCGTAAAGAATAAGCGGATGCAGATTGCCATCACCGGCATGAAAGACGTTGGCCACCTTGAGTTCGAACTCTGTGGACAGCTCGGAAATTTTCGCCAGTACAGTTGCCAGTTGCCGTCTGGGAATCGTTCCGTCCATGCAGTAGTAGTCAGGTGCCAGCCGTCCCACAGCAGGGAATGCGGCCTTTCGTCCAAGCCACAATCTGTCCCGCTGGTCTCCGTCAAAGGCAACTTCAACACTCGTGGCAGAGCGGTTTTCAAATATTGCTTTGATATCGGTGATCTGTTGTTCCAGTTCACTGCGATGACCGTCGAGTTCGCACAACAGCAAAGCGCCCGCGGAGAGTGGATAACCGGCAGAAACAAATGCTTCAGCGGCATGAATTGCCGGTTGGTCCATCATTTCCAGGCCGGCGGGCAGAATACCCCGTGCAATGATGTCACTCACACTGTTCGCTGCATCGGCCGTTTCAGTAAATCCCGCCATGACCACGCAGATCGCGTCGGGAATTCGAGTCAATTTCACCGTCACCTCGATGACAATGCCAAGCATGCCCTCCGAGCCATGTAGCAACGCCAGCAAGTCATACCCGGGTGAATCGAACGCCTCGCTGCCGAGTTCATAGAGTTCACCTTCAGGTGAAATCAGCTTCAGTTTGACGACGTTGTGGACCGTCAATCCATATTTAAGGCAATGAACACCGCCTGAATTTTCCGCGACATTGCCGCCAATCGTGCAGGCAATTTGTGACGAGGGATCCGGAGCGTAGAAAAATCCCTGTTCGCGCACCGCATCCGAAATCGCGAGGTTAGTCACTCCCGGCTCAACGGTGGCAAGCTCATTTTCAAAATCCACCGAGACGATTCGATTGAACCTCGCCAGACTGAGCAGGACACCCTCGGCATGTGGCGTTGCCCCGCCTGAAAGCCCGGTACCAGCACCCCGAGCGACAACAGGAACATCATGTTGATGACAGAGCCGCACAATTTCCTGGACTTCCTGAACTTCCCGTGGCAACACCACCAACCATGGCAACTGTTTCTTCGCGGTCAGACCGTCGGCTTCATAGACCGTCAGCAGTGACCGGTCCGAGATGACATTTTCTCCCGAGATTTTGCCAAGCGCCTCAAGGAATTTATGCTTATCCAGATTCAATTGACCTTCCATTCGCATCAGTGCCGAGCAGGTCAGTATACGTGAGGTTCACCGGAACTGCCGCCGACAGGAAAATTAGCCAACAACGGAAATAAAGGCCAGTGTATACTCCGCGACTACATCCAGCGGAGCCAATAAACTTGTCAATTAACACCATAGAGGAAGTTCTGGAGGAATTTCGCCAGGGGAAAATGGTTCTGATCATGGATGACGAGGATCGCGAGAACGAAGGCGACTTGATTATCGCCGCGGATGTAGTGACCCCGGAACATGTTACCTTCTTCGCCCGCCATGCCTGCGGATTGATTTGTCTGACAATTACCGAGGAGAGAGGGCAGCAGCTCAATCTGCCACTGATGGTGGAACAAAACTCCTCTTTGCATGAAACAAACTTCACCGTATCCATCGAGGCAGCCGATGGCATTACCACAGGTATTTCTGCTGCAGACCGGGCCAAGACAGTCCGAGACGCTGTGGCAAAAAATGCCAAACCCTCGGATCTGGTGATGCCAGGTCATATTTTCCCACTGATTGCGAAACGTGGCGGCGTGCTGACTCGCGCCGGGCACACTGAAGCCGGCTGCGACCTGGCACGCATGGCAGGCTACGAGCCCGCGGCGCTGATCGTTGAAGTGATGAACGAAGACGGCACCATGGCACAACGACCGCAACTGGAAGCCTTCGCGGAAAAACACGGCATCAAGATCGGCACGATTGCCGATTTAATTCACTATCGCTCGCTGCATGACAAGACCATTGAATTGACGGACGAACGGCCCATCACGACAGAGCATGGCGATTTCTTATTGCGCACCTACACAGACAGAATATCCGAGTCGGTTCACTACGCCATCATTAAAGGTGAAATCGACGAAAATGAGCCCTGCCTCACCCGGGTCCAGGTCGTGAATCCATTGCGGGACATCCTTGGCACAGAACGCCCGGGGTTCAAAAAAACCTGGTCGCTCAACGATTCACTCGCCCGGGTTGCCGAGGAAGGAAAAGGCGTGGTTGTCGTGGTCGGCCAGGAGATATCCCAGAACGAGGCACTCGCCCAGGTCAGGGCTTTCCCCGATTTACCGCCCGAGGAACGCCATACGACCGAGGCTGGCGTTTATCGGGTCATTGGCACAGGCTCCCAGATACTCAGGGATATCGGGGTCGGCAAGATGCGGCTACTCAGTTCTCCCACACGCTTTAATGCAATTTCCGGATTCAATCTCGAGGTGGTGGAGTTCGTCGAGAATGTCTAGCTGCAGCGCAACGGCCATTGCCCTGCTCCTGTCGCTCAACAGCGCCCTTGCCAACACCATATCGCCGGTCGAGACCTTTCATGCAGGCCTCATCGACATGATGAAATCTTCAAACTACGAACAGCGCCTTGAGCTTTTACGCCCCGTTGTAAAGCAAACATTCGATACCTCAACCGTTGCCCGTATAGCACTGGGCAGGCAGTGGCGTAAATTGCCAGATATCGTGCAGCAACAATTGACCGAACTCATGGCCGAAGTGATCATCAGCAGTTACGCCAGCCGTTTCCCGATTTATACCCGGCAACACTTCGAAATACGCTCAGAGCAAGCCGTTAGCGATAATCGTGCAATTGTACGTACCAACCTGCTGACCGGTGATGACACAGTTGACCTCGACTACCAGCTGATCGAATCCGAAGATCAGTGGAAGATTTTTGATGTGGTCGCCAATGGCGTCTCCGATCTGTCACTAAAACGGGCGACCTACGCTGAAACCTTTAAGGCAAGCGGGATCGAGGGGGTGATCGAGGAGATACAGCAAACCATCCAGGCCAATCGAACCAGGGCCGATTTGTGATACCACAGTAGTCCGTCGCGGTTATCGAATGTATCAGACCCTGCTCATCCGCTGGACCCGATTTGTAACCGCGAGGCCGGTAACCGTGTTGCTCATTGTCGCCCTCGTAACGCTGGCGTCAGGCTATTTCGCTGTTTCCCGCTTCAGCATTAATTCGGACACGGGAAAACTCATCAGGCAGGACACCGCCTGGAAAGCTACCTACAACGACTTTCAGAATACTTATCCCCAATACGCAAACAACACGTTTGTGGTCATCAGCGGCGCAAAAATGGCTGACGTACGCGCCGTGTCTCGCCGACTCGAGGAACTGCTCCGCGCAGACACTGACACTTTCGAGATGGTTTATGCACCGGAAAACGATGTCTTCCTGGAAGACCATGCGTTGCTGTTCCTGTCAGTGGATGATCTTGACACCCTGGTTTCAAACCTCGCGGATGCACAGCCGGTGCTCACCGCTATCGCCCGGGACCCTGGCCTGCGCGGACTATTTACGTTGTTTGACGACGCACTTGGCGCAGACGAACCCTTGCCCCCGGGCATGGCTGGGATATTCCGGTTACTGGCCGACAATATCCACCAGACTCTATCCGGCCATCCCTCACCAGTTGCCTGGCGTGACGAAATGTTAAACCGCGACAGTGACGTTGATTTCTATAGTGTCATTTTCGTCCAAGGTGCTCAGAATTTTGGCATCAGTCTGCCGAATGCACGCATCATCGGCACCATTCGCGACACTATCAGTTCCCTCGAGATGCCGCAGAAGGATCTCGTTAGCGTCCGCTTGAGCGGTCAGATTCCACTCGATCATGGCGAGATTGAAAGCGCCATGAACAGTGCGCAGCTGGCTGGCTCGATCGCCGCCGTCGTTTTATTGGGGATTCTGGTTTTTGGGGTAGGCTCCCTTCGCGTGATCATCGCAACGTATCTGGCCATGATCATCGGTCTTATTTGCACGGCGGCCTACGCGACGCTCGCGGTTGGTCAGTACAACACCATTTCAATTATCTTTCTGGTCATGTTTATCGGACTCGGGGTCGACTTCGCCATCCATATCAGTCTGCGATACCAGGAGGAGTTGCGCGACCGAAGCAAACAGGATGCCATCGAGACGACCACCCGGGATCTCGGCCCCGCCATCAGTCTCTGTGGCATCACCTCGGCAATCGGATTCCTGGCATTTGTGCCAACGGAGTATATCGGCCTTGCTGAACTTGGGATTATCTCCGGCGGAGGAATGATTATCGCCGTGATTGTTTCACTCACGGTGATCCCGGCATTTTTTACACTCGTCAAGGATCCTGTGCTACCGCGGAAACGATTGTTGGTGGCGAACATTTCACTGTTAATGCTCGAATATCGCCACCTGATTGTCGCCGTTACCTTAGGTGTCGCGCTGCTCGCGCTGTTCATATCACGCAACGCCTATTTTGACTACAGCACCTTGTCACTGAAGGACCAGAATTCCGAAGCGATGACCACTTTTCGCGAACTTCAGGACCAGGATGTGATTACCGATTTTGTCATCAGTTACGTTGCCGCCAGTGAGGCCGACGCGGCACAGACCAAGGCACGTCTGATGACCCTGGACACTGTATCTGAAGTGAAGATTCCTCGCGATTATGTGCCTGTGGATCAGGAGGAGAAACGATTCATCCTCGAAGACGCACAGATCATGCTGGCAAGCACTTTCTATCAGGAGAAGACACCGGACCGGTCATCTGCCGACAGCGATCGTCTGAGGGATCAGGCGATAAGCCAATTGGCAGCAAGCCTTGAAGACTTCGCCCGACAAAGCACGGAGGATAGCGAACTCAGCGATGCCGTGGCCGCGCTCCTGACTGAGCTGCTGCAACTTGCTAATCAGGATACTCACACCAAAACGCAATTTGAACAGAATGTGATCCAGCCCATGCAGGATGAGCTCAACTGGCTAAACAAGGCGATCAATGTCAAAACTTTTACGTTCGAAGATTTTCCCGCAACCTTTCGTCACAGACTCATCGCACCGGGTGGCGAGCAACTGGTCACCGTCACGCCGGGTGATGACATTATCCCTGTTGCCGCCATGCGTTCCTTTGCTGACGAGGTACAATCTGTTGTCGATAATGCAACCGGCCGTCCGATTGTCGAGCTTGGAATCGGGCAAATCGTATTGTCAGCTTTTGGCCAGGCGATTTCCGTTGCCGTGGTCCTGATTCTGCTGGTGCTGATCCTGGCCCTGCGCTCCGTCGTCGATTCGATCCTCGTATTAATTCCCCTGGCGATTACAACCCTGGTCACCTTCGCGACATCAGTATTGGTCGATTTGCCGCTGAATATGGCCAATGTGGTCGTGGTGCCGCTAATATTTGGCCTGGGTGTCGACAATGGCATTCACGTGGTGGAACGCTTTCGAGAATCCAAAGACCTCACCGCCCTGGTTAGATCCAGCACCCCCAGGGCGGTGTTTCTCAGCACCTTGACCACGCTCGGCACATTCGGGGCATTGTCATTTTCGACGCACCAGGGCATCTACTCAATTGGGGTACTGCTTACCTGCGCCCTGACGGCACTGTTATTTTTGACGCTGATATCATTACCCGCGTTGCTGGCTGTTTTCTCGCCCTATCGGGTTGGTCAGCCGACCTCAGAGTAGACCCGGTATCAACGCGCGGCGATCGCGCGGATAGTCCGCAAAGGTTTCCTTATACCACTGGTGGCTGGCCAGCGCCCTCGGTAAAAGATTCGCCAGGGTCCAGATAAGGAACACAACACCTGCGCCGGACACGGTCAGCAATGCCCAGCCGGACCACTGAATTATCTCCCCAAGATAATTCGGGCAGCTGACTCGCTCAAATAGAAACCCTCTTGGAATCCTGTAACCAGATTCACCTGGTCCGCGTAATGCTCGCAGCAGTGCATCGGATCGTTTCGTGATCCAGAAACCCGCGAAGTATAAGCAGCATCCGCCAATAAACAGTGGCGTGTAAAACCAGTCTGTTGTGTACTGGTCCGCGTTCAGGACGAAATGGTAGCTGATGAGGAAGCCATTGACGCAGTTGAATGCCACGGCCATGAGCACCACCGAGATCGGCATTAATCGATTGCTCGTTAATGTAAATGGATAGACAAAGGCACGGTGGAAATAGTGCAGCTGCCAGAGCAGTAAAAATACCATTGAAGTGACGGTCGTGGTCATCTCAAACAGCATCACCCAGGCAACCACAAGGCTGGCCGGAGCCTCCATCAATAACCAGCCGATGCGGTTGTCTATTCGAGGTCCCCAGCCTGCACGCGAGAAACGACCATAGGGTGCTGCAACGAAGAGCAGCACAACCAGCACCAGAGGGCCCGCGATGGCCATCAACCAAAGTACGACCTGATATTGCTCATCCAGGGACAAGGCTCACCTCAACCACGTATGCCTGAAATGCAACTGTACAGTTTGTATTCATAAATCGCAGCCTCTAAGATTGCCCCACTTCCACTGGACCCGACCCTACATGGCTGATCTTGAAGTAATTCTGGAAGATGATCCGGTGCCAATCGTGTTGATCTTCGGCAATATGCTAAAAGCATCGCTTGCGCTTCCTGCACGATCGGAAATCGCCGCCACGCTTATCGGTAGTTGTGCGCTGGCGTCAACCACTGACCCACAGGCACTCACCATCGATTTCTCTCCCGGACAAACCAGGATTCGGCACGGGGTCAGCCGTGATGCAAAAATTATCATTCATCTGGATTTCGCCGACATGGATGCGAAACCGCGGGTCGAGCGATTGTGGCGACACCCGCTGTTTGCATACAGGGTAGGCCAGTTACTGGAGCCAATTACTACCAGCTGGACAGAGGCTGCAAAAAGGTTCTGGGATCTGACCGCGCAAATCCCTGGTATGCCCACCGGCATCAAAATTACGAATACGGACGAGCAGCGTAGTCTTCAATTTGGCAGCGATTCCCATGAGGTTGAGCTGCACGGTGACTCAAAATCCCTGTCGAGCCTGCTCAATGGATCCGGTGTCCTTGCTAATGAGGTCATGCAGGGGCGCTTGAAAATTTTGGGTTCACTGGAACACATGGTCGTACTCAGCGAAGTCACCTTCAATCTAATGTTAGGGAATCCCGGCCATGACTGATACTCCATTTAAGGGTGAGAAGAACCTCGAGTCGTGGCTCGACCGACACCATGTGGATACCGTGCGCACCCAGGTAACGACGTTGGACGGCGCAAGTCTTGGTAAATACTGTAATCGCAATAAATTTCTAAAAACCTTACCGGAAGGTCACGGTATCAGTGACCTGGCGTTAGCCATGGATCTGGCCGGTACTCCGCATATGACTTTCTGGCACCCTTTCAGACGACATGCCCTGGGCGATATCGCAGTAAAACCGGATCTGGACACGCTCATTTCCGATGGCACAGATCCGAACCTTGGCCACGTAATCTGCGATTTTACCCAGGTGGATGGCACTCCCATCAATCTGTGTCCGCGCACATTATTGAAAAACATTGTCGCGGAGATTTTTGATCTGGGTTATACCGTCAAAGCGACCTGCGAGCTGGAGTTTTTCCTGTTTCAGAACTCGTTCGAAGAGGCCAGCAGAAAAAAATATCAGGGACTGACCCCCGTCGGCGCGTCAAAACTGCAGAACATTTATTATCTTCGCAACGCTTACCACGCCAAGACATTCATGGATGAGGTGACCAAACGCCTGGACTGGTATGGTATTTCCTGGGAAGGATGGAATGACGAAGCGGGGGTCGGCCAGATCGAGCTGAACCTGAGTCCGGCCGATCCGCTGCGCATCGCCGACGACGTGATGCGCGTTAAGAACGTGCTCTATGAGGTCGCGGTCGACCTGGATATGAGTGTAACCTTCATGGCGCATCCAATGCCCGGTTACTCCAGTGGCATGCACGTTCACCACTCATTGCTGCAAAATGGAAAGCCGGCATTTTACGATTCGACCCAGCCGGACAATCGTTCACAACTGTTACGCAATTGGATTGGCGGCATCATCAAAACAATGCCCGGCGCGGTCTCCTACTTATGCCCGACCATCAATTCTTACCGTCGCCTGAAGGAATTCTCAGCCCCCCCTTTGACTGCCACCTGGGGAGAAGAGAACAAATCAACGGCTTTACGGCTGGTCTCCAGAACCCCTAAATCAACGCGGATTGAACACCGTCTGGGGGCTGCCGATTTGAATCCTTATCTTGGAATTGCGGTGATCCTTGCCGGTGGTCTCGCCGGTGTTAACAACAAGATTGAGCCGCCTGATGAGTTCAAATTCATCGGCTGGGGATTACCTGACAGTATTAAGCGATTGCCTTTGACCATCACCCGGGCAGCTGAAGCGCTCAGGCAGGATGAACTGCTTCGCGAGGTTTTAGGTGCTGATGTGGTGGACTACTGGCTGAAAACACGGCAGCTTGAATGGTTTGCCTTTCATACAGAAGGCGGTGACCCGGATAGTGACAAACCCTGCAGTTGGGAGTATCAGCGTTATTTCGCCATCGTTTAAGCATTGCGCCACTTCAAGATTTGCGTGTTTTCTTTACGCAATGCAGGCAACTACCGAACAACACGGGCAAAGGTATAGTCAGGATCCTGACCAATCACACGACGGATGACGCCTTTAAGTTTGGCATGCTGCAGATAAGCAGAGCCCGTCTCCGCGGTCGGCAGCAACGGCACGTCATCAATTATGATGCGTTGTAACTCAGCTCCCGCCTGCATCCGTGTTTTCATGTCCGCGGATTCCCTGAGCACACTGAACCACTGATCATACTCCGGGTTGAAATAACGCCCCCTGTTGTTTGGATTCCAGGACGCCATCAGATCAGCATAGGTCACAATATCGTCAAAATCCGGATACCAACTGGACATCACCAGGTCGAACTGCCCGTTCCGTGCTTTTTCCAGATACTGCTTAAAGGTTTGCTGATCAACTTTGATATCAACTCCCAGGTTTTGCCGCAGCAGTCCCTGAAAATACTCAGCAACCTTACTGCCCGTGGGTGACGTCACGGTTAACAACGTCATTTCTGGCATGGACCCCATTTCCTGTCGCACTTCCTCAATCAAACGGCGCGCTGCTACCGGGTCCGGACTGACCGGCACAGGCGGGTATTCATCCCTGAATTTACTGTTAACACCGTTCAGCCAGGAAGGAAAAAAGGTATCCGTTGGTTTGTAGCCCGGAATGGCGATTACCCTGTTCACAAATGTGTCGCTATCGAACACCAGTTGCACCGCCTTGCGGACTTTCCGGTTCGCCGTAACCCGTTCCGGGCGATGATTGAACCAGACATAGGCGACCCCGCCGGAGACAAACGTGCGTAATCGAAGACCCTGTTCAGATGCATCCCGCACTGTTTCTGCACCTAACCTGGCAAGGGCAATACTGCCGTCGCGGAACAGGTTCAGTCGGGTGCGGTTGTCCTCGGTAATGTAGGCCACATTTATTTCATTGAGAATAATCTGGTCGCGATTCCAGTAACGTTCGTTTTTAACGAGCGTCAGCGCGCTGCCATGAGTCCATCGCGTCAGCTTAAACGGCCCGTTGTACAGAAGATCAGCAACTTCGGCGCCATAGGATGTGGGCCGCTGTTGATAAAACGCTTCATTGACTGGGAAAAATGTCGCATGGGTCATCAGGCTGAGACAATACCCGCAATTACGCTGCAACCTGACCTCAAGCGTCAGATCATCAATCGCCTCGACTCCCAGGGCGGCAACCGGTACTTGTCCGGATTGCACCAATTCGGCATTCATTATCGGGTGCATAATCGCGGCAAACGGTGCGGCACTGGCGGGATCGCTAACCTGCCGCCAGGCGAAGACAAAGTCATGAGCGGTGACCTGCGAGCCGTCTGACCAGAGCGCATCATCGCGAAGGTGGAAGGTTATTTTGCCCGGTTCCTCCTGCCAGGATTGAGCCACTCCGGGTGCGATCCGACCACGCTGATCGTAACGCAAAAGTCCCTCGTTAACGTGCCCTATAATAAAATAGCTGACGATATCGGTAGTCTGCATGGAATTGATGTTTGGTGGCTCCTGCGTCAAAGCAACCGTAATTGCCTGTCGCTCGAAATCAACTGCAGCTGCCCTCGACTCCAGCATCATGAAGGCCAGCGCGAGACCTGCCAGGGTCAGTTTAGCTGCCTGGATTAAGCGCAGTATCAATCGCAACCTCATTGCAACGGCTCAATTTCACTCGCATTGCGTAGCCATAGCCCACCGCCATACAACGGACGCGGATCATAGGAGCTGTGGCCAAGTAATCGTTGAACTCGGGCGGACTGATGCTTCAAATCCTCATCGGTGTAGTCGAGCGGCGAGGATTCCTCCGGCGTTAGCCAACCAACCAGAAAACTAAGGTGCATCGCCCGACGCCAGTGATCTGTGACATTAGCACCGCCGCCGTGCACCAATTTACCGGAATACACGAGTGCATCACCTACTGATAACTCGGCAGGGACGGTCTGCTCGGCCTCGCCGGTTTCACCGATGTTATCCCAGAGATGACTGCCCGGTATCACGCGCGTCGCACCCAATTCCTCGGTAACTTCCTCAAGTGCAATCATGGCACTTAAGGTCACCTCCGGACTATCAGGCCAGTGCGGAGCGCAACATTGAAACCAGTTAAAGCAGTCCCTGTGTAAAACCTGAGCGGTTGAACCAGGACCAATTAACATCACCTGGGCCGTGTTCACCCAATAGGAGCCACAATGCGGAGACAACACCGCATCCGCGAGACCGGCGTATGTGGGATTATCGAGCATTTCGAAGAACGCGGGAGACACTTTACCCAGGCTGGAAAATCGAATTGTGTTGTTGCCGACAAAAGATTTACCCGCTGCGCCGAGCCCCTGGGTTGCACCCCCGGGTTCAAATTGGCCTTCAACAGCCGCCACGTCGTGGTTCATTTGCTCGATTGTATCGGTCGAAAACATGCCTTCGATGATGACACCCCCGTCATTGGCCAGCACTTCCAGCTGGGTTTCGAGCGGCGAAGCGGCAGATAAACGTTGTATCGCCCGACGATTAACTGGATCTGGCATGGTGGTTCCTCAATAATGCAAAAGTCATGTTCGAGCGCGCTGAAAAGTTATCGTGAGTATAGCGGCAATCAATCGCTTTAAAAAAATTCGAACCACTTTTCCACGCCGGTATGGTTAACCATCAAAATCTGAGCGAGATCAAGGAAATCACCGTTTTCAATGACTAAGATGCTCCCGACACCCTTAACACTTAAGCCATGGATATCATCAAGCAGTTAGCAGAGCCGCCAGTCTGGCGTGCCTATCTGGAACTCTGTAAGCCCAATGTCGTACTACTCATGTTGTTGTGTACAACCGTGGGAATGTTCCTGGCGACCCATGAAATTGTACCCCTCGATATTATCTTCTTTGGCAATCTTGGTGTCGCGCTGGTCGCGGCATCGGCCGCAGCGCTGAATCATGTTCTGGACGCCTCCATCGATGCCAAAATGGCCCGCACCCGCAACAGGCCTGTGGTCAGGGGCCGAATTTCATCCCTGCAGGCGATCAGGTTTATCATCGCGACCGGCCTGGCTGGCACACTTGTTCTCGTGCTGTTCGTCAATCCACTCACTGCTGCACTGAACCTTGCGTCCTGGGTTGGCTACGGGGTGATTTACAGTGTGTACCTCAAACGGGCGACTCCGCAGAACATTGTCATCGGCGGATTGTTCGGAGCTGCACCCCCCCTATTTGGCTGGACGGCGGTCACCAACAGCATAGACGGTGGTGGCCTCCTGCTGGTGCTCATTATCTTCGCCTGGACACCACCACATTTCTGGGCACTGGCCATTGATCGAATCGAAGACTATCGTAAATTACCGGATGTACCCATGTTACCGGTTACCCATGGCATCGCTACGACCAGGATTTACATCCTCGTGTACACACTGATTATGGTCGCCGTAACCCTGATTCCGTATTTCACTGGCATGAGCGGCATTGCCTATCTGCTCGCGGCGCTGGCCCTGGGGGCTTACTTCATCTACCTGTCAATTGCGATGATTGTTGGCAGCGACAGCCAGACACCGATCAAAACCTTCCGGTACTCAATTGCCTATCTCGGATTACTCTTCGCTGCGCTGCTGATCGATCACTACATGGTGCCGATTTGAACAGTGCCTCAGTTCCGTTGGTTCAGGCCCGAAATCCAGCAATCCACAGGATCGTCCTGGCCGCGATCGTTTTCGGCTCTCTGGCGCTTGCCAACTACCTTCGCCCGGTGACTCCGGATACCGAGATGCTGGCTTCCCACGGTTATCACGCTCTTGGCCAAAAGGAAGCGATTCGCACCTTCAGCCTGACCGACCAGGACGGACAACCCGCAGGTGTAACCGACCTGCAGGGACAGTGGAGTCTGGTTTTTTTTGGATTCACCGCCTGCCCTGATGTCTGCCCGACAACGCTTGGAGTTCTGAACCAACTCGCCAGCGAAATCACGACCGTCCAGGTTATCCTCGTCAGTGTAGATCCCCAGAGGGATACCCCGGCACATCTTAAAAGCTACCTGCAGGGGTTCAATCCGGACTTCATCGGCCTTACCGGGGATGTCGAGGAGTTGCAGGCATTCGCCTACCAGCTGCACGCAGCATTCAGGCTTTTACCCGCAAAGCCAGACGACACAATCGAACACAGTTCAAACATTGCGCTACTGGATCCATCCGGAAACTTTATCGGCTACTTTTCAATTCCACATCGGCCAGAGAATATGCGTACTGTGCTTGAACTGGTGGCAGGCCTGTGAATCGGCAATGGCTAGCGCGGGCGGGAGCCGCTGCATTGTTACTCATCATTTTCGGTGTGCCCGCTGTGCTGGTGCCTGCCGTGATGAATGATGTGCCTGACAGATCGAGAACCCGGGTCTTGTCGGTGCACCAGGAAGCCGCCAATATTATCGAAGCGACATTTAAAAAACACCGGACCCGGTACCATCCGGGTCGAGTAGCACCCTTGCCGCGCACTTCCGCCGACTGGATTAGACTGATCAACCCGCTTGGACGAAAAGCACCTGGCGGCGGTCCGGCCATATTGACTGAAGCGAACGATCTGACCGGAGCCATCGGACTCGAAGGCGACGAATTCCAGGTTGTACTGACCGTGCCCCATTACCGTAAGTTGAAGGCTCACAAGTGGGCCATCCATGCGACCGGAGAGCGTTCACAAGGCAGTGCTGTGCCTGATCAACAATGATCATCGCCCTCGTCCGTCTTGCGGTTATTGCGTTTCTCCTGAGCCTGACGATGACAGTCTTAAGCGCTTACATCCGCCTGTCGGACTCGGGCCTAAATTGCGATCCCTGGCCGACCTGTTTCGCCGAGTCCTTTCACATGGATGAGACCCCGGGGATATCAATCGAGGCCAACGATCCGAAGAAAGGGCTCAGAATGTTACATCGGGCTCTGGCGAGCCTCTTCGGCATCATTGCATTGCTGTTGTTCATTCTCGCCTGGTGGTTTAAGCAACGCCTGGACTTATCCGTGAAAATTACCCTGCCGGCCGTGGTTTTTGCGACCACCGTGGTGCTTGCTGTCGTCGGTATGGTCACCCCTGATTTGTTTCATCCCATTGTCGCGACCATTAATTTAATCGGGGGTATGCTACTCGCATCAGCACTGTTCTGGTTTATTCTCGACATCCGCGCGCCTAACTCGACGGCGAGCCCGGGGATCGCATCGTTGTCAATTCTGATGCTGCTTTTTTTTGGTACCTTGAGCGGCGCCTGGGTGAGCGCAAATTATGCCAACGGAAGCTGTGAGGGGTTGTCGGATTGTTCAAACACCGGCGCCTTTAACGTGATCAAAGCAGCATTCGACCCTTTGAGGGAGCTTCACGTGACCGACGGAAGAATAGTCATTGACGAAACACAAGGCTGGATTATGTTTACACACCAGGTGTTGGCCCTTGTCTTACTGGCTTTGCTGGCCGTATTTAATGTGAAACGGTTCCCGGAACATCGGTTAACGTCCGCTGTGGGACTATGTGTTATCGGCATCCTCCTGATCCCGGCAGTATACCTTGAGCATGGAGTCGCCCTCGTCAGCGTTCACAACATCGCAACGCTGGCGCTCCTGTTGCTGACCGTCTGCCAGATACACCGGTCTGGGGTTACGCTTCCGGTCAGCCGATCATGACGGAAATACTGATTTATACCGGATGCGGCATCCTGCTCTACATTTCCGCCGAGGCCGCACTCCGGGGCCTCGAATCCATCCACGGCGAACCAATCCCCTACCGTAACTTTGTGTTTTTCTTCCTGATATTGACCATGGCAATCATCCTGTTCCAGTTGATCGGCATGATATTTACGGGAGATGCCTAGCCCGGGATCTGGCGCTGGTCAGTGCTTTGATAGCAACTATCACGAACAAAAAACCACCCACAGCAGAAATCAGCCCACCGATCCCCATGAGCCCCATGCCGGCCACACGACCGATGCTGTCCAGATCCTGTGCAGCACCGGCGACTTTACGCTCAACGCCATAACCGCCTGACCAGACCAGTCCAAGAATGTGCAGAAACTGACCAATTGCATAGCTCCACAACTGGATTCTGGCGAGCCGGAAATTTACGGCTGGAAAACCCAGCCTGGGAAGCAGGTCGTAGCCCACTCCCATTAACGCCAGCGTTACGCCAACGATACACCCATGATAATGTGCCGGAATCGTGACATCGCTGCCCGTGATCATAAAACCAATCACGCCACCGGCACCAAACAACAGCAATGAGCTCATCAGCGCCGCGTGAGCACTCGCCTGTGCCGCGGTTGCCGCTTTTTGCTGGATCAATCCATAGTATATCGCGAGCCCCAGCGGGAAGGTCGCCAGTGAACCACCAAAGCTCATTAGCCAGGTAAACATCTGCCGATGCATTGGATGGGTCGCTGCGTAGTTGTAATAGATAACCGGCGCAATAAAGACCGAAACCAATCCTGCGAGAAAGACCAGTAACAATACCCGTTCGGTCATGACCAGCTGGATTCGCGCCGCACTCGACAGCCACAACCAACACACCATCATTAACAACATATAGGTGTACTGGAGAACGTGGCCGCCGCCCCAGAACAGCAGCTCGTAGTAGGCTGCACTTGCGAGTGACCTCGGGACTGTCAGCCATGACCAGGCAAATGCACAAATCGCAATCAGCACAGAGATTGCGGCACAGTTCAGGCCAAACCGAATGACACCAGTGGCACTGATCTCAACGCCGACCGGTGGAATAATCGTCATGGCGGTCAGCACCTGTGCCCCCAGAGCGATCGCGAACAGTGTCAGGCCGGCCAGAAAAAGCGGATGGTCGAGCACCGGAATATAGTTACTCATCAGGGGCCGGGCATTTGGAAGCAGCGCCGTGGCCACCAGCATCAGCGTCGCGAGCGTCATCATTGCAAAAACCAGTCGAGTCACCCGGTAGTAACCCTGACGGGCGGCCAGACTCCATAATATGCCTGCGAAAGAAAGTATCCAGACCAGCACCGACAGGTCCACATGAATAACCAGCGCCGTGTGAAAGAAGTCCGCATAGGGAATAAGCTCTCCCAAAACCGGAGTTCTGGCCAGGACCAGCAATAACGAGAAAAAGCCGGCACCCAGCAGCGCCAGAATACTCAACCACAGCCAGTACACGGCAATATCCCGGCGCTTGTCTTTGCCGATTTCGAGAATGTAGAGGCTCGCCTCCTGGTTGTTCATCAATGCGGAAAAAGTAGTCATTATTTAAAGGCGTGGTCTGGGTGAATGCTGTGGCTGCCAGCTGCTAAATCCTGAATCTGTATACTCAACGATCAGCGTACTGTGAGCGTCTACCTGGAACTGTTTCTCGTAATCCCGTGGCAGCCCTCCGGCATCCGGATTTTCGGTGATCCGCAGGTGCAGGATCAGGTCACCAGAATCAAGGGTAAATTTTCTGAACAGCGCCAGCACACCGTCGTCGTGTAAGCCGGAAGGCGTAATGGTTTCAGTGAATTCACGTTTGTTATTGAGATCGAGTTCAACGCGCATCGGCGCCTTCTCTCTTGGACAAACCATCGGTCTGCGCATATTCGGTGCCAGCGCGGCAATCTCACCGGTATCGAGTGCACGACACTCACCGATAATATTCCCACTATGCCTTACCACCAGTTTCAGTTCTGTTTGCCCTGATTCAAGTAACTGGTAGGCAGGACTATCACTGAAATAACCAGCGAATACCATCAACGCACTAAAAAACAGCAGCTGCGCCAACCGCTGCATCACCGTCCCCTCAGGCATCTTTGGCATCAGCGATCCTTTCATCCTGTTGAAGCTGTGCGACCGCTCTGGCAACGGTCGTCTCTCCGCCTGCGCCAGCCCACAACGTCGTCACCTTTACATGCACATCCTTGAAACGCAGATGCGGTTCTCGTTCGTGCGCAAGGCGCGCTTCCTGCAGTTCGACACCAAGCCGATGAAAGCAATTACCCGGCGCACATCCGGTCAACAGGACCGAGTCGACACCTTCCTTTCGACAGAGGTAGTCCAGATAGGACGGTGGTAACTGGCCTACACATTCCAGCGTGAGTGGTGTGACCACGTCACTGGCTAACTGGTCAATTTGAGGACCGTGCGCGCAACCGACAACCAGCACGTGTTTGTCAGCCTGCGGATGCTGGCGGATCTGTTCCTGTGTTCGCACCAGAATCGCTGCATTATTTTCGTCTGCCAGATTTATCCCGCTATAGGCATTATTAACTGATTTGAATGGTGTTGCCGTGGGACACGCACCAGCACATATTCCGCAGCCAACACACTTATCGGCGACAACAACGGATTGCAGGTGGTTGGCCAGCTTTTCGTGGGGTTTCATGTAAATGGCATCATAGGGGCAATCCGCAAAACACCATGAGCAACCATTGCAGTAGTCCGGGTCGACAATCGCAATCGGCTTGGGCACGCCCCGGAAGATCAATGGTACGAGCAACAGCGCAATGGTGATACCAAGCAGAATCACCCAGGCGGCACCGGCGCCAGTTTCGCTGATCAGTGGAAAGACGTTCATATAAAACCAGTCAACCTGCACCGTCTGTACGGGTCTGTTTAGATCTGCTGGGCCAAGGCTCAGTGCTGGTTTGACGACAGAAAGGACCACCATGGCACCCAACAGACTTAGCGCCAGCCCTCTTGCGGGAAAGGTACTCGAGTTGCTGATCCGCTGGATATGAATAAACATGCCCAGTAACAGGGCAAGTGGCAGACCCACATGCAGGAAGATCAGCAGTGAAAAAAACCGGTCACTGACAGTCGTGCCATCCAGAAATCCAAATGCCATCGGTTCGACCACAATAGGCAGATAGTCAAACAGCGCCGCAGTAGTCAGCGCAATGTATTGTGCCTTTTCATCCCAGACCAGCCAGTAGCCCCCAAGTGACGAGGCAAACAACAGCCAGATCAGAGGAACTCCGGAAACCCAGGAAAACCATCTGGGTCCCTGGAACCTTTTCATGCCAAGTTCCTTGATCAGGTGGATGGTAACCGATAGCGCCAGCAGTGCGGATGCGTACCGATGCAAACTGCGCATAATGCCGCCGATATAAAACTGCTCGTGGGTGATCGATTCCACTGACTGATAGGCACCGGTAATGCTGGTTTCGAAGAATATAAACAGATAAAGACCGGTTACCGCGATGATCCAGAACAGGAAAAACGATACTGCACCAAGCTGATAGAGGGGATTCGAACCTGCGGGAAAAAAACGATCCAGAAAAGCCTCAACCTTCATCGGGGTTGCCGCTGAGTGTGATTCGCCACTCCTTGATTAACTGGAAGCCGAGTACACCCACACACAGAAACCCTATAAAAGTACCAATGAACAGAGAGTAGTCAAACTTGTATTTATTCTGTGCCGGGTCGTATACCGTGCAAAACAGCTTGACCTTGTTGGCCACGTTGTCAAATAAACTGTCAGTTTTCGTGTTGAGAACAAGCGTCTTGAGTGGTTCAACCAGCAACGGCATGTCAAAGTCCATGCCGTAAATCTGACGAATTACCACACCTTCTTCATTCAACAGCGTCGCCTGAATCAGATGATCAAATCCATTGGGTGACGGGAAATAGATAAAACCCAATAATTGGGTAAGCCTGTCTATGTTTTCCTGATCGCCGCTAAGGAAATACCAGCCTGCTTCAGAGATTTGTTGCTTATCTGCAAAAAACTGCATCATTTGTGGGGAGTCTCGCTGTACATCGAAGCCGACCGTAATCACATTAAACGAACTGGTGCCCAGTGCCGCTCGCGCCGCACGAACAACCCTGCGTAAATGTTTAGTGGTGGTCGGGCAGATATGATAGCAGCTGGTATAGATCATGCTGATCACCAGCGGCTGACCGCGCAATTCCTCCAGCCTAAGCAGACTGCCATCGGTTGATCGCAATTCCACAAGATCAATGCTTCGACCCAACGCAGCCTGACTGATTGTCAGCGCTTCGCTGCGGTCAAAATTTGCCGCCGACATGGAAGTGCCGTGATCCATTGCAGTGGCTGACTGAAAAATCAGCGTGCCCCACAATGACAGGATTAACGCCAGCAGTGAACTGGCTTTTGGAAAAGCTCGCATAGGTCAGGGTACCTTTTTTGCGCGTAAGTGGTTAGCCGATCCCCCAGGTTTCAGCCAGATATTTCCAGTTGATGAAGTAGTACACCGCGAAGGCGACGAAAAATACACCGGCCAGCACTAGCGTGCCCGGGACACTGATCGCACCCGTGCCGATACCTTCATAATCGCTGTCCTCAGGCGGCGTCGCCATGATGGGTGGATCCAGTTTCTCTTCATTACCCAGTTTTCTGCCGAACAGCAAGGAACTGACAATGATGATGCAAAACGCTGCACCACCGGCAATGGCGAGGATAACTGACAGTCCGTTTAATGCAAGCAAGGTGTTGGCCGCCGCTGGAAATTCATGGACCACACCACCCGTCATGGAAAAAGTAATATCCCAATGCCTTCTGGGTACACCGAGTGTTCCCGCGCCCATCAGGAACAGTGCAACACCGGACATGCCGATACCGAACAAATAAGGTTGCCAGCTCGCCAGCTTTTTCATAACCAGTTCGCGTCGAAACAGGACCGGTACCAACCAGTAGGTCAGTGCCATGAACGCGAGCGTCGTCCCGATCACGACCGTCGCATGGAAGTGTCCGGGTACATAGACGGTGTTATGCATCAGCACATTAATTTGTTCCACCCCCATCACCACGCCGGAAATTCCACCGAGAAAGCCAAACCCTACCAGCGAAATGAACATTCCCGAGAATGTGGGATTACCCCAGGGTGCCCGTCGCAGCCACTCAAACAATCCACTGTTAAATCCTTTAGCTCGCTGGGCGGCTTCGATAGACCCCGGAACCGTCAATCCGTGAACCATACTGGCCATAACGGCCAGATACATAGCGTAGCTGGTATTAAACATTTTGAATTCTGAACTCACACCCGGGTCAGCCAGCAGATGATGCGCACTGGCCAGCTGCAGAAACAGGATATACATCAGAAATGCCATTCGGCTGACTTTCTCCGACATGGGCTTGGCACCGAAGACAATCGCCGCAATCGCGTACCACACTGAAATATGTGCGGCAACGTTGATCTGTTGGGACGAATGACCGAAGCCCCACCAGATCAATCGGTAAGCCAGGGCGTCAATTTCTGCGATAAACCCCAGGCTCCACAACAAGGTGGGAATCAGGATGATTGCGCCACTTACGATGGTGAACACCGCAATAATCGCAGCAGTAATCGCACCGAACGTTACCAGTGAAACCGAACCCTCGTAGGTTTTTTCCGCTTTTGCCACAACCAGTGTTCCAAAAAATACAAAGCAGCCAATCAGCGCCCCAACGGCGAACAGGATCAGGCTCAGGTAGAACAGCGGATGCGCTTCCATCGGTGCATAAGAAGTCATCATTACAGTCGCATTGCCGGTCAGGACAATATAGTTGTTCATCAATGCACCAATCAACATCAACGCGAAACCCGCCCAGGCAATTTTTGGGGTTGCGATTCGACAGCCGAGCAGGGCCGCTGAGCAGAAATACAGCAACGCTATTTCAAAAAATATTAACCAGAATATCAGGACGTTAAGACCGTGCGCTGTCAGCGCCAGGTAAAACCAGTCAGCAGGCAATAAATGGACAGCCGGCCAGCGGGTCAATCCGACCAACAGACCGTAGACACCGCCGACTAAAAGGAATACAACGGCAGCCACCGCGTTAGCCTTCATAAGGTTTTCCGCGGGTCTATGAAACTTCAGGCCGGTATCAGGACAGGTTCTAAATATTTCGGTCATAGCCCTACTCCACTACCAGGATTTTTCCGATCATCATGTGATGACCGATGCCGCAATATTCATTACAGATAACGCTGTACTCCCCGGCGCTGTTAGGCGTCAACGTAAAAACATGTTCATATTTTGGAAGCACCTGGATGTTGATGTTCGCGGGCTGCAGTGAGAATCCGTGCTGCCAGTCCATGGAACTCAGGTGAAAACGATAGGTCTGGTCCTTCTCCAACTCGACAATAGGCCAGAAGTCCCACAAACGGGCCACCATGTACACATCGCCACCGGGCGGGGGTTTAACCACAGGATAATTGCGCGGACCTTCATTTCTCACGGTATATTCATCAACAAACGACTGCGCCTTTGACATGAATCGTTCCGGCGTCGTTTTATAGGTTTCGTTGGAAAGGTTCTGATTTCCCGTGACATGCCAGTAGGGCATCATGAATGACATGACGAGGCCCCAGACGAACACAATGGAAATCCAGATAAGCTCAGATTTCTCAACGGGCTCGTTCCACCACAATTTCGATTT
Source organism: Gammaproteobacteria bacterium (assembly GCA_021773555.1). Lineage (GTDB taxonomy): Bacteria > Pseudomonadota > Gammaproteobacteria > Pseudomonadales > Azotimanducaceae. Next base: position 71,088 of record JAJFKA010000030.1, read on the forward strand.
GGGCGGGGTAAGTGTGCTGTTCATAACCAGGGCTCCCTATTGGCCACCTTCACTTCGCGATTCACTTGTCAAACGATCCAGGTCGGAACCAGGCTCTAATTGGCAAGAGGGACGCTGACTATCTCCATGATTCCCCAGATCAGATACAGAACCGATGGGAATGCAACTCCAAGGAACAGGAGAATAAATGGGTTGTCCAGGACACGCTGCATGAGCGGTGGGGTTTGGTCGTCATCATTCATGAATTATTCCTTGTTATGCTTTCTCGCTAATATACTCCGGGCGACTTCAGAGACATTGACCGAAATCAAGGTTTGCGCAGGCAGGCGATGAAGTTGAGGCCGTGAACTCTACCCGACACCAATATTCAACCATTGACCCTGCAGATGGTAAGGTTTATTCGGAGGTCGGGGCGCTACTCGGGCATCGATCTTTTATCCCGTGCCAAAGGAAGGGGGCCTTGATGGGTGATGAGTCTCGCCGCAGATATCCACGTTCGTCAGGGGCCAGGTAGAATCGCACTGACTCAGGACCTCAGGGATTGGCGTTTACGAATCTGACCACAGGTTGAAAAAAGTTTGGAGCAGCACGCGTGGATGACCAGCGACACAAGCTGGTTACGCAGCCATATTTTGATTTAATATTCATATCGACTATCAGTATGGTTCAACCGTGTTTTCAAAGCGGAAGCCGTGTTCTGCCATAACCAGTCTATGACGTTCACCCGGGACATCCGCTTCGCCGATTTCATAACCTGCATCCCCAGCCCACATCGCAATCCGGGTTCCATCCCCGGACAGGGCAACCCGGGTTTCATAAATTTTCCGTGGCATTGCCTCCAACTGGTCGATCACACTTGCTGCAGGTTTGTACAAAGATAACTGATGCAGCGTAATCCAGGTGGGTGGTGCCAGGTCAATTTCCCCCGCCGCGTGTTTTGTCAGAGCATCCAGGGGCCGAATCCATTCATGGTCCTGAATCTCATGACCATCGACGCTGATTTCACCGTGGGCATCGGCAATTGCCCCGGCAAAAAACCAGGTGGCATAACGTCTCGGCGTGCTGGCAGGTGGTGTCCAATGAGCGAAATACACAAAATCTTCAAGGCCAATCACAAGACCAGATTCTTCTGCCGTCTCTCTTACCGCGGCATTTCGCGCCGCTACTTCGATATCGCCATTCGCGGGAAAATCAGGCGGATCGATTCTGCCACCGGGGAACACCCACATGCCACCGAAGTGCACCTTTGAAGTTCGGTGCAACATCAGCACCTCCACATGACTGTCGGTATCACGCAGTAGAACGACCGTTGCCGCAGGTATCGCTTCGCTTACATTGTCACGTTTCTTTTCAATATCGCCATAAATGTCATTTCGATGTTTGGGTCCCTCGGACATCCTGATTCCTTTTGTTTGGGTAATGAAGCTCGCCGGTCAGACTGATTGATCGGGTCAATCAGTCTCTCATATCAGCGTGCCCGGTGGCAGCACCATCAGGAAGGCAATCCACTGGCCTTTCTGCCTTTGTAGCCAGGATCAATCAGCCTTTTTGGATGCAGGCCGTTCACATAACCCATAAATCCGGGCGTACGAATACTGTAACCCAGCAACGACTGTACCCGGTCGGATAACAACCGTGCTTTTTCGGGTGGGACAGCCAGCGGCATATTTTCAAGTTGCCGAAGCCATGGCTGGCAGTACTGGGGCGTAATCGCCAGCCGAGGATTGTCCGAAAGATTTGCACCTCCCCGGTGGAAAAGTGATCCCGTGAAAATAATCACAGACCCGGCAGGCATGATCACTTTCATGACACCCGGGGTGTCTTCTGCCGGAATTTCATGTCCCCACAAGTGGCTACCGGGAATAATTTCGGTAGCGCCATTGTCTTCGTTGAAATCATCAAGATTCCAGATGGTGCTGATGCCGTGCAGTGCGGTTGGATCTGCACCTCCGCCACCAGCATTATCGCGATGAAATCGCTGCGCGGTTTCTCCTGGATGGCTGTTGATCGCCAGATTCGCAGACAACAGGTAATCGCGTTCCAGCAGCGCGTCAAGAATCCCGAGGATCAAGGGATGTTCCACGATCAATGACAAATCCGTATGCTTTGCCAGCAGACCATAAACTCGTTCAGAACGAAATCCTTCGAAATCATTGCGGCCCAGCAGGGTGCCATCTAACCAGGGTGACAACGCAGCGCGCAGCGCCTTGATGCGGGCTCCATCGAGCAGGCTGGGGATAATGACGTATCCCTCATCCCGTATCTTCTGCACCAATGCGTCCGTCCTGGCAACGGGTGACAAGTCCCGTTCTGAACCTTTCACAGGCTGACTCATAGCATGATTCTCCATCCACCATGATTGTGCGAACTGTGGCATGATTGAGCAGTACCCGGTCCGCTGGATCAGATTACGGTGTCCGCGTTTAATTCTCAACGCGTGATCTGCACAAAACAATCCATTTGCCACCCGGACCGTTCAAAAAGACAGCGATAAGTAGCGAAAAAAGGGATGTCCAAATGAAGGTTTATATCAGTGCCGACATCGAAGGGGTTGCAGGCACCAATTCCTGGACAGAGGCGAGCAAGTCCAGTGCCGCTTATTCCGAATTTCAACAGCAGATGACCCGCGAGACAACAGCTGCCTGCCACGACCTATCAAAAATCACACTACCCGGGTGCACGACTGATGGACCCTTACACAGTCGAGTTCGCATCGTATGATTATTTTCTCGTCTAGGCGCGGGAAAAACTAACCCATGGTACTGCCAGATTTTCATCCACTCATCCAGCGCTGGTTCGAAGCACGCTTCGACGCGCCAACGGACATTCAGCAACTTGCATGGCCATCGATCGCGGCCGGTGAACATGTTCTGATAACCGCGCCGACCGGTTCAGGAAAGACCTTAACGGCGTTCCTCTGGAGTATTAATCGATTCGTTACCGGCGATCTGGAACCCGGAACAACCAGAGTTCTTTACGTGAGCCCGCTGAAAGCGCTGAACAATGACATTCAGCGCAACCTGATTGCTCCACTCAACGAACTCAAGATGATATTCGAGCAAGAAGGCCAGGGATTCCCGGACATACGCGTCCAGACCAGAAGCGGAGACACCGATAGCGAAACCCGCAGAAAGATGCTGCGCCATCCCCCTGAAATACTCATCACCACCCCCGAGAGTCTCAATCTGCTGCTGTCTTCGCTCGGCGGTCAGGGGCTGCTTTATGGGATCGAAACCGTCATCCTTGATGAAATACATGGCGTCGTCGAATCAAAACGTGGCGTTTACCTGATGTCTGCCGTTGAACGACTGGTGCCATTTTCAGGCGAATTTCAACGTATCGCGCTGTCAGCCACCGTTAATCCGCTCGCCATTGTTGCCTCACTGGTTGCCGGGTTCGAACGAGTTGGCAACAGCTTCAGGAAACGGGAAGTGCGGGTGCTGAACTCGAACGCGCACAAGCGGTATCAAATTTCTATCCGCTACCCTGAAGAAACCGCTGACCGGGATCTCTTTGAGAAAGTCTGGGATTCTCTCGCAGTTGATTTTCACGAAAAAATTAACGCGAACACATCGACTTTGTTGTTCGTCAACAGTCGTGCCCTGTGCGAGAAACTCACCTTCAAAATCAATACGGTGGCCGGTAAGACCCTCGCTTACGCGCATCACGGATCACTTTCCCGGGATATAAGATCGGATGTCGAGCGCCGCCTCAAAGAAGGCTCACTGGCCGCAATCGTTGCCACCAGTACGCTTGAGATGGGTATCGATATCGGTGCGTTGGATGAGGTGATCCTGATCCAGTCGCCCGGTTCGGTATCCTCATCAATCCAGCGTATCGGTCGCGCCGGCCACGGTGTGGGTGAAGTGAGTAAGTGCACGATTTATCCCACCCACCCCCATGATTTTATCGAGGCGGCAGTCCTGGCGAAGGCCGTGATGGAACGCGACATTGAACCCATCAACTTTATCGAATGCCCGCTCGATGTACTGGCACAGGTGATTATTTCGATGACCGGTACCAGGGTATGGGATAGAGATGAGTTGTTTATTGAGTTACACCGCTCGACGCCGTATCAGGAATTAAGTCGTCAACAGTTTGATCTCGTCATCAACATGCTGGCAGGACGCTATGCGGACAGCCACATTCGCGAACTCAGACCGAGGATAATTGTTGATCGGCTGGAAAACACCATCGCCGCTCGCAAAGGCGCACTCATGTCGCTTTATCTCTCTGGTGGCGTCATCCCGGATCGGGGGTACTTCCAACTGCGTCATGCTGAGAGTAACGCGCGTATCGGTGAACTCGATGAAGAATTTGTCTGGGAAGCCAATGTGGGCAAGGTGTTCGCTTTCGGGACACAACACTGGCAGGTTAAAAAAATTACCCACAACGATGTGCTCGTCAGTCCGGGCAAGGCAAGCGCGCACGCCCCACCCTTCTGGAAATCCGAGAGCTTGAGCAGAAATTATCACTACGCAGAACGCATCAACGAATTTCTTGAACACGCCAACGACGCCATCGCAACGGATGGCTTCGATAAGGAACTCATCGAGCAACACCACACGGAACCCCGGGTTGCAAAAGAAATCATCAATTTCCTGCAGTTACAAAAACAACACTGCCATGCGGACCTGCCGCATCGACATCATCTGCTGGTTGAGAAAATAAAATCTGCTCCGGGTAAAGCAGCCGGTCACCAGATTGTGCTTCATACAGGCTGGGGAGCGGAGGTAAACCGACCTCTCGCCATGGCCCTTGAAGCCGGTTGGTACAAGCAATACGGAGAGCAGCCCGAAATTTACGTCAGTAACGAATCGCTGGTGGTGCAACTGCCACATGATATCTCCGCTGCCGAACTACTGTGCCTGGCCCCCCGGGACAAGATCGAGACGTTATTGCGAGCGCGGCTGGAAGGGTCCGGATTTTTCGGGGCGCGTTTCCGGGAGAACGCCGGACGGGCACTCTTACTTTCCAAGGGTCGGTTCAACGAACGCAAACCTCTCTGGATGAGCCGCCTGCAGTCACAAAAATTAATGGATGCTGTACTCAAGTTTGAAGATTTTCCCATTCTGCTCGAAACCTGGCGCACCTGCCTCAAGGATGAATTCGACCTCACTAACCTCGCAAGGATGCTCGGTGAACTGGATCGCAACGAGATCCGAATCACCGAGGTAGAAACCAACTCGCCCAGTCCATTCGCACGCTCCGTCGCATGGGGGCAAATCAACACCTACATGTACATGAGCGATCAACCTAAATCGTTCAGGACGTCAAACCTCAGCACAAGCCTGTTAAATGAGGTCGTCTTCAGCCCAATGCTCCGCCCCGCACTGCCTGAACAGCTCATAACAGATTTCGAGACCAGACAACGGCGTCTTACACCCGGTTATGAACCAGCAAATCCAATGGAAATGCTCGAGTGGCTGAAAGAAAGATCGGCCATCCCCCTGGACGAATGGCAACGCATCACCCGCTCACTTGACGAACTTCACGACTTCGACGACAAGATCGCCATAACAAAATTAGGCTGTGGGCTGGTAGTTGCCACTGAAGACCAGGCGCGAATCGAGCGAATCCTCGGTGCCAGCAATTCAGCCGAAACAGACGGCGAACTTACCGTCTTTCTAGCCAATTGGCTGCAACATTACGGGCCTGTATCCGAAACCAGATTGACTGCCGAACTGGGCCTTGGCCGGGCACGTCTGTTGCCTGCACTGAACGAACTCGAGGAGTCACAGGAGCTGATAAAAGGCCCCCTGATCGCGACCGAGGACGCTCTATACTGGTGCGATGCGAGGAACTATGAGTTCCTGTTGCGATTACTGCGCCAGGAATCACGTATCCCGTTTGAGGCTCTGCCCATCGAGGAACTGACCCCCTTTATTTATCGCTGGCAAACCCGACCGACCACCGGTGACGCGCTCGATAAACTGTTCGGAAGCGTGGAACGATTGCGGATTTATCCGGCGGCCGCGGAACTGTGGGAGACGGAGATCCTTCCTGCCAGGATTATGAATTATGAGAGCCGGGACCTTGATCTGCTCTTCCAGGAAGGCGATATTCAATGGATAGGAACCAGCGAACGCACCATCACTTTTGGATTCAAAGGTGACGAGGAACTATTGCTTAACCTGGATGCGGGACTAATTGAGGACCAGCTGTTACCGGCTTCCCCGGGAAAGTACGATTTTGCCGATCTCCTTGACACGACCGGAGCGCCAGCCGGTGACCTTGCCGGCAGATTGTGGAAGGCGGCCTGGCGGGGACAGCTGAGCAATGACACCATGGCGGCGCTGCGCACCGGCATCCTCAACAAATTTTCAATCACAGCAGATCGGAATAACGCTTCCCCAACCCGTGCGTCGCGTAGCGGCTTCAATCGCTGGCGAGGTTCCGTTCCGTTCGCCGGGAACTGGTACCGGCTTCATACCCACGGTACCGACGAACCGGATAACATTGAACGTGAGGAACTTAATAAGGACCGCGTGCGCTTGTTGCTGGAACGATACGGCATCCTGTTTCGCGAATTACTACAGAAGGAAACTGAAGGGTTTCGCTGGCCGACGCTGTATCGATCAATGCGGCTGATGGAATTATCCGGTGAAATACGGTCCGGATATTTTTTCGAAGGCATTCCCGGTCCACAATTTATTTCACCGCACGCGCTTCGGTTATTGCAGCAGCAAACGGCTGACAATGACATTTTCTGGTTGAACGCCGTCGATCCGGTGTCGTTGTGTGGTCTTGGACTGGTATCCGGACTACCCCGACGAATCCCTTCAAATCACATGGTCTACGACGGTCAGGAGCTGGTGCTTGTTAGCGAAAGAAACGGCAAGTCGTTAACTTTTAATGTCTCACCGGACAACGAGAAAATTCCGCGGTATCTCTGCGTCCTGCGCCATCTCCTGTACCGCTCGTTTCAACCGCTTCACAAAATTGAAATCGTTACAATTAACGATACGCCTGTCAGGACAAGCCCGTTTCTTGCTGTCATTGAGCAGGCATTTAATATCGTGCGCGATCACAAATCCATCTACATCCAGCGGGAACCCGGATCCGTGACCTACCAATACGAAGGAATTCAATCGTGAGTAAAACCGCTCTTTATACCCACCCGGATTGCGAACACCATGAAATGGAGCGGCATCCGGAACGGCCGGACCGGCTACGCGCCGTGATGCAGCGTCTTGACGACACTGGATTATCGGATCAGATGCTAACGGTCACTGCCGGTGAAGTTGAGGACGTAGACATCTGGCGAGTACATCCAGGCACCTTCATCGACGACCTCGCGATCCGGGAACCTGAAAGTGGCGCTGTCAAAGTGGAAACGGACACCTACATGAGCCCAGGCAGCTTCCGCGCTGCAAAGCTCGCGGCTGGGGCAAATACCGCGGCGACCAGAGCCGTACTCAATGGTGAATACCAACAGGCATTTTGCGCCATTCGTCCCCCGGGACATCACGCGGAAATCAGCCAGGCAATGGGATTCTGCCTGTTCAACAATGTCGCTATCGCCGCGGAAACCGCACTAGCAGACGAGCGTATTGACCGTGTTGCGATTCTCGACTTTGATGTGCATCACTGTAACGGCACCGTTGACATATTCAAGAATCGAGAAGAAGTGCTCGTTTGTTCAAGCTTTCAGGAAAATTTTTATCCTTTCCGCTATCTGGACTACCACAACGAACATATCGTCAGTTCACCGCTGGAAGCCGGGGCTACCGGCAGGGATTTTCGTCAGGCGGTAGAACAGGACTGGATTCCAGCCTTACTGTCGCACAAACCGGATTTTATTTTTATCTCGGCAGGCTTTGACGCACACCACCTTGATCCGCTTGGGCAGCTGATGCTCGTTGAGGAGGATTTCGTTTGGGTCACTCGTTTGCTGAAGGACATCGCCGCGGACTACGCCGGTGGCAGGCTCGTTTCCACACTCGAAGGAGGATACGATCTCGAGGCGTTGTCCAGCTGCGTCGATGCACATGTGAGCACGTTGTTGGAATAAAAAGTTGGAATGAAAAGCTGGAATAAAAAGCTGGAATAAAGAGCCGGAACAAGGCTTAGATCAACAGTTGTAAAAACCGTCGGACCTGGCGTTGGAACCACAATTCAAAACCAGGGCTTTTCAAAGGTAATCAACGATATTGACAGTATCCAGTTGTCCCTGCTGAAGATACTTTTCAGCATACTCCCGGTAAACCCCGGATTCGAGGAACAGCTTGAACAGATCGCGATCAAGATGCGAGTCCTTGACCATGAACGACATGATCTTGATACTTTCGCTCAATTTTTTTGGCAACTTGTAGGGGCGATCGGCGGCGGTGAGCGCTTCAAACACGTCTGCTATCGCCATGATCCTGGCAGGAAGTGTCATCTCCTCACCTTTCAATCGTTTTGGGTAACCTGTGCCATCCATTTTTTCATGATGGCCCCCGGCGATCTCGGGTATCTGCTGCAGATGCTTCGGGAACGGCAGGCTTTCAAGCATAACAATTGTCTGCACGATATGGTCGTTGATCTTAAACCTCTCCTCCTCCGTCAAAGTACCACGGGCAATTGACAGGTTGTAGATTTCACCCTTATTGAATTTGTAAGCAGGTACATCGACTTTAAATCCGTAGGTATTGTCCGGATCGGCAGAGTGTACAACCGCATCATGAACAAATATGTGATCTTCTCGATTAGCGAGAAGATCTTCCTGGCAAGGCAGTGTTCGCGCCGCTTCCTTCTGCTTACGCTCCAGTTCCTCACGCGCAATTCCCACCCTGTCATCCAGTGTCCGGGTCCACCTGGTTTTCGCGATGGTCTCGACGCGATCGATTAACTCCTGTGCCATGAACTCGCCGCCGACATTACACCGGGCGATAAAATAATAATCATCATCAATCTGTTCGAGCTCAGTTTTCAGCTCTGCTTTCAACTGATCAGCGTTACCGCCATCTATAATTCCATTCAAGCAGTTGATCTCCGCCTCACGCTTAACCACTTCGAAACGCGTCCTGACTTCATGAATCCGGTCCGTGATCGTTTCCAGTTTAGTGGCCTTGTCGACCACATACTCGGGCGTCGTTACCTTGCCGCAATCGTGTAACCACGCACCGATATGCAGCTCATACCACTCATCCTCATTCAGATCGAACTCGCCAAAAGGCGCTTCTTTTGAGTCACAAGCGGCCCGGGTCAGCATTTCCGTGAGTTCAGGCACTCGCTGGCAATGACCTCCCGTATAAGGTGACTTCGCGTCTACGGCGCTCGCCATGAGTTCGATAAAGGACTCCAGTAAATTTTTCTGCGCTTCAATGAGGATCGCGTTGTCCAGTGCCACTGCAGCCTGGGAGGCAAGTGCTTCTATGAGCGGTTGCACGTTACTGGCAAAGGGCACGATTTCATCAGTCTGCACGTCCTTCGAATTCAGCAGCTGAAGTACACCGATGACGGTATCATTGTTGTTCTTCAAGGGAACGGTCAGGAATGATTTGGAGCGATAACCTGTGCTTTCATCAAAGCTTTTGGTGCCTGAAAAATCAAACTCTGTGGAATCGTAGGCGTCATTAATGCTGACAGTTTCCCCCGTCATGGCCGAGTAACTGACGATATTCTTAGTGTTGGGTTGTCGGTTATCGTCGAACATCTTCACAGGTGGCAGCGTTACCTCAACGCCTGTTGTGCCTCCCTGAGCGATGCCCAACGAATCTGTCCTGACGATCTCGAATTTCAGCTCATCGTCACGGGTGCGGATATATAAGGTACCACCGTCGGCATTCCCCATGGCCTTGGCTTCGAGAAGAATTCTCTCCATGAGGGTGTTTGTGTCTTTTTCTGCGGACAGCGCAATACCGATCTCTATCAACCTTACGAATGAGGCCTGGTCAGACGACATGTCGTCCTCCTGTGTTTCCGTTGCATTGCGCATCAACTGGTTATTTCGCTCCAGATCCATCCAAACTGTGACCAAGAGTTTACATTAATAACAAAATAAAAGTCCTTCCACATTCAGGGGATATAACGTCACTCAGGAGCGACAAAATGTCACTCAAGGAGGGACAGAATGTCACTCAGGAGGGACCAAAGGCAAATCCATCGCAACAACTTATTCTGGTATGCTCCGAATTTATATATCCATGAGACGCAACAGATGGCAGCAAAGATTCCATTCAACCGCAAGTACGACTTCGAATACGGAAAGCTTGAACGGCTAACACCCTTGATTCGCCGCCTCACTGCCCGGAATCCGAGTGGCTTTACGTTTCACGGCACAGGCACCTATGTCATTGGTAACGGCAAGGTGGCTGTGGTGGACCCGGGGCCCCTGCTCGAAGAACATATTGCGGCGCTGAAGAACGCTCTTAAGGACGAGATCGTTACCCACATTCTGATAACCCACACTCACGCAGATCATTCACCCGCTGCCGAACCACTCAAACACCACTGGCAAGCCAAAACCTATGGCTACGGACCGCATGGTGCGGGCAAACTCGAACAGGGTGTTCAGATTGATGAGGGCGGAGATATGAACTTCGTACCCGACATCAAAACCAACCACGGGGATGTGATCAATGGCGATGGCTGGACAGTTGAATGTGTTTATACACCGGGACACACCTCCAATCACATTTGTTTTGCGCTCGCTGAAGAGCGTGCGTTGTTCACCGGTGATCACGTCATGGGCTGGTCAACCAGCGTCATCGGACCACCCGACGGAGATATGACCCAGTACATGAATAGCCTGGACTTGCTTCTCCAGCGCGACGATGAGGTCTATTGGCCAACCCACGGCACGTGCATCCACGACGTAAAAACCTTTGTACAGGCCTTTATCGATCATCGGCTGGATCGTGAACAGCAGATACTTGATTGCCTTGGCAACGGCTATTGCCTTATCGAGGATATGGTCCCCATTATGTACAAGGAAACCGATCGAGCGCTCTATGGCGCTGCAGCCAGATCGGTACTGGCCGCCATGATGAGGCTCATTGACACCAACAGGGTTGCCTGTGAAGGACCACCGGAACTCAAAACACGCTATACGGTGGCCTAGGGAAGCTCTGCGCGGAACGCTCAAAGGCACCATCATCGACGGCGGGTTCGCCTCTGTACTCGACCTGCGCATCAGCATCAACTTCAAGGACAAGTTCATCAACTGCCCAGACGCTGGCGATCCCGTGCCCCGCGATCCTCAAATTAACGCGATCACCGGCCATGCGCTGTGACGCAAGCACCCCGTGGCCTTCTATTGTTACTCGCTGTTTCAGGCTCGCTCCCGTCAACTTCATGCAACCGTGACCAGCGATTTCAACCTCCAGTTCACCGGCTTGAAGGTGATCCACGATAAGGTTCGCATGACCGAGTAATACGCCTTTCAAATAGTCTGTTTTGAGCGCATCGATTATGACGTAGCTTGAACCCTGCACATTGAATTCGACCAGTTGCGCTTCGAGGCTGTGCATATGGATGCCGCCTCCACCTTTAACCGTCGCCAGAAGTCTGGATGTCCTGAAATCATCGAATTGAATCGTGCCTGGGCCTGACAGCATCAGATCGGACAGGTCGGCCAGGGTGAGGTGCACAAAGGAGGATCGATGCGTTTCGCCATCGCTGATAATCAGCCGGGTTCCGACACGATCTATTTGTAGCGGACCGGATGAACGTAACTGTTCGTTCGCGCCCTGAACAATGGTCAGCAAACCGTTGCCACGAAATTCAATGACGTCCACACCGGCGACATCAACCACGGCACCAGCACCCATGCTCGTACACCCCGACAACACCAGCACGACAAAAACAGTGAATCCATTGACCGATCGCATTGCACACATCCAGAATAGTTATGGGTGTGCAGTGCACGGAACATGCCAAATGCTAACGCATTGATTTATTAAAGTATTTTAACCGGGGAGCTAACAGGGTGTGGCGAATATCACCATTTTGTCACGGTTGCCCACAAGTCATCTGCACAACCGGCATTGACGATGCGCCCCAGCGTTTCCTGCCAGAACCGCTCGTTACCGTACTCATCCCGCCAGCACCACAGGCGACGTGTATTGTGATTCAGAGGGTGTTCCAGGGTGTAACCCATGGCGCCATGAACCTGATGGGCGATATCGGTGCAAATGCCAACAGCCTCACCGATCCGTGCCCTGGCAATCGCTATTTCCGTCAGATCCAGGTGCTGTGCCGAGTCAATAACAGCACTGGCGGCACGAATGCACGCCGCTACCTCCCCTGCGAAAATGGCGAGTTGCTGTTGTATTGCCTGGAAACCCGCAATCGGGCGACCAAACTGGGTCCGACCTAGCGCGTACTCCACGGAACGCTCCAGGCATTTTTCCAATGACGCAGCCATCATGATTGAACGGGTTTGCGCACCCAGCAGGTGCAGCATTTCCAATGGCTCATTGTCGCACAGGAATACCTGATCCTCACGAAGTTGAACCGAACCTTCAACACTGTCCCGGGGTTCACCGGCAATGTTGTTCACTTCCTGCACCTGTAAGCTTTCCAGGTCAGCGAGGCAGAGCACGGATTGGCCTGATCGCCCGGCAACCACAAGTACCTTCTCGCACCACCGGGCAAAAGCGACATCCTTAGCCGAGCCGTGAAGAATGCGATTTTCATCTAGTACAAAGTATCCCGACGCGACGGTCACGGGACCACTGCCAACAGCACCACCGGCGGACTGCAGAAGTCGCGCAGCAATGAAAGTTTCTGCCAGCGGCAAGGGGGCGCAGACAGCGGCCGCTTCGCTAATGATTAACAGGCAGTCTTGAAGGTCTCCACCTGACCCGCCCAGTGATTCCGGGAAGCCCGCAAGGACCAGGCCGGAATCAGAAAGTGTCTGCCACAGCGCGCGCGGAAAATGACCGGCTTCAGCACTATCAATCACGTCAGCAGTACACAGGTCCGTGAGTATTCGTTGCGTCGTGTCGACAAGCAGTTGTTTTTCCTGGTTCACGGGTTCGTCCTCATCGTAAACCCAGACCCCGGGCGATCACGCCCCGGAGAATTTCCCGTGTCCCGCCCCGCAGGGTAAATGAAGGTGCATGCAGGACGCACTGATTCAGGGTTTCGGCGAATCTGCTGCTGAGTGCTCCCGTCATCTGGAGTCGAACAAGCTCCGGGACCAGTCGTTCATAAGCATTCCCCAGATCCTTCACGAGTGCGGCTTCTGTGGCAGGCAACTTGCCTTCCTCCAGCATACCTGCCACGGAGATGGACATACGACGTAACGTCACCAGGTGGGCGACCAGTCTGCCCACAAGCGCGTGTTGCTCGGCGGTCGCTATGCCCTCGATCTCACGCACGAATTCCACCAGCACTCGGAACGCACTCAAAAACCTTTCGGGTCCGCTGCGCTCATAACCCAGTTCACTCATCACCTGTTGCCAGCCGTTACCCGGTTCACCGACAAGCTGTTCATCAGGTATGTATACGTCATCAAAAAATACCTGATTGAAATCGAGGTCTCCAGAAAGGTTTTTGATTCCCTTTACTGTGACGTTGGGATCTGCCAGGTCAACAATGAGCTGACTCATTCCGGAATGCCGGTTTTCGGAGGGCGGTTCAGTTCGTACAAGGGTTACCATGTAATGATTCATGTGCGCTCCACTGGTCCATATCTTACTGCCATTGAGGATCCAGCCATCATCCACCTTCACCGCTCTGGTCCTGATAGATGCGAGGTCAGAGCCCGAATCGGGTTCGCTCATACCAATAGAAAAGAAACTCTCACCCCGGGTGATCGGCGGCAGGAAGCGCATTTTTTGCGCCTCGGTTCCAAACTTCAACAGTAACGGTCCGCTCTGACGATCCGCAATCCAGTGCGCACCGACCGGTGCACCAGCCGCCAGGAGTTCCTCTGTTACGACGTACCGCTCCAGAAATGAACGTTCGGCCCCCCCGTACACCCTGGGCCAGGTCATACCAATCCAGCCACTCTCACCCAGGCGCCGGCTAAAGGCCGCGGACTCTCCCGCATTGAAGTCGGAGTTTGGCAAACCGTATGCCGGTAATTCCTGACTCAGGAATTCGCGGACCTGGGTGCGTAACTCGACCGCGATATCCGGAAGATCAATTGACTCGAATGTTAAACCCTGAAACATTTCGCACTCAACTGCGGACAAAAAAAGTGACTTACCGTAATGGTTTGCGACCTGCATGTCCAGAAAGTGCCTGATATGCTGCACCGCTCAACGCGCTTATCAACAACCCCCTTTTTACCCATGCAATTTACCTCAACATACGTGATCAGCTTTGTTATCCTGCGCCCTGAAAACAAAAATTAAGAACCCGATGCTCATCCTTGATCTCGCCAGTGTGGATAAGTCCGATATTGATACTGTCGGAGGCAAAGCCGCTAACCTGGGGGAATTGATGCAGCAGGGATTCCCTGTTCCTCCCGGATTCGTTGTGACCGCCCAGGCTTATGCCGGTCTTATTGATCATTTTGGGCTTCCTGCATCCGACGAGATAGTGAACGACGCTGCGGCACTGTGCTCGACGGTGCGCTACAAAATCGCAGCGACGTCAATGCCGCAGGAAATTGATGAGCAACTTCGACATTTTCATGAATCGCTGCAACGAAGCCGCGATCGGGATGTCATCTACGCGGTCCGCTCATCCGCAACTGCAGAAGATCTGAGCGATGCCAGTTTCGCCGGTCAACACGACACCTATTATTACGTCGAATACAAAAATCTGGCCATGATGGTTAAAAAATGCTGGGCATCCCTATGGTCAGAAGGTGCCTACTCCTACCGCCAAACACAGGGAATCTCCCACCGGGAGGTGAACATGGCAGTGATCGTCCAGGAGATGATCCGCTCTGATTCATCCGGAGTTACTTTCACTGCAGACCCAGTCAGCGGCAGTGACCAGCTAATTGTCACCGAATCCAGTTGGGGTATGGGCGCGGCCATTGTCGACGGGCGGGTAACACCTGATCAGTATGTTGTGAACAAAGCCGATGGGCGACTGGTCTCAACCAGAATTTCAGACAAAAAGTTCATGGTGCCTTCATCGCTGCAAAAACGGGAGACGTCGAGACTCACTGAGGTACCCGTACATCTGCAGAGAGCCGAATCACTCGATTCGAAACAACTGGCAACCATTACCCTCTGGTCAAAAAAATCTGAAGCTTACTTCGGTTGCCAGCAAGACATCGAGTGGGCATTCGAAAATGGCGAATTTTTCATACTCCAGTCACGACCGATTACCGTGGTGGGCCAACAGGCGGAGAATCTACCCGACGGTAAATTCGTGCTATTCAAACCACTGGCTGAAAACTTTACTGATCCATTGTTGCCGTTGTCCCAGGATCTTTTAATACGCGTGTTTCCAATTCTGACGATCATCTATGGCCGTGCTTACATGCGGCTTTCCCATGTACGCAGTATCATCCCGCTAAAAATGTCCGATGAAGATCTGTCAAGCCTGGCCTATCTCGGTGATGTCAGTGATATTAAAACTCGCATTTCCATACTCAGACTCACAGGACTGACATTATTGTTAAGTGGTGTTTATCTCGTCTTTGGTGTGCTTAGCAAACGATGTGAAAACATGCCGGATGACTTCATGCAAAGCTTTCGCGGCTACGTCCAGAAAATTGTAGACAATAAACGTATTTCGGCACCAGAGGCGATGGCTGCACTGTTCCTGAAAACAGGCTTTTTCGAACCGGTGGGCAATATGGTCTTGTTGGTTAATCTGGTAGCGCCAAGGTACATTGCGTTGCTGGCTATACTCAATGCGTTGTTAAAAAGATGGTTGCCCGGGCTTCAGGACGACGCAGGGTCCCGTTTAAGTTCCGGTAATGAGGGAGTCTTGTCAACCGACATGGGACGCAGCATATGGCAACTGGCAAAAATCGTTAGGGAGGACCCGCATTTATCCACTATCGTGCAACAGGAAAGCTCCGGGACCGCACTTGCCAAACTTCGCGACGATAGCAGGGCTGAGAAATTCAATGACGCGCTGACCGCTTTCCTCAACATGCATGGCCACCGAACCTTAAAAGAGTTCGAGTTGAACTCGGTGCGCTGGGAAGAGGACCCGTCCCCGGTCATCGCAATGGTTCGTAATTATCTGTTGGCAGAATCGGACCCCGACACATTTGAAGCGCGAGTCGCCGAGCAGAGGACCGCGCTGGAAGAAGAGGTCCAAACGGGACTCGGACATTTCTTCCTTGAACCCTCACTCGGCCTTCGCTGGCGAATGATCTCCTTTATCCGTACCAAGGCAAAGTATTTCATCAAGCTCCGGGAAAATTCCCGCTTCTACCACATCATGGGATTTTACGCGGTAAGGCAAAAAATACTGAGTGTGGAGAAGGAACTGATGGAAGCGGGAATTCTGAAGTGCAAGGACGACATCTTCTACCTGCACTGGCATGAGATCGAGGATTTGCGCAAAGGTCCTCTCGCCTGGGAGGATGTCGAGGATCTTATCCGCGCGCGCCGCATGCGCCATATCCGATTGACCAAGATGCGCCCACCAAAAACAGTTGGAATTGATCTGGCCCCCGTCATCAAGCAGCACGAGAATGCAGATCAGTTAAAAGGCCAGGCAGCTTCTCCTGGAAGTTACCAGGGAATAGCGCGAGTCATTATGGACCCCGCAACCGACGCTGAAATCAGGCCTGGGGAAATCCTGATCGCCCCCTATACGGACCCGGCCTGGACACCGCTTTTCCTGACCGCGCATGGCGCGGTGATTGAGGTGGGGAGTTATCTGTCTCACGCAGGCACAATTGCACGTGAATATGGTATGCCCTGCGTGGTTGATGTGACGGATTGCACCAGCCGTATCAGTACGGGTGATATGGTTCACGTTGATGGCAGTTCTGGCGTTGTGACAATTATCAGATCAATATCCACAGAAACCCCGGAACCGGGAGAAGCCAAATGATCGTTGACGTCCTGCTGTTCCTGATCGGCGTCCAGGTGTGCCAGATGCTGCTCGCGGCCTGCTATCGGATCATTGACCTGTGGTACAGAATTGGCGATTTTCTGATGTCTATTCTGCTCCGTATCCTGATTATCGCGGCGATCGCGACAACGATTTTCTGGCTATCCGGTTCACATCAAATGGCCTTTGCGGGCGGTTTGGTTTTTTATCTCGGGTTTCACATTTCCATCTACTGGATTGGTCGAATTGCCATTTTCTTTATGACCAGACGCTGAAAGGCGATACTGTTCCAAGGTTGACCGCGTTGGTGCAGAACAAAACCGCCTTCATGAATAGTGCGCGCTAGACTTCCTCAGCTGGCAGGTTCGGCATCACCATTCGGGTTGTCTTCGATAAGCCCGTCATGTAAATAATGCCGCCGTGAGCATGATTCATTTCCCCGTTGAAAAAAATGTATTCGAAGAGTTCATCTGCGTCCTCGGCAGGCACAATCACTTCCAGTATTTCTTTCTCCTGTTGCTCACCAATGCCTCTTTTCGTCAGCGGAGAAAACCGGCCAACTCCCCGGGCCCGGTGAAAGTTGACACTGTGAATGCCTCGCTCTTCGATCAGCGTCTGTTGCAGCCGGTAGGCAGTTCCCTTGGGCAGGATGCAGGTGATTAACCTGGCATCGTCGATGACAGTCATCGCTTTACCCGGGCGCATAGCGTCGGTCACGGCAGACTTCCGATATCAATGTTGGATCCCGGTGCAGATTCCTGGCGTTCTGCCACCCTGTCGATGACATCCTGTGGAATGTAAGTCGCCGCCTTGTCCAGTTTGGTAATGTAGATGATACCGGCGCCGGGTACATCCATTTCACCGGCGAAGTACATCCGTTCGAAAATTCGATCTACCTGATCATCTGCTACCAGGGTGGTGATGATTTCCTTTTCCACATCAATAGCGAGGCCAAGAATGCCAAGCCTCTCCCGCACACCACTGCCGTAACCGTAGTAGATCGTGGCGCCCTGGGCACCGGCGTCCTGGGCCGCCTGTACAACCATATCGGCCTTGTTCCGCTGCACAACACAAGTGATCATGGAAACATCTGTCAGAATCGTAAATTCTCGCGTGGTCATTTCGCTAGCCCCTTGGCAGATTCCAGATTGATCTCATCGGACGCGTATCGCCTCGCTATTTTCCACCGTATATAAAGCCCGGTGGTGAGTACCGCCACAATCGGTCCAATTGAGGCCATAGACAAAATCCCAAAACCTTCCACCGCGTCCAGGGCATTACCAAAGCCGAGCCCCATGGCAAGTACCAGAGGCACAGTCACAGGTCCGGTGGTCACCCCGGCGCTGTCCCAGGCGATATTCACAAACTCCTCGCTGGATGCGACCGTCAAAATCAATGCGAGCACGTACCCGGGGACCAGCAGGTAGGAGATTGGGATGTCAAAAACAATCTTGGCGACACCCATGGAAATACCAAACGCGACTCCAAGCGATACCGCATACATCAACGTCTGCTTCTTGAATGAACCGTTGGTGAGGTTTTCAACGGTGATACCCAGCGCGTTCAGCGCGGGTTCTGCCAATGTCGCGCCGAAGCCAAGCAACCAGGCGAAGCCGAGCGCGATAAAGATTCCTGCCAGCAGATAATAAAGTGGGGAGTCTTTGACGGTATCGATCTGCGTAAACGCGCCTGGTACAAGGCTGCCACTCTGACCTCCAAGTTTTGACAATCCGTAGCTCAGGCCAAGATTAAAAACAATCATACCGAGCACACACAACACAATTCCGAAGAAAATTATTCTCGGATGCGCAATCTTTTCACGGAGTAACACAATCATGACGAATAGCAGGAACAACACCAGTGGAACGATGGCGCGAATACCTCCCACAATTTCTACACCGGGTGTCGATTCATACCAGGGCAGGTCTGCATTAACAGCCTGAAGCTGCTGCGCTGCTGCAATGATCATTTCAGGCGTCTGCTGGCTGGCGACAAACAAAGCAAGCAGCATCACACCGGCAATGGGGAACAAAGAGGCGAGTGTGACAATTCCGAATCCAGACAATGAACTGCCTGCTTTGCCAGCAGCATGTGCAATCCCGATACCCAACGACAATACCAGCGGCACGGTCACAGGACCCGTCGTCACCGCTCCGCAGTCAAACGCAAGGCCAAGGATTTTGCTCAATTCCTCATCCATCGACATGTAAAACGTCAGCGACAACACTGGCGCGAGCGTTGCAAAGATCAGTGGTTTAAGGCTCCAGCCATAAATGAACCGAAGTGTGCCCAGCGCCGAAGCCAGACCAACACCCACCCCAACGACCAGTACCAGGCTGCCTGCCCATTCGTTCAGCAAACTATAGAGATATGGCGCCTTCGCAACATTAACCAGGGACCCGGCGGTCTGCAGTGCACCGATCGCCGGCTCAGCAAAAGTAACGCCAATCCCCAGGAGAAACACAACAAGCAGCACCACCGCGAGTCTGGCCTTCGCCGGTAATGAAATTCCGAGCGCTTCACCGAAAGGCATCAACCCGACTTTCAAGCCTTCCATGAACAGCATCAGGCCAACGATCACAGCACCAAGTCCAGCGGCGATCACCACCGCATCATCGACGCTCTGGCGCAGAATGAAAATCTGGAACAGTACCAGATAGACCGCGAGCGGCATGACCGCCTTGAACTGGTCGAAAAACCTGATACTTAAGTAAGGCTGCAGTAGTCGGTAAACATCACCGGTGCCGACCACCAGCGCCTGAGGTCGATGTGGCAACTCCTGGTCCTGGGCATCGTATTCCGGTTCCGGGATCATTTCGTTGTAGCTGATCTGATCCAGATGAACGTTCAGTTCCCGACTGAACTCACCGAATGATATCTGGTGCGTCACCTTATCCCATCCATTAGTCGAATCGCCGGGCTGGCGTCATGCCGCAGCACTGGCACGACTCTTCACCCGGTCGTACCAGGCTGCAATATTTTTGTTTTCGGTATTCAGGGCCTGCCCGACCTGGGTACCAAACTCCAGAAAAACAAACAACAGTACGTCCGCAAGGCTAAAGCGGTCGCCACAGACAAACTGCTTACCATCCATCTGTCCGTCGAGCCACATTACCTTCTCCTGTGCCAGGGTCTTGAGGTCATCTGCAGCCTGAGGAATCAGGCGCATACGATCCTTGAACAAC
The DNA here is from genome assembly GCA_021773555.1 of Gammaproteobacteria bacterium. GTDB lineage: Bacteria > Pseudomonadota > Gammaproteobacteria > Pseudomonadales > Azotimanducaceae. The sequence continues at coordinate 91,184 of JAJFKA010000030.1, forward strand.
GCCTGGCCTTCAGCATAGCGAAACCCATTGGCCAGATTCTCCAAAATTCCATGATCAATTCGACGCACCCACATACGGGTTTCAGCCCTTTGTTCTGGTGTGGAACCAATCAGAGCCGAGGTACCCTCGATTTCATCCAGATATTCACAAATCGCTGTAATCTCGGAGATCACCTCCCCGTTGTCCAGTTGCAATGCGGGTAGCTGTCCTGCCGGATTCACCTTTAAATACTCAGCCTGACGATTGGCGCCACCCATCAGGTCCACTTCCTCTAATTCAAGTTCAATGCCACGTTCGGCCATGAACATTCGCACGACTTTTGGATTAGGGCCTACAGAATTGTATAGTTTCATAGCTCACTTGCCTTTGTAATAGCTCGAGGTTGAGCTTTGCTTTATACCGAATAATAGGAACGGTCGCCAGCGGCCCGGTCAATGAGCTGTGACAAACTTGTTTTTTATGGATAAATGTATACCATATCGGCAGTTCTCAAAGCCTGCCGCAAGTCACGATGGGGACAAATAACCATCCGGGATCGTCCGAAAAATTGAAGGGAGTTCGTAATATGCATAATCGTTTTTATCCCAGTCCAGCTAATCGCTGAGCATGTGACACCTTATTTAATGTTTCGTTTGACGTTTCTCACTGTAAAGTTTCTTGAATAAAAAGTACCAGGCAACAAATACTTTAATCGATTTTCCAAGATAACAATCTTTGATTCGTCCCCTGGTTAAACTTCCAGGTCCATAAATATTGGTCGCGCTGCTCAACCTTCGTTGGAGAGCCAGGAGCGGACCATACGGCGCCTGCTGCAAACAGAAATTCCACGCAGCAAAGCCCTGATCAGATCAAACATGTTCACCCCGCTCCAGGCACATCATTCGCTGTTATCGTGTTGGAGTCTGTTGTGATTGATCGCACCAATGATCATCTTGATGATCGTGTTAAAGCCAGAATACTGTGGAGCCTGACCGAAGGGTACAGGCTGACTTTCGCCATCGCTATTGGTTCAATGGCGATCGGCTATGTATTCATGTTCGCAGTACCACTGGTCGCCAGGTTTTCTATTGATGCCATCCTGACACCTGAGGCAATCCCTGCACCGGCCTGGCTCAGGCAACTGGCATTGTGGTTAGCACCCGGTGATTCACCCGATATGCTGGTCTATCTGGTGCTCGCTGCCATCGCGACGGTTGCCTTAACTGCCATTACCGGCGTATTTGTCTACATTCGTGGCAGGTGCGCAGCACTGGCTTCTGAAGGTATTATCCGGCGCCTGCGTGATCGCGTGTTTGATCACCTGGAGCACTTACCGAGTCATTATCATGATCGTGCGGATACCGGTGATCTCGTGCAGCGCTGTACCTCGGACATGGAAACCCTGCGGGTATTCCTGTCTGGACAGATAATCGAGATCAGTCGAGCATTCCTGATGCTCGTTGTGGTAACTCCGATCCTGTTCTCCCTCGACGTCGCAATGGCCTGGCTGTCGCTGGCCATACTGCCGTTTCTGTTCACCGCGGCCTATTTCTTTTTCCAGCGGGTTAAAACCCTGTTCACCCTGGTAGACGAGTCCGAGGCTGAACTAACCACTGTGTTGCAGGAAAATCTCACGGGTATTCGTGTGGTGAGAGCCTTCGCCCGCCAGGCTTTCGAAATAGATAAGTTCGCTGAGAAAAATGCCGTCTTTCGAGACCACAACAAAAAATTGATGGCATTGCTCGGTATGTACTACAGCTTCAGCGACATCATCTGCCTCGGTCAGATCGGACTGCTGCTGCTGGTTGGCGCGACCTGGGTCATTGATGGCAGCCTGTCAATAGGTACGCTGTTCGCCTTTCTTACTTACGAGGGCATGATCATCTGGCCCATTCGGCACATGGGCCGGGTGCTGACTGACTCGGGAAAAGCAATCGTATCAATCGGCAGGCTCAGCGAAGTTTTATCAGAACCGATCGAATCCCAGAATGAACACGACCCACGCTCGCGACTTGCCGGTGGGGTTCGTTTTGACAAGGTTACGTTTGGCTACGACGCAACAAATACCGTACTCGATGGTGTTTCTTTCAGCATCGAGCCCGGCCAGACTCTTGCCCTCCTAGGGCCACCCGGATGTGGCAAATCAACCATCACCCAGCTACTGCTCAGGTTGTATGACTACGACTATGGCAGAATCTTCCTGGATGGATGGGAATTATCCGCACTGAACCGCAAATACGTGCGTGCCCAGATCAGCATCGTTTTGCAGGAACCGTTCCTGTATAGCGCCAGTATCGAAACAAACCTGAGGGTGGGCCGGAGAGACGCGAGCCTCGACGACATCAAAGAAGCCGCCACTGATGCCTGCATCCACGAGTCGATCGAAGGATTCCCGCGTGGTTACGATTCAATGGTCGGGGAACGCGGCGTGACCCTGTCCGGAGGCCAGCGACAACGGCTGGCACTGGCACGTGCGTTATTGAAGAATCCGCCAATTCTGATTCTCGACGACTCCCTCTCGGCGGTGGATACAGATACGGAATCGCAGATTCTGGCGGCGCTTAAGGAGCGTCGCCAGCAAACCACGATTATCGTCGCACACCGACTCTCGTCAGTCATGCATGCGGACAAGATTCTGATGCTCAACCAGGGCCGCATCGTACAACAGGGTACACATGAAAGTCTGCGGACCGAACCTGGAATCTATCGTCAGCTATGCGAGATTCAGGGTGCAATACAGCATCAGATTGAGCGCGATGTTTTTGAACAAGTGGACGAATCATGAATCACCCGGGGATTACAGCAACGAGGAAAGCCCGTGTCTGACACCTATTTTGACGATGAGAATTATAACGATGGTTTTAGCGAGGATTCGTTTCAGGAGGGGATAAAATTAGTCCTCTGGAAGCGTCTCTTTGGATATGCGTTGCGCTATCGGCTAGACGTTGGCCTGCTGATGATTTGCGCTCTTGCTGTGGCCACCGCCGAAGTCGCATTCCCGCTGATTACCCGAAGTGTAATTGACGCCGTCGGGTCCGAGGGAGCAGGAATCGACCTTGGCTTTTATGCGGCGCTCTATTTCGGATTTTGCCTGCTCCTGGGTGTTGCGGTCGGAGGATTTTTCTGGTTTGGCGGCAAACTTCGTAACCATGTCAGTCATGATATCCGTCGCGATGGTTTCGAAAACCTCCAAAATCTCTCGTTTTCATATTTTGACTTTCGCCCGGTCGGCTGGTTGATGGCACGGATGACATCCGATTGCGAGCGCCTGTCCAACATTCTGGCCTGGGGCATCCTGGACCTCGTGTGGTCCATAACCATGATGTTGGGGATCGCAGGCGCGATGCTGTACATGGATGTGAAACTCGCACTGGTCGTTCTTTCCGTTATCCCTGTACTGGTCTGGATGAGCCTCGTGTTCCAGAAACGAATACTTGGCAGCGCCAGGGAGGTACGCAAAACCAACTCCAGAATCACTGGCAGCTACAACGAAAGTATCATGGGCGTACAGACCAGTAAGGCTTTTGTGAAAGAAGCGGAAAACCTCAATGACTTCGGCGGACTCACCGACAAAATGTACGGCGCTTCCTTTATGAACGCACTGCAGGCTGCACTCTATCTGCCGCTGGTTCTGATCCTGGGATCGCTGGCGTCCGGCCTGGCGCTGGTGTTTGGTGGACTGGAGGTCGTCTGGGGAGCAATCACCGCAGGCACACTAATTGCCTTCCTTACCTATGCACGACACTTTTTTGATCCTATCGAAGAACTCGCACACTGGTTTGCCGAGTTACAGATGGCGCAGGCTTCCGCTGAACGGATCATGAGTCTGGTGATGGCAGAATCTGCTATTCAGGATTCGCAAGCCGTTCGACAGCGTATGGCAGTTACCTACCGACCGGGGCTCGCGATTGATGGATACGACAACGCCATCAACACCATCGAATTCCGCGATGTCAGTTTTGCTTATGATGTCGGCGGACGCATCCTGAACAACATCAATCTCAGCATTCACCAGGGCGAGAATATTGCAATTGTGGGCTCTACAGGCGGTGGCAAGTCATCCCTGGTGAGCCTGTTGTGTCGGTTTTACGAACCGAGTGCAGGAAGGATTCTGATCGATGGTATCGACTATCGGGAGCGAAGCCTGCACTGGCTACAATCAAACCTGGGTATCGTATTGCAGTCATCGCACATATTCGGGGGCAGCGTCGCTGAAAATATCCGTTATGGCGATCTGTCTGCGTCCATGGCACAAATCGAGGAAGCTGCGAACCGGGCCGGGGCAAGCGAATTTATTGAAAGCATGGAGCATGGTTATCTGACCCATGTGGGCGAAGGGGGATCCAGTCTCTCCGCCGGACAAAAGCAGCTAATTTCGTTCGCAAGGGCCATCCTTGCCGATCCAAAAATTCTGGTCATGGATGAGGCGACTTCATCAGTCGATACCGTAACAGAGCAATACATTCAGCAAGGTATGGCGGAACTCCTTAAAAACAGGATCAGTGTGGTGATCGCTCACCGGCTATCCACGATACGTAATGCTGACCGGATTCTGGTGATTGAGAAAGGCGAAATTATCGAATCCGGTAACCATGCCGAACTCATGCGCGCTGAAGGCCGTTACTACAAGTTGTATACACAGCAAAGCCTTGCAGAATTCGCCCAGCAAAGTGAACTGTGGCAACAACACACAGAATAACTCCGTCCGGCGGGAGCCGGGGCCGTTTGTAAGCGTTTCATTACATCTTGGCGCGGCTGATCATGAATTCGACTCGCTCCTATGGTATAAAACAATCGTGTTTCGGGTTCCAGTCACTTCCCTGCGCTTTTCAGCGCGAGGAGTTCCGCAGGCCAGAATTAGCGTACCCATAATAATGAATAATAGTTTGTCGCTAGATGTCGTCCGAATTGCTGTGATCACCTGCAGCCTGCTCGTCTGCCAGGCAGTCACTGCCCTGGATCCTTCAAGAAGTTATCAGAACCTCACACCACTGACACAATATTTCGCGGACAAATCCGGACTTCTGACCTTTACGGATATTGAGGCGCTGCCTGACTCTGCATGGTCTCAGGCAGACAGCAGCAACTTCAATTTCGGATTCTCGGACATTCCCTACTGGTTCCGCATGAATATCAGTAACAGCACCCAGGCAGACCAGTCATTGTTGCTGGAAATAGGTCGTTCTCGTATCGATCGGGTGGAGTTGTTCGTCCAGCAGGGCAGCAATCTACTGAAGGCTGAGGCTGGAAAACGATTGACCATGGTCAAAGGCAGCATCGAACATCGCAAACCGACCTTCCCGATCATGCTGGAAGCCGGACAATCCGCCGATATCATCATCCGGGCTCAGAGCGCCGAGACTCTCGCGTTCCCTATCAATTTGTGGCACGAGGACAGGTTTTTTCGCGCAGAACGAAACAACATGCTGTTTTTTGGCCTGTATTTCGGCGTCTGGTTGTTAGTGTTAGTCATAAACACGGTGTTGTACTCAGCTATCAATCATCGTGCGCTTGCGAGTTTTATAGCACTGGTGTTCAGCTTCGGCATATACGAACTCACCACACTGGGTCTGGGTTCCACCATTTCTCTCGCTCAATACCCTTACGTCTACGACATTCTGACCGTTATCAGCATGGCTTGCGTGATCCTCTCTTTAATGTTTTTCGCGCAGAACCTGCTCAATCTGGAACAGGACAATCCAATCGGGCTGAAAATTCTACGCCTGATCGCATATCCCGCGGTTTTTTGCCTGCTTATTTATCCCCTGCTGGGGTATGCCACGGTGATGATGGTACTCACCGCCATGGCCGGTCCAAGTGCATTCCTGGTCCTGTTACTTGGAATAAACAGTGCTCTGCAAGGGAATCGTCTCGGCATTTACGCCAGCATCGCATGGACTCCGCTGCTGCTGGGAATCATGTTGCGTACGCTGGTGCGGTTTGAACAAATCCCGATGAACTTCATTACCGAAAACGCGGCACCGGCAGGCTTTATGCTGATGATGTCCACTTTAAGCTTTTTTATCGCGGCTGAGTACCGCCGTCAGCGGCAGTCAAACAGAAGCTCCGCAGACCTGGAATTCGACCTCGGCGAACATGGCAACGCACGACCGGAAATGAAGGAACACATTGAAGAACTGGTTCATGACCGAACCCAGGAACTCGAATCAGCATTGCTGGAACTTTCCCAGGCTAACGAGACCCTGAAGGAAATAAACACCATGGATACTGTGACCGGTATCAAGAACCGTCACTACTTCGACACGATTTTTGAACAGGAATGGAAGCGAGCCAGCCGTCAGAATTATCCTATTTCACTGTTGCTGCTGGATATCGATCATTTCAAGCAGGTTAATGACACCCTCGGTCACCTGGCAGGGGATGAATGTCTGCATGAAGTCGCAGCAACCATCAGCGCCGCGTTGAAACGACCCGCTGACATCGTCGCCCGCTACGGTGGCGAAGAATTCGTTGCCGTGCTGCCCTATATCGAAAACAGCAATGCCCTCGCCTTTGCCAACAAGATTCGGTCCCGGGTTGAAGCTGCGGTTTATCTTATCGACGGCCAGGAAGTCAAAGTCACCGTGAGTATTGGCGTTTCAACCGTCACCCCCACAGATGACGATGACATGAAAGACATGATAGCCGCCGCAGATATCGCCCTTTACGAGGCAAAAAATGCCGGACGCAATCAAGTACGCAATGCGGGTCAACTGACTGTGCACACCGGTTCAGTTGCCTCCTGAAGTTCCTCCGCTTTCATCCAGACCTAACAGGCGACGGTTCATCATAGAGTCCGCGCTGACCCTGGCGAAATCGTCAAAAGCCTGGGTAGTGACCGCAATGATATGGTCATTGATGAAGGGAGCTCCCTCTGCAGCACCCTGGATGCTGTCCTTGATTGCACATTCCCACTCAAGCACTGCCCAGCCGGAATAATCGTGCTGGGCCAGTTTGCTGAAAATCGATTTGAAATCGACCTGGCCGTCTCCCAGGGAGCGGAATCTTCCCGGTCGATCCACCCAGTCCTGATAGCCGCCATAGATACCCGATCGACCGGTTGCATTAAACTCGGCGTCCTTCACGTGGAACATCCTGATCCGTTCATGATAAATATCAATGAACTGTAAATAATCCAGCTGTTGCAACACGAAATGGCTTGGGTCAAACAATATGTTCGCTCTTGGGTGGTCGTTGACTTCGTCGAGAAATCGTTCAAAGGTTACGCCGTCGTGAAGATCTTCACCCGGATGGATCTCAAAACAGCAATCCACTCCGGCTGCGTCGAAGGCGTTCAGAATTGGCAGCCATCGGGCGCCAAGCTCGGCGAAACCCTGTTCAACTAATCCCGCGGGTCGCTGCGGCCAGGGATACATATACGGCCAGAGCAGTGCACCCGAGAAGGTGGCGTGACTCTCGAGGCCGAGGTTTCGGCTCGCCCTGGCACTGAGCATCAACTGGTTGCTGGCCCACTCGGTACGCGCCTGCGGGCGCCCCCGGACCTCGGCGGGTGCAAAACTGTCAAACATTTCACTAAATGCGGGATGAACGGCCACCAACTGTCCCTGTAAGTGACTGCTGAGTTCGGTGATCTCGATACCGACTTCCGCCAGTTCGCCGCTGATCGCCTCGCAATAATCCTTGTTCTCTGCCGCCAGCGACACATCGAAAATTGCAGGATTATCGATGGGAACCTGAATACCTTTATAACCAAGCGAACTTGCCCATCTGGCGATGGGGACAAGCTCGTTGAATGGCGCCTGGGGCTTAAGAAACTGGGCAATAAAAATTGCCGGGCCGCGCATGGTCCTCATGGTGATATCCATCCTTTTAATGTTGACGAGCTTTGACCGTTGAATGATAACTGATTATGGTGAATGCCGACCCCATACCCTTATTGCGAGAACGTCACTATGCCACTCAGCTGGGATTGTCCTTACCCTTCAAACCGTTCGCCGGTTTTTGCCCGAAATATGGTGGCCACTTCACAACCGCTCGCGACGCAGGCCGGTATCGATATTTTGAAAGCTGGCGGTAACGCCATTGACGCGGCGATCGCCACGGCGATCACCCTGACCGTGGTGGAACCGAACAACAATGGCATCGGCAGCGACGCCTTCGCGATCATCTGGGATGGCTCAGCCCTGCACGGATTGAACGCGTCCGGTAGAGCACCCATGGCGCTCGATCCGGCGCGATTCGCTGGAAGCCAACAAATGCCACGACTGGGCTGGGACGCTGTCACCGTCCCTGGCGCTGTCAGTGCCTGGATAGAATTGTCGGCCCGCTTTGGCCAGCTACCCTTTGAAAGGTTGTTTGAACCGGCGATTGGTTATGCCAAACACGGTTTTCAGGTAGGTCCGAAAACCGGATATTACTGGCAAGCCGCGGCAAGGACATTCAAGGACTTTGAGCCGTTCATGCAAACCTTCATGAAGGCCGGTACGGCACCAGCGATCGGCGAGACCATGAAACTCCCGGATCACGCTGGCAGCCTGCATGAAATTGCCGCGACGCACGGACAGGCTTTTTACGAAGGTGAACTTGCCCGTGCAATGGTTGATGACAGTAACCGCCACGGTGGTACCCTGACCATGGAGGACCTTGCGCAGCACCGCTGCGATTGGGTCGGGACCTTGAGCACTCCATTTTATGACGCGGAGCTTCATGAAATTCCACCCAACGGACAAGGTCTGCTTGCCTTAATCGCGCTGGGAATACTGCGCCATCTGGACATCGCCCGCTACCCATTAGATTCGACTGACAGCGTTCACCTCCAGGTTGAGGCCACACGAATCGCTTATGCTCAGATCGAACGCCATCTCGCGGATATCGACCATATGCTGATCACCCCTGCGACTTTTCTCGGGGATGAATTCCTGGCCTCGTGTGCTGGCCGGGTGAATTTAAACGCTGCGAACCCGAACCCAACGGCCTTAAGTGCGAGCCCGGATACCGTTTATCTCACCACCGCCGATGAACACGGCAATATGGTATCCATGATTCAATCGAATTATCGAGGATTCGGGTCCGGCATTGTCGTTCCTGGTACCGGCATAAGCCTGCAAAATCGCGGTTCCGGCTTTGTTCTCGAACCTGGACATCCAAATCAGGTGGGTGGATCTAAGCGCCCCTACCAGACCATCATTCCCGGGTTCGCAACCATTAACGGTCAGGCGCAGATGAGTTTTGGCGTCATGGGTGGGCACATGCAGGCCCAGGGTCACGTGCAGATGATGTTGCGAGTCATGGTTTTCAAGCAAAACCCACAGGCGGCTTCAGATGCACCCAGATGGCACTTGAAAGAGAACGGAGTACTTGCGCTGGAAACAGGCTTTTCCACCAGTATCGCTACAGAACTCGCGCAACGAGGACACACACTGGAACTCGACAACCCGGAACATCTGTTTGGTGGTGCGCAACTCATTTACAGGTTGCCGGAGGGCTATTGCGGTGGTTCAGATCATCGCAAGGAAGGGATGGTCGCGGGTTATTAATCACAAGGTGGCGAGGCTGCGAGTTGACAAGGCTGTTGATTGACAGGATTGTGGATTGACGAGCGCTCGGGATTCTCGCGCCGGGGTCATTCCCCGTAGACACAAACCTTATTACGCCCTTCGGATTTAGCCCGATACAGCGCTTCATCGGAACGACTCAACAAATCCCTGGGTCGATCCTGCTCCTCGGGCACAATGGACGCGACGCCAATGCTCACCGTAACATTTATTTTATGACCTTCCCCGGGGTAGCTCTGTCGAGCCAGCTTTTCTCTTACCTGTTCTGCCAGGTGTCGGGCATTATTGGCTGATACATAGGGCAGTATCACCACAAATTCTTCACCGCCATAGCGCGCCACAACATCTGACGGCCGATTCAACATGCCGTTAATTTCCTGGGCTACCGCCTTGAGACAGGCATCGCCAGCAAGATGTCCATAGGTGTCATTCACTTTCTTAAAGTGATCGATATCCAGTAGCAACAGCGAGACGTCATATTGCTGACGCAGCGCCCGACGCCATTCCTGATCATACATTTGATCGAAGTACTGACGATTACGTATCCCGGTCACCGGGTCGATCGTGGTCACTTCCTTTAGCGTAGTGTGCGCTTCAGAGAGCTCTGACAATGCAGTTTCAAGTTCTCTGGTTCGATTGGTTACCTCGTCTTCCAGCTCTATTTTCAGGCGGACCTGTTCGTCAAGCAGGTGTCGATTTTGCAATGCGACACAAGCAAGCGACGCCATTGCTTCAATCACTGGCTGGATAGCCGGATCGAAGCAGGTCACTTCGCCGTTATCATCCAGTGCATTGAGCAACTGCAACACACCGAGCAAAGTGCCATTTCGAGTGATCATCGGCAGGGAAAGGAAAGAGGTTGAACGATACCCGGTCAGAGAATCGAACCGCCGCGTGCCCGTGAGGTCAAATTCCGTCGTTTCATAAACGTTGTCGATTCGGAGCGTCTTGCCTTCGATGGCAGATCGGCTGACGATGTTGGCCATGTTTGGCGAACCATCCGGATTCTTTAAAGGCACTTCCGGAAGTGAAATCGGTTCACTGCTCACCCCACCCTGACAAATATTGAGAGAATCGTTCAGCACGATCGCAAATCGCAGGCTATCGGTATCAGTCTTCAGGTACAGGGAGCCCGCATCTGCATTCGCCAGGGACTTTGCCTCCCTTAGAATGCTGTCCAGCAGGCTCTCGGTATTCTCCTCGCCGGACAGTGCCAGCCCGATCTCAATTAATCGCTGGTAGGCATTACTTATCGAAGTGCTATTCAAAAATAATTCTCTACTGCGTCAGACACACGCGTGTATCACCATGCCACACTCATCATGACACCCCGAACTCGACTGCGCCAGATCACGCGGTTACCCGGCTATCAGCAGCATCAAGTGCTGACTTAGTCTCGCTTGCTAAACTACAAGCGAATTCCGTGCCATATGTTAACAAGATTGCGATGAACCTGTCATAACCGATTGTTTTACAGCAGTATTTTGCGCCTTTTCTGCAAACAAAACCGGCTTATCCACGCTGGCGGGGTCCACGGCGCAAGCACAATCTGACTCTCCGCGGCACCTTCTGTCCGTTCAATTCACAGGATCGAAGATTATCGCGACAATAGCGCGAGGCTCAACGCAGGTACATAGGTAATCAACAACAGTGCAACGAGTAGCACCAGCATAAACGGTATTGTCGCCCGATACAGTTCGGTGATTGATCGCTTGAAGCGGTAGCTGGCAATAAACAGGTTCATGCCAATGGGGGGCGTAAAGTATCCGATCTGCATGTTAGCCAGAAAAATAATTCCCAGATGCACCGGGTCGACCCCGAACTGCAGCGCCATTGGCACAATCAGCGGAATCATAATGACAAGCGCAGAAAAAATATCGAGGATGGCGCCGAGCAGCAGTAGGATGACATTAAGCAGGATCAGGAAGGTCACCTTGGAAGATATATATTGCTGAATCCATTCAAACAGTACTTGCGGTATCTCAGCGTCGATAAGGTAGTTGGTGAATGCCAGCGAAACACCAAGAATGAGCAGTATTCCCCCAACCATGATCATCGATTCACGGATGACCCTCGGAAGTGCTGTAAACTCAATTTCCCGGTGAATCACCACTTCCACTAGTAGCACATAGGTAGCCGTGACCGCTGCCGCTTCTGAAACTGCGAAGTATCCTGAGTAGATACCACCAAGTACGATGATCGGTAGTGGTATTTCCCAGCGCATTGCCCACAGCGCTTCACTGACCTCCACGCGATTGAATTTGCCGCGCTCAATCGGCTGGTGCCGTGTTGCCCAGATACTATAGAGCGTCAACAGCGCGATCATCAGCAACGCGGGTAAAACACCTGCGATAAAAAGTTCCTGAATGGTAAATGGATTTGGCAAATCCATCTGCTGAACGATCACGCCGTAGAGGATCAACGGTAACGATGGCGCAAGCAGCAGGCCGAGACTGCCCGAAGTTGTCACCAGACCGAGGGAGAATTTCTCGTGATAGCCCGCATGCACCAGAGCGGGAAACAAAAGCGCGCCAACTGCGACAATGGTAACTCCTGACGCGCCGGTGAATGCTGTAAAAAAAGCGCAGGTGACAAACGCAACGATTGCCAGTCCACCGGGCAACCAACCCAGGAGAACCCGGGTCAGACGAACCAGCCGCGTAGACAACTGGCTTTCAGCGAGTATATAACCCGATACAGTGAACAGTGGCAGCGCCAGTAACAACGGCGTATCCACCAGCCGGTAAATTTCTATGGCGATGACGGTGAACGGCACATCGACATAATAAAATCCCGTCATCGCCGCCGCCAGGATGACCACGAACAGCGGTGCGCCCGCAACTGCCAACAGAACCAGGAGCGCTACCAGGGAGATCACCATCAACCCGCCCTCAGGCGAATCGCAATATTGGCAAAGAATCGCAACGCCATCACGCTAAAACCGAACGGCAGAATCACCTGTGTCAGCCAGACGGGGACGATGCCAAAGGCAATTGTGTTGTCCTCGAATTCGAGTCTTATCAGTTCCATTGAGTACCAGGCGACAACGCCACAGATAGCGCCGGCAAACAGGTCAGTCAACAGTGCCAGCAATACCTGCATATTAGGGGGTAAAAACCTGGAGACTGCATCAATGCTGATATGATTAGACTCTCTCGTTGCCACCATCGCCCCGAGTATCGCGATCCACAGAACAAGGACGCGGAGGAACGAATCTGCCCAGATGAATCCAGTGTCCAGCAGGTTCCTGAGCACGATTTGCATCAACGCAATACCCAGCATCAACAGCAGTGCCAACACCAGGGTCGCATCCTCCAGCCGCCGTCCCCCGCGAACCAACCGCATTATCATGACGAGCAACTTATTCCGATGACCCGAGGTCACCCGAAACAGAATGTTGACGAAATTCCTCGAGATAGGTCTGGTACAGGTCGAGCGATTCCGGAGTTATCTGACCGCTTTGCAGCAATCCCTGAATTGATTCGCTGGCAACACCGTGCCACGCGGGCATATCCGCCTGGGCCGGTGACGTGACCTTGATGCCCTGATTGATAAGGGCTGCGTACGCCTTCTCGTTGTCAATTCGGTTTTCCGCATCAACCTCCGCAAACATCCCGTTCATGACCTCCAGTAGAATCGCCTGGTCTTCGTCGTTAATACGATCAAAGGATTTTTTGTCCAGGGCAGCCATTGAATAGATATAGGCGAGCGGTAGATCCAACAGATAGTCCACATGATTGTGCCACTGCAGTGCGAGTGCGACGATGGGCGGCACAGCCACAGCGTTTATCAGCCCGGTTTGCAATCCAGCCAGGACATCGGTAATGCTCAGTGGAATCGGGCTGACACCGAACGACTTGATCAGATCTGCAGAAATGGGATCGCCGTCAGGTACCCACGCCTTTAGTTTTTTGAGGTCGGCGACAGATGTGACAGGTTCTTTGGACAGCAAATAGGCAAATCCTGTTTCTGTCAGCGCAAAACTCTGGATGCCGCCACTACCCAGACCCTCGATGATCCGGTCATCCATTCGTTGACGCACAAAGTCCACTTCAGCGAAGGACTTGAATTGCAACGGCAGGTTGTAAATCTGCAGATCCGGATAAAAACGGGTCAGAGAACCCGCTGCAAATCCACCACCCTGTAGCTGCCCGATTCTGATTTTACGCAACACCGTATAATCGTCACCCTGAACACCACCGGGGTAGATTTTGATTTTTACCCGTCCTTCAGTTCTGCCATCAATCACCTTGACCGCGGCGCGAAGCTTCTTCATCCATGAGAGTCCGTCAGGCGAAATGGTCGCGATCTTGAAGGTCTTGGCCTGCGCTGTCAGGGAAAACAAACACAAGGTGGCTAAGACGATGATTAAAATTCTGCTTCTACACAACATCACAAACTTCCCGAATCATTCAATAATTGGCGTATGCAAGCCTCAGAACAGCTCACATCCATAAACGTAAAACCTCTGCATCGCGCGTTTGACTTGCCTGGACGTCACGCGGCTGAGCAAACCGGACCATCACCAGGGGCTTTGTCAAAAATACTCAACTGATTCCGCGAGTAACTTAACCGCTCGTTCCTGGGCGATCAGATTGATCAGAGTAAGCCCTTCACTCACCGGATCTGCAGCCAGTACCTCGGATAACAGCCGATCATGCAGCGTCTGATCAAATACCAGCCGGGCATACTGCTGAGCGAAGATAACCTTGGTCATCAAATATTTCTCATTGGACAGCCGAAGCGCGGTTTCAAAATGGACTCTGCCTTTCTCCGGCTTACCCCCCATGGACGCAGGGAACAAGGTTTCCAATCCTCCCATATACAGATGAGGCCCGCCATTTTCGTAGCCCTCATTCAGTTCAATAATGCGTTCCATCAGCAACTTGACTCTGGCGAGCTCAGCAATTGCGCCCCAGTCATCGGTACTAGCCTGTATCCAGCCTGCCCAGGCAACCCCGATCGCATAGGCAACCGGAACTTGATTTGTACCCAACTGCGAAACCACTTTCTCATACTCCTCAAACTCCAGGGCACGCATCCCGCACAGGGATTTTTTCAATATACAACCAGCTGAGAAAGCATAGTTCAGTGACTTCCCGGTCATTTGCCTGGTCCGCTCACCCTCAGTGAACGAACTGAAGGCACCGTTCAGGGATGACGCAGCAAGCAGCAGTTGGGGATCATCGGGGCTGGACCGCAAGAAACTGTCAATCAGCAACAAATAGGCAGGAACGCCTTCTCGCACGGTATCAACATCATCACTGTTAAGGATGGTACTGGATAGATCGTCGGCCATTTTCGTCGTGATGCCGGATACCAGACTCGCGCAGCCTGTAAGCATCCATGCCAGAAATAAAATATTGACTAGTCGAAAAATAACCTGTGCTCCGTCATTCAGGAATAAAGGATTGTACCTTACTGGAATTAGCGACATCCACACTACTGTCCCCTGGACCGCCCACAGGTCGATTCCATTACAAATCCATATGCGCTGGGCGATTCCTTTCCGACCCAGCGCAAGCTAGAATCCGCTCTGCCTCGAAAAGCCAGCCCTAAATATGATACGGAGTGTCACCAACCGTCTCGTTGCCATCCTGTTTATTGGTTTTGTATTCTTAACGTCTGCATTCCTGTTCCTGATAGCGCTCGTCATCTGGGCTTTGACAATCCTTGTTGACCGTCGGCTAAAACTACTACATCAATTCACCTGCTTCTGGGCCAGTCTTTACCTGTGGATTTTTCCCCCCTGGTCGGTGTCCGTTCACGGGCGAGAAAAAATCGACAAAGACAAGACTTACGTTATCGTCTCCAACCATCAGTCACTGGTGGACATCCTGGTCGCCTTTACCCTGTTTACCCACTTCAAGTGGGTATCAAAATCTGAACTGTTTAACATTCCGCTAATCGGCTGGAATATGGTGCTCAATCAATACGTCAGACTCGAACGGGGTAAGAACCACAGCATCAAGAAGATGTATAAGGCCTGCCAGAAACACCTGGAGCGCGGCAGCTCAATATTTCTGTTTCCTGAAGGAACTCGCTCCAATACCGGTGAAATGCGGCCATTTCGGGAAGGTGCTTTTGTGCTCGCTAAACGGCAACAGGTACCGATCCTGCCGCTGGTAATCCGTGGTTCGAAGGATGCACTGCCGAAAAGTAGCATGAATTTCCACGGTAAAACCCATGTGGACGTTTACGTTCTGGATGAAATTCCGCCAGAGAGCTTTGCAGAAACCAATCCCCGGGTCCTGGCGGGACAGGTTCGAGAGATTATCGCGGACGCTTTAACAGATCCGGGCTAGTTGAATCTGCCTATACGGGTGATGCCATTGCAACTGGGAAACCGCGTACAAACCCAAAAGCTCCTGCCTGCATTTTTACCTTTCACCGCCTTGCGCATGGTCATCTGGTTGCCACATTTAGGGCAATTGCGAGCCTGATTAGACGCAAGGACAAGCGTTTGCCACTGCTCTAAAATTTCCGCGCGCGAAATATCCCGCACCAGCGGAAAATCCAGCAGGGGTTTTTCAATCTGGCGAAACAGGTCTTTAAGAAAGCCAAATTCCCGTTCAAATTCCATTCCAGCGCCACGAAGCTGGATACCACAAACCACGCTCAGGTCAGACGACTTGCAGACCAGCATAGAAATCCACTTACCGCGTAAAACCTTCTCGCCGGTTTTTTCACGCTCAATTCTGACAAACTCATTGACTGGTACCTTGACAAAGATAACGTACCTGCCGCCAACAACCTTCTGAAGGTTCTGGTAAAAGGATCGATATATCTCGTCAAACACATTCTTTTTCAGTTCGTACACAGATCCGAGAGGCTGTGATGATGAAGCCGCAGGCAGATTGACAATATTGGAATTCGCGGTCACGAAGTTTTTTGCCTTGACTTCGATCGGATCGAGCGCTTTTTCTTTGTTAACTGTCTTGAAGGCTTCGAGAGCGGACATGTCAGCTTCGAGAAAAGCTTCCATCTCACGTTTCCTGAGATATCGCAACAATATCACCACGAGTGTAGCGATCACGCAAAATGTTATGAATCCAACCATGGACTCAGTATAGCAAAAACAAAGAATATCCCGCATTCACATCCCTGCCATGAGGCATTAATATGGTGCATGCATTCAACAGAGACACCATTATGGGCAGCAGACTGGAAGGAAAGGTGGCGATCGTCACGGGTGCAGGACAAACGCCAGGCGAGACCATTGGTAACGGTCGAGCGACAGCCCTTTTGTTCGCTCGCGAAGGCGCCAGGGTGCTCATCGTTGATCGGGATATGGAATCAGCCGAGGAAACCGCCGTGATGATTCGGGCAGAAGGTGGCGAGTGCACAACGCTCAACGCCGATGTAACTTCCGAGACAGACTGTAGGGCGATCGCGGATACCTGTATAGACACCTATCATCAGATCGACATTCTCCAAAATAATGTCGGAATCGGATTCCGGGATGCGGGGATCACAAAGTTGCTGGAAGAAGACTGGGACAGGATTTTTAATGTTAATCTGAAGAGTATGTTCCTTACCTGCAAGCACGTGATTCCTCATATGCGCGAACGCAATGCAGGCGCCGTAACCAACATATCATCGGTTGCGGCCATCGCATCCACTGGCATGGTGGCTTATAAGACATCGAAAGCGGGGGTGATGGCGTTAACGCAAAACGTCGCCATGGGTAATGCCCGATTCGGAATTCGGGCCAATTGCATCCTACCGGGTTTGATGAACACCCCAATGGCAATCGAGGGTTACGCCAGGTCTCTCGGCCAGCCACGTGAGCAGGTCATTGCCGACCGTGACGCCCGGGTGCCGCTGAACAATCGGATGGGGACAGGCTGGGATGTTGCGTTTGCGAGCCTGTTTCTCGGTAGCGATGAAGCCAGGTTTATCACCGGCGTTAACCTGCCGGTCGATGGCGGCCAATCTATCCGAATAGGCTAACGCGCCCGGACCAGGAGACGCCAGTATCAGCCCAGTAAATGAAAATGCTCATTTAACGTAATCACCGACTTCTCGCCGGTGCTGGCCGCTTTAAATCGATTGATGCTGGTGTAGTCAGGATTGAAGAACATTCGCGGCTCAAAGCCAATCACGTGAGCCGCCCAGACATTGATTACGCCACCGTGGCAGGTGATGGCAACCCGCTTGCCACTGTTTTCGGAGACTATCTTTCCGATGGTTTCGACCACATCATTGCAGAACCGGGGGAAATCAATGTCATCCATCTCGCCGTTCATCAGCTTTTTCCAACGGTCGTAGTCCAGTTCTTTCAGTTGCTCCACAGGGATGTAGTGGCCAGCCTGCTGGTCATATTCAGCGACCCCGTCACGAATCTCAATATCCAGATTCTTCATAGTGGCTAGCGGTTGAGCCGTTTGAAAAGCACGATTCATCGGGCTTGAATACAATCGGTCGATTTGCATATCCTTCAACCAGTCAGCGACCTTTTCTGCCTGTACCATGCCAATGTCAGACAGGGGCGGGTCCGCAGGTGAACCGTCCTCGTTAATCACTTTTTCAGGTAATCCGTGTCTAATCAGGACCAGTTCCATATCACCTCACAATTGCTTAAGTTTTTTCGAGTATAGCAATAGATTTAGCCATTTCCGCGCTGATTCACAGGGCCGCCCGAAGATCAGCCTGGTGAGTTAAGCGGTTGTATGGCGATTAACCGAAATGGTGGGTAAACAAAAAACCTGCAGCGGCTGAAGATCAGCCGGCAGCGATAGAGACGTTATAGACATTCGCCTGGCGAGCTGAATCCATGACGTGAATCAGGGTTTCGGTGGTGCTGTCCGGGTGTGGCTGGACAACCACGGGTGCCTCAGGATTCTCAGCGTGCAGACGCTCGATGTTCGCACGCACAGCGCGGAAATCGACATCTCTGCCGCGAATTCTAATTCTGTCGCGATTAGTAATCTGGACAACGATACTTTGTTTGTCGGCATCTTTAACATTCTGGTTTTTATCCGGGCTGTTAACATCCAGTCCAATTTCTTTGACAAAGGTTGCTGTCACGATGAAAAAAATCAGCATGATGAAAACGACATCCAGCATCGGTGTTAGGTCGATTTCGCTGTTTTCTTCTCCCTGTGAATGGTTCACCCTTCGCATGGGCATCTCCTGACAACTGTATTGTTATTGTTTCTTTGAACGGCAAGAATACAGTGTCTCAGCAAAGGTTACAAACATGTCAACAGCACACTCGCGAACGGTAAATCTGGGCTCCCACCAGATGCATTGCATGGAAGCGGGTCAAGGACCGCTGGTGCTGATGTGCCATGGTTTTCCTGAATCCTGGTACTCATGGCGACACCAGCTTGCGCCACTCGCCGAGGCTGGTTATCACGCGGTGGCCATGGATATGCGTGGCTATGGTGGTTCATACAAACCGAACGAGATTGATGCCTACAATCAGGTGGATATTGCCGCAGATATCGCTGGAGTGATCGAGGCGACGGGACATGAACAAGCGGTTATCGTGGGGCACGACTGGGGCGCACCTGCGGTATGGAACACGGCACTGCTGCACCCTTCAAAAGTAACCGCCGTGGCTGGCCTGAGCGTGCCTTACACGGGACGTGCTGAAACGTCCCCGCTGCTGACCCTGAAGACGCTGTTTAAGGATCGGTTTTTCTACATATTGTATTTCCAGACACCCGGTACTGCGGAAGCAGAACTGGAATCGGATGTCCGGGACTTTATCACGCGATTCTACGTGATGGCATCAAAGCAGGGCGATGGCTCGTTTATGCTGACGAAGGCCGCTGATGAGCCTTTGCTACAGGGTTTTGAACCAGCAGGAAATCTACCGGACTGGTTCAGTGAACAGGACCTGGATTATTACACGGCAGAATTTGAGCAAAACGGATTCCGGGGTCCGCTGAGCTGGTATCGAAATCTCGATCGAAGCTGGGAGCGAACGAAGCAGCTTTCTGGTAAAAAAATCACGCAACCGGCGCTGTTTATTGCCGGGGAACAGGATGGTGTTATCGCTGATCGCACATCCCTGGATCGGATGAAGGACAATTTTGAAGATCTGCGGGGTATCGAGCTAATTGATCAGTGTGGCCACTGGACGCAACAGGAACAACCGGAAAAGGTAAACGCCCTGCTGCTGAACTTCCTGAATTCACTTT
The DNA here is from genome assembly GCA_021773555.1 of Gammaproteobacteria bacterium. Lineage (GTDB taxonomy): Bacteria > Pseudomonadota > Gammaproteobacteria > Pseudomonadales > Azotimanducaceae. Next base: position 110,829 of record JAJFKA010000030.1, read on the forward strand.
CTCAGAAATAATCAGGCTTACTTTGCGTTGACGACTTTGCTGACGGTCGTATAGTGCAAGCCCAGATGATCCCCGATTTCCATGAGCGTGTAACTGTAATCAACATGGGCACGCCATATCTGGTCGTTGCGTTCAGACCGTGACCACGAGTCCACATTCCTGAACAGAGATTGCAGGCTGCGCCGTCGTTTGGCCTGCTTTGGACCCCTTTTAGTCATCTTCTCGCCGTTCAGGATCGGTTGCATTTCACTGAGAAACCGGGCTCCGCCAAGTAGTACCTGGAAGCAGCGTTCGTTCAGAGGGGAGTCGACCTCCAGACCATTTTTGACATAGTCCTGGTATTTACGCTGGCTGTCCTTCTCCCGCTTGCCAAAATGGGCAAGTACGTCCTGCCTGGACAGAAAAGAAGGTCCTTTGACGTCACCACACATCGCCCGGTGACTGCTCCAACGGTAGGACTTTAAAGCACCGGGTGTACCAACTCGTACCGGATTCAAAACAACATGACGGCAAAGTGGTAGCAGATAGTTATCTTTTTCGAAGAGCACACTCTTGAACCTGCCCTGGAAAATAGGTCCTTCTTCTGTGTGCCTGCGATTGAAATGTTGAGTGTAAACACCATTCAACTGTCGCATGCCTTTTGAAAGGTTCGCTTCCTGAATCTCGACAATCAAATGGTAGTGTTCATCCATCAGGACATAACTGTGCAGCAACCAGCCGAACCGGCTGACAACACTATCCAGGACATTCAGAAAGACAGCACGGTCTTCTTTATCCCGAAACACTATTCTATCTTTGCTTCCCTTGCTCGTTACGTGATAACAGGCGCCTGGAAACTCGATACGAACAGGTCTGGACATAGTCGGCCTTAACACTTCTTATTGTTGGCTGTTGATTACCAAAGTCTTACAGCTTTGGGGGAAAAAATAATACCTCTCGTTCGTGAGGGTAACAACCCCTGAACGGTTTTTTTGACCAAAATTCCTCCTTGACCTTTGCTTGTTACTGTTACTAACTTCGGATTCCAAAATAATTCAATGGAGAACCAGCCATGGCAGTTGACAAATTCCCGGTTGAAGCAGGACACATTATGATGTTCGCTCGATCAATCGGTGACGCCAATCAGATCTACTACGACGAGGACTATGCAAACTCAACGGAACCCGGAGCAGTTATCGCCCCGCCAACATTCGTCCAGGCAAGTGCACAGTTTGATCCCGATTATTTTTTGCGACCAAAAATCGGTCAGGAATGGTTCGGCTCAGCCAAGGAAGCCACTGGTCTTACCCAACGAGAAAGCAGTGGTGGAGGCGGAGGTGGAGGTGGCTTGCACGCAGAACAGCACTACGAATATCACAAACAACTTCAAGCAGGGGATGTTCTTACGGCCACTACCAAACCAGGAAAATCCTGGGAAAAAGAAGGCAGGCGTGGCGGCAAGTTAATGTTCAGTGAGTCTGTCACTGAATATCGGGACCAAAACGGTGATCTTGTTGTCACCGCCACAGGTGTTGGAGTGCGTACAGAACGCCCGGCAACTTCAGAGTAAAGGGGAGTAAATATGACTATCAAAGCAAGTGAAATCAAAGTCGGTGATACCTATTCCGAAGAAGTATGCAAAAACCTGTCCAGAACGCAGATTGTGCAGTACGCGGGGGCTTCAGGGGACTACAACCCTTTGCATAGTGATGAAATATTCACTACCCAGATTGCCAAATACCCTTCAGTCTTTGCTCACGGCATGCTGTCCATGGGTATGACGGGGAAAATGCTGACCAACTATGTGGGTGATGGCAGACTAACCAAATTTGGTGTTCGCTTTACCTCTCAGGTATTCCCAGGTGCAACCCTGACGGCTACCGCGACTGTTGCCGCGATCAGGGAAGAAGGCGGTGAACATTTTGCAGATATTGAAGTTTCAACGAAGGATGAAGCCGGAACGGAAGTAATCAAGGGGAATGCAATAGCAAGGCTTGACCCTTAGCAATTTCGTTGGTGGCAGCCCCCCGGTGCCAGCCGGGGTTGTCACCACTCAAGGGTCAGAGTTGAACGGCTCTTACTTAAGCAAATTCCGTCGTTCGAAGTGCCATCTCGAAGACTTTAGCGGAAGGTGCAGTGGTTCCTTTCCGCAGCCTTCAGGTCGGGCCGCGCAGGTCGGGCCGCGTTCGGCGTAGCGCCGAGCGCGTGGAGAAAGGGGGCCGCCATCGGACCCGCAGGGGCTTTCGACCAAGTGAGGGAAGCTCGGAGAGCCGCAAGCCGCGTAGGAAGGGAACCACTGCACCTTCTGCGAAACAACCCGGTTCAATGTTAACTAAGTGCCATTCGGGTCAGAGTTCAGTTAACGAGATCCCTGCCCATCGTCAACTTTTATAACCGTTCCCGTGACACATTCGGATGATGGAGAAACCAGGAACAACAATGTGCTGTCCATCTGCGCCGGATCACAAATTCTCTTCCGCGGGAATCCGACGCTGATATCCCCAATTCGCTCGAGCATGCCATCCATCATTTCAGAGGAAAACGCACCGGGTGCAATACAATTTACGTTGATGTTGAATCGCGCCCATTCAACCGCCAATGCCTCCGTCATCCGTACGATACCCGATTTTGTGGTCGCGTAGAGTGCCGCGGCTGACTGCGCAGTCGTCGTAAATGCCGCTATAGAGGAAATATTCACCATACGGCCCGGCAATTCACTTTTTATCAACCGCCTGGCAATCTCACATGACAAAAACCAGGGTCCTGTCAGATTCGTATCAAAGACTTTATCAATCAGCTCGTCAGACATTTTCACGGCTCGCTGCGCATCGGGAATGCCTGCGTTGTTCACCAGGATGGTAACCGTGCCAAATTTTTCTTCGGCTTTATCCACTGCCTGTCGGATGCTTTGCCGGTCAGTCATGTCCAGCGTTATCGGCTCGCAAATACCTCCCGCCGCGCGTATTTCCTGGGCGAGTTCGTTCAGTCGGTCAGTTCGCCTGCCGGTGGCGACGACACTGGCTCCACACTTGGCCAGTACCTGGGCAAATCGCCTGCCCAGCCCCGATGTCGTTCCAGTGACAAAGGCGACCTGGCCGGTGAGATCAATCGAGAAATTTGGATTCGCAAAATCGGACATCTTGGTTCCTTTGGTTGGTTGCGGGCAAGTGTCGCCGGGAAATCTTGGCCACACAAAAACGGCATGTTATCCGCATGACCATAGCATCAGCAAACCGGTAGACACAGAGCCTCAGGGTTCGTTATCTTGCACTCGATGCCCAGCCAACAACCTATAGACACAAATCTTCCGCTTCCCAAGCAATTAGGTTTTGACGCCAGGCCATTCCCTCGTGTCATCTCGGCATCGGGAGATCTCGATTATGATCAGTGGATTTGCGACAACCGCGATCAGCTTACGACCTGGCTTGACGAATCCGGGGTTATCTTGTTCCGGGGATTGCCGATCACCAGTGTGTCCGAGTTTGATCAGTTCTCCGCGGTTTTTGATTATCCCGATTTCACGTATCAGGAATCCCTGTCGAATGCGGTACGCGTCAATCTGTCACCTCGTGTTTTTACTGCTAACGAAGCGCCGCCGGAGGTAGAAATATTTCTCCATCACGAAATGGCACAGACCCCTCTCCCTCCTCGGCGTATTTTTTTTACTGCCAGTGTCCGGCCGAACTCGGCGGGGCGACGCCGGTCTGCCGTTCGGACCAGCTATACAAAAAGCTCTTCCAACTGCATCCCGAATATCTTGCTCGTCTTGAACGACACGGTGTGACCTACACCACCCGGATGCCGCTCGAAAATAATCCAGAGTCAGGACAGGGCCGCAGTTGGAAAAGTACACTGGGCGTTGGTGATCCGGTTGCCGCAGAGCTTCGCTTAAGCGAACTGGGTTATCGCTGGCAGTGGCGAGAAGATCAGTGCCTCGAAACCACAACACCGGTGCTACCCGCGGTTATCAAACTGGACAGTGGCGAAAAGAGTTTCTTTAACCAGCTTATCGCTGCTTATCTTGGCTGGCCGGGTGTGAAGGCCGATCCTGGTGCGACGCTCCGACTCGGAAATGGTGAGGCCGTCTCCGCGACCTTTCTGCAACAGGTCGCCGAACTCACCGCAGAATTCTCCTTTGATGTTGCCTGGCAAAGCGGCGACGTCGCCCTGGTCGATAATCACCGCGTCATGCATGGGCGCAAGCCCTATCAGGGTGGTACCCAACGGATCGTGCTGGTGACATTGTCGGCATGAGCACGTACAGCGGCTGATCTCTGGTTGCGAATCAATTGAATATAGTGAAAATGGAATGATCAAAGCCACCAGGAAGTTAACTTGAATCGCAGACACCTCGTCAAAGCAGTGCTGGGAAGCGCCGTGGTGACCTCGGTCACGCAATTGCATCTGCCGACTGTGTTGAGAGATCGTGAAACCGGTCGCGAGGCGCTGCAATCCGCAGCCAAAAAAATGCGACAATCCTTCGAGGCCCTGGAGAATCGGGTTGATAAGATGGAGCATCACCATCAAAACCTGCTGCGTTTTGCCGCTATCGGGCTCGCCATCAGCACCGGTGTGGACCTCAGCCTGCTCCTCTAGCCCTGCCTGCCATGTCACCGTTTAAGATGTCAGCAGGGCAACAACTTTGCGCTCAGTTCTACGCGGAAGCGGTCCTGCCGTTACTGCGGGAACATTTCCCCGGTGTAAAGCACAGTGCCGCACGCTGGGGACATGGATCCGAGGTGCTGGGTTATGATGACAGGCGATCAAGGGATCATCACTGGGGACCGCGAACGTCGGTTTTTTTAGGAGAAGAAGATTTCCATCTGAAGCAGGACATCGTGGCACTCATGGCGACGAAACTACCTTTTGAAATCTCCGGCGTGCCAACCCACTTTACAAATATTAACGAAAGCGGCGGCCAGGTCGCTGCGCGGAAGACGTATCCCATTGCGCATGGTGTATCCGTCACCACTGTGTCCCGATTTTTGCACCAGCACCTGGGCTTTGATCCCGACCATGATACCGGGCTGATGGATTGGCTGCTCACCGCACCGCACCTGTTCGCCACTGTTCAGTCCGGGCCAGTCTTCCATGATGGTCTCGCGTGCCTGAGAGGCATTCAGACAAGCCTCAACTGGTACCCGGAGGACGTATGGCGCTATATTCTGGCTAACCAGTGGCGCCGCATTGACCAGGAGGCGCCATTTATGGCTCGCTGTGGCGACGTGGGGGATGAAATCGGCTCCCGGGTGATCGCGAACCGAATGATCGCCGAGATAATCAGCTTAAGCTTTCTGATGGCGAGGCAATATCGGCCTTACATAAAATGGACCGGGACCGCGTTCCTGAGACTACCGATTGCGAAGCAACTGGGCCCCCGGCTACTGCGCATTCAAAAAGCGAGGAATTGGCACACTCGTGAACAGCATCTGAGCCATGCCTATCTGATCATTGGTGAAGCGCACAACCAATTGGCGATTACACCACCTGTTGATGTCAGGATATCAACATTCCATGACCGTCCTTACCTCACGCCTGGAGCCAATCGCTTTGTTGAAGCGCTGCACAACGAAATCACCGATGAGGCGGTCACGCGATTACCGCCGCATGTCGGCGCGCTGTACCAGTATGTGGACTCCACCGATGTCACAAGCAACGTCACGCTCAGTCGCAGTTTTGCACACATTTATAAACGATAACCCGTGATCCGGAGCCGATAAATAGTACGAGCTAGGGCTTGGTCATTTTCAGGATAAACCGATCGGTCTTGCCTCGAATTGTCGGCGAGAATACCGACTCCGTGTGTTCGTCATAGTGATTGACCAGCAGCGGGCTGTACTGCACGGTAAAGCCTGCATTGGTGCCCAGGGCCATCGCGTCCAGCATGCGCATGCGATGCAGTGACTTGTTGTCTGCACCGAAATTACCTTCATGGTCAATGACGCCCAGGACGCCGCCGTGCTTCAGTAAATCCTTAATCGAGCGCAACATGCCCAGTGCCACCGCGGGTGATTCATTGTAGACATCATGCAGATTCAGCGCCGTGACCGCGGCGTCCAGCGAATTGGGTTCGATCCCCAGATCACCCAACTCTCGATCCAATCTGGTCACGTTCGGCAATCGGTCATTAGCCAATCGTGCAGTCATGGCTTTGTCGTTGGCGCCATCGCGAAATTTCAATACCCGCGCCGGATTTTGTGCATACACAGTCCCGGTGGGACCAACCGCATGGGACAAGACCTCGGTGTAGTAGCCACCGGCAGCGATCACATCGAGCACCTTCATCCCTGCCTCGATACCGAGATAAGCAATCACTTCTGCAGGTCGGCGACCGGCATCCCTGGCTTTATCCTCTGCAGACCGACTCTTGCTATTGGTGAGTGCCGTTGCCAGTGGATCGTCCGTCTGTGGGGTGGAGGCGCAGCCGACGGAGAGCAGTAGGCTGAACGCCAGTAAGGTATAAATTGTCAAGGGTCGATATTTCATAGGTTCTCCAGAAATTTGATTGAGTCGAATAACCGATCACTGATCGAACTTGCTGATCGATTGCTGATAGATCGTGGATTGAGCTGGCATTGACTCAATCCTGTGTGATCGTCAGACTCCGATCGTCAAGTTTACCGTAAGCCACCCGCGACAGCATATCCCTCCGGCCAGATTGAACAGGCGGATCGAGATAGCGACTAATCGAGCAGGGCCAGGTTACGCAGTTCACGTCATGGGTGATCCAGATGCCAGCTCGCGAGTCGTTTCCCTGCAAAATTACAGAAACCGCCAATGTCTGGGTCCCAATGGCCGATGGCAGCAGATTGTCGGCACGTTCATGGATACCCGAGACCGCAAATCATCATCCGGTCGCTGCCATTATTGAATACCATCCTTACGGAAAGTCCCGGGCCACGGCAATCTCTGACGCTTGCCGGTACCGTTACCTGGCAGGATTTGGTTACGCCTGTATTCGGGTAGATATTCGCGGCACAGGTGATTCCGAAGGATTGATTACGGATGAATATACCCACCAGGAACTGATGGACGGGATAGAGTTAATTGCCTGGGTTGGCAATCAGCCCTGGTGTTCAGGCGCGGTTGGCCTGACCGGTATCTCCTGGAGCGGTTTCAACGCCCTACAGATTGCCGCTCTGCGGCCTCCCGGACTCAAAGCCATCATCTCCTGCTGCTCATCGGACAATCGCTATGCGGACGATGTTCATTATCTCGGGGGCACGGTTCTGGCAGGCGATATGTTGCCCTGGGCTACGACGCTGCAATCAATTTGCGCACAACCACCGGACGCGTCCACCCTGGGGGCTGACTGGCAGGAACAGTGGCTGAATCGACTGGAAAACCTCCCCCACTTTGTTGAGCACTGGCTCTCACATCCACTCCGCGATGCTTACTGGCAGCACGGCTCTGTTTGTGAAGACTATTCTGGCATCGAATGCCCGACTTTCCTGGTTGGTGGCTGGGCCGATGGTTACACAAACAGTATCTTGCGATTGCTGGAAAACCTGTCCAGCCCGAACCTTGGCATCATCGGCCCCTGGGCGCACAACTGGCCAGACACTGCGTCCCCAGGGCCTGCGATTGGCTTTCTTAAGGAAGCACTAAGATGGTGGGATTACTGGTTGAAGGGCGAAGACACCGGCATCATGGATGAACCGCAGCTGCGCTACTGGCTTGCCGGTCCGACATCGTCCTCGATCGCTCCGCAAGCGGGGGGCTGGGTTGCCGAATCCTGCTGGCCTGTACGTGAACCCACGGTCGTGGAACTCGCGATTAATCAGCACGGACTGGCGTCGGCACCAGCTGAAGTTACCCCGGTGACGATCCAGGCAGATCTGGGGCATGGATTGAACGCCGGTGTCTGGTGTCCATTTGGTCTTAGCGCGCAATTGCCGGGCAGCCAAAACCACGATGATGAGACCAGCCAGTGTTTCGATTCCGATGCCCTGACGAAGTCCCTGACAATACTGGGCAATCCCAGTGTTGACATTGAAGTCGCCAGCAACAAACCGTTTGGCCATCTGGTCATTCGCCTGTGTGCTATCGGTCCGGACAAGGTGTCCACTTTAATCAGCCGAACAGCCCACAATCTCAATCACAGCATGGATCATAGTGAGCATGCGATACTCAAACCCGGCGTCTTTAAAAAACTGCGTATCAATCTCGATGCCTGCGCTTCAAAAGTCCCGGCAGGCCACCGATTACGACTGGCATTGTCCTCCTCCTACTGGCCTTTGGTCTGGCCAACACCTGAAACGGCTCGGCTGTCGATCCGGTCCGGTTCAGCGCGACTAACCCTACCGCTTGCCGATAGCGCAGTTTATGAACGGGCATTTGAACAACCGGAATATGCGCGGTCACTGGATTATGAGGTTCTGCAGCGCCCGGAATTTGCACGCAGCAGCGATCTGCAGTCAGGTCGCTACGAAGTTAACCAGCATTCAGGCACCGGCAGGATTCGTTTGCCCGGTGGCGTTGAGAGCAGTTCAACGAGTCGTGACAGTTACTTTCTTGACCGCGCGGGTCCCCTGAACTGCAAGGTCATTTCGCGACGATCAGCAGAAGTGTCGCAATCCGCTGGCTTGTCGAATACTGAAATCCGCAGTGAGATGAGTGCCGATGGAATCCACTTTTTTGTCAGTACCCATCTTTCAGTCAGTTTCGAGGGAGAATCCTTTTTCACGCGACAATGGGATTTCAAGGCAGCCCGCCTTGATTGTTAGGTCGGTCAGCGGGTAGCACTTATTGCCTGCTCAATCGCCTCGATAACGACGGATTCTGTGAGAATTTGCGGCAGCACGACCGCCTCGTTGGCCCCTTGTTGATAGACCAGATAAAGCGGCACCCCGCTTCGACCATATTCAGCCAGCGCTCGGGTGATGTCCGGGTCTTCATTGGTCCAGTCGCCTTTAAGGTAAGTGACACCGTGCTGGTCAAATACCTGCTTCACCCGCTCGGATGCCAGTGCGGACAGATCGTTTACCTTGCAGGTAATACACCAGGCAGCGGTAAAGTTGACGAATACCGGGCCGCTGGAAACTGCTTCCTTCAAGGCACTTATCGAATACGGCTGCGCCCCCGGTCCGCCGTCCTGAACGGGTGGCGTGTCCGACGCGGGCGTGCTCGACACAACAGCGGTCAGCCCCAGCGCTGTGATGGTAAGCACAATCACGATCAAACGGTTGAGCCAGAATCGCCACGCTTGCGCTCCCTGTCTGAGCAGCCACATGGCGATGCCAAGCAATAACAGACCCACCAGAATCAGCAGCAACCCTTCACTACCGGTCTGCTGATTTAGCACCCAGATCAGCCATATGGCAGTGGCAAACATCGGGAATGCGAAAAATTCCCTGAGTACTTCCATCCATCTTCCCGGCTTCGGTAAGCGGGACAGGAGACCCGGTGACAGACACAACAACATGTAGGGAGCGGCCATCCCCAGACCCAGGGACACAAACGTGAGAATCGCTGTGATATTTCCCTCGGTGAGCGCATATCCAATTGCCGCACCCATGAACGGCGCCGTGCACGGTGCCGCGACCACAGTTGCGAGCATGCCGGTGGCAAAGGAACCGCCGTAGCCCTGGCTGCCAGCAAACCGATCACCAATACCCATCAAGCCGAGGCCAAACTCGAAATAACCGGAAAGGTTCAGTCCGATAATTACGAACAGATAAACGAGCAGGCCAACGACGACCGGCGACTGGAGCTGGAAGCCCCAGCCAATCTGTTCTCCGGCGGCACGCAGGGTCATCAACAGGATCGCGATAAACAAAAAGCTGACGACAACCCCTACAACATAGACGAGTCCATGGATTCGCAGGGTGCCGGCGTCCGCGTGCGTGCTTTGCACAAGGGACAGGATTTTGATCGACAATACTGGAAATACACAAGGCATGAGATTGAGGATCAGGCCGCCAAGAAACGCGAACAACAACGCACGCCAGATATCGATCCCGGATTGTCCGGTCCGCATGACGCTGGGATGCACCTCAAACGCGGTTTTCAACAGCGCACCGGCATCTTCTTCAACGACTATGATCCCATCCAGCGCTGACTTGCCTGATTCAAATGCGAAGCCCTTGCGCAATTCCAGTTGGAACCCGCCGTCAATCAGCTCGAGTTTTTGTGGCGCAGGAAAATCAAGTACACCTTCCTCAAAGGGAAAAAAAACAATCGACTTTATTCGCGACTGATCGAGATCAGCCATCATCACGCTCAGCTTGAGACCGGCCTCACTCTCGCGATAGCCTGCGGTGATACCGATGTCCATGGGAATGCGCTGCCGCGCGTCCGCGATGAGGCCTGCAGACGAGGATGCTTCAGGGTTCGCCACGACCGGCAATTGCAGCTCAAGGCTCGCGCTCTCGGGAATACAGATATCCGCACAGACCAGCCAGTGTCCTCTGGCGGACAACGTCAGGCTGTCGGTGTGAATTTCAGCTGGCACCGTGATCTTCACGGGAAAAACGACTTCACCATGATAGCCAAAATTCAGCAACGGTCCGTAAGGAATCCGTTCAGGTGCAGGCCAGTGAATGTCGGATGCCACAAAACCCTTCGGTAGCTCCCAGACCAGACGAGTTGGCGCACCGGAGTCCCCGGGATTGCGCCAGTAGGTATGCCAGCCGGGTCTGATTTTTTGACGCAGCGCTACCCACAGCGTCTCGCCTGGAGCAATACCATCCGATGCGGAGATGAGTTCAGCTTCGACATTCCCCGAATTAACGGGTGCCGCCTGCATGAATCCGCTGTACATCAGCGCCAGAAACATCAGGGTGGACCCGGTAACTCCGGGTTTTAATATCATCATATTACTGCTGTCGTTTTATAGAAGTGGCCCTTGCGTCGCTGAGCCTCGGGATCAGGGTCGCATTCCCCAGGTTACCGGGCCCTTGAGGTCTTCAAGCAATGGCTGCACCCATTCTACCCACTGGCAGAGTTTAGATCGCGTTCTTCTTGGGTCGATCAACTCATGGACGGCAAAACTCTCCATCATGGGAAAAGGAGACCGGTTCTGCATCAGCTTTTGTTCCAGTTCTTTGCGTTTTGCGTCGGGATCATCGGCGGCTGCGATTTCCCGGTGGAACGCCACGGCCACACCACCCTCCACTGGCAGCGCCCCCATTTCATAGGATGGCCAGGCCAGTTTGTAGGTGTTCGGTGCAAAATGGGCAGCCGAGGCGACTCCAAAGGATTTGTGCACGGCAATCGTGGCCCAGGGAACCGTTGACTGAACGGCTGCTGCAACCGCACTCATCCCATAACGAATGGTGGCAGCTTTCTCGGCGTCAGGGCCGATCATAAATCCGGGTTCATCCAGGAAATTGACGATCGGTATGTGAAAGGTATCGCAAAGCTCCATCATTCTTTTGGCTTTCTGTGAACCATCAGCCGTCATCGCACCGGCAAAATGTGTGCAGTCATTGGCGATGATGCCGACGACCGCACCGTTCAGTCTGGCCAGACCAATTATCTGTCCATGACCAAAGTGCGGGGCAATTTCAAAAAAACTCTCCTGATCCATAATCCGGATGATGACCTCGCGCATCTCGAACGGAATGCGACCATCCCGCGGAACAATAGAGACTAATGCTTCATCCGCACGGTCCGGGTCGTCGGTACAGTGCAGGCGTTCGGGAATTTGCCAGATATTCTGCGGCATATAACTGAGAAATTGCCGAATCTGCTCAAAAGCCAGCTCCTCAGAATCGGCCACGTTGTCAACAATGCCGCTGCGCGTGTGAATTTTCCAGCCACCCAGCTCTTCTTTGGTCATCGAAACACCGAGGGCGCGTTCCACCAGTGCCGGACCGGCTACCAGCACCTGTGAAATTTCTTTCACCATGACAGAAAAGTGCGACGCTACCAGACGCCCGGCCGGGAATCCGGCGACCGGACCCATGGCCCCGGAGACCACAGGTACTTCATTCATCGCCTGTGCAATGATCTTGAAACGCGGCTCAGCGTAAACCGGGGAACCGACTGTGACCGGTCGCTGACCGGAGCCGCCTGACCCCGCAACGCTACCGCCTCCGCCTTCCAGCATGCGCACAAGCGGTACTTTGAATTGAACCGCCAGCGCCTCCGCATAGATGCTTTTACGCAAGCCAGCGCCATTGGGCGAACCACCTTTCAGGGTAAAATCCTCGCCGCCGACAACCGTGCGACGTCCGTTAATGCTGGCAAAGCCGACCACATAGTTCGCCGGTGTAAACTCTTCAATGCTGCCATCCGCTCCTTTTTCGGCAAAACCTGCACCTTCTCCGTGCTCGGCGAAGCTGTTCTCCTCAACGAGTGAATCGATTCTCTCCCTGATCGTCAGTCGACCCTTGGCATGCTGCATAGCGACAGATTCGGACCCGCCTTGCTGCTTTGACAACTCTCTGCGTAGTTCAATCTCGTGAGCTTCCTTCTGCCAGCCCATGCCACTCACCCTGATGTTTTTATATAGTGGCGATCTTTATAACAATTACCCTGCATCGGATACAACTCACGTCAGTGGTACTATCCATAGCGTTAATAGTGCTAATAGTCGATCGCCCAATGTAGAAATGACCTGCGCTTCATGTTAATTTGCCCCGCGATGAAATGTCGTCGGCTGTTTCCGTCAAGAAATCTTGTCCGTCCTGATTCTGTCAGTCCTGGTTCTGTCTACAGCGGCCACGGCTCACGAGGAATAACCCGAAAGAACTATCTATTTCGCTAATGTGCGAACACGAGGTCGCTTATGCAGATTGTTGTACCACGAGAGACGTGGGCTCGCGAAAGGCGTGTCGCGCTCATTCCCGAGGCAGTAAAGAAGCTTACCCGGGCTGGCCTGTTGGTCGCCGTTGAGGCTGATCTTGGGGCCAAAACCGGCTACTCCGATCAGGATTATCTTGATGCAGGTGCGACGATCAATGCGAACCGGTCCGAATTGATCAGTTCCGGGGATATGGTGTTACGGGTACGAAAACCTGATCCCGAGGAGATCCCGCTCACCCGGAAGGGTGCCATCCATATCAGTTATCTGGATCCCTATAATGAATCCTCCCTGGTAGACGCATTACAAACAGCCGGAGTCACCGCCATCAGTATGGAGATGATTCCGCGCACCACGCGTGCCCAGAAAATGGACGCTTTAAGCTCCCAGGCGAACCTGGCGGGTTACGTGATGGTCATTCTGGCCGCACACAAACTGGACCGCATCCTGCCAATGATGATGACCCCCGCCGGAACCTTAAGTCCCGCCCGGGTTTTTGTAATCGGGGCTGGCGTTGCTGGTTTGCAGGCAATCGCAACCGCCAAGCGTCTGGGCGCGAGAGTCGAGGCATTCGATACCCGCCCGGTGGTCGCTGAACAGGTTCAGTCACTGGGAGCCAAGTTTGTCGAGATTGATCTCGGGGAAACCGGGCAAACCAAAGATGGCTACGCCAGGGAGCTCACGGCCGAGCAGCTCGAGTTACAACAACAGGGCATGAAGGCCGCGATTGCCCAGGCAGATATCGTTATTACCACAGCGCAGGTTTTTGGCAGACCAGCGCCACGCATCGTCAGCGCAGATATGGTCGCGGCAATGAAACCGGGCGGCATCATAGTCGACATGGCGGTTGAATCCGGTGGCAATGTTGAAGGTTCAGTATCCGATGAAACCGTGGTCGTCAATGGCGTATCGATTATCGGTGTTTCCAACTTGCCTTCTGAAGTCGCAAGGGACGCAAGCCAGATGTATTCCGCTAACTTATTTAACCTGATCACAGAATTCTGGGACGAGGAGAACAAGACGTTCAATCTCAACCTTGAAGACGACATCCTGAAGGGGTGCGTTATCACCCATGAAGGCAATATTGTTAACGAAGCCATTCAAAACATAAGAAACCAGGAGCGCTAACGTGGAAGTCGTATTTCTCACCTTTATCCTCGTTCTGTCGATCTTCCTCGGCTTTGAACTGATATCAAAAGTACCGGCGACGCTGCACACACCGTTGATGTCCGGCGCCAACGCGATTTCCGGCATTACGCTGGCGGGTGCATTTTTGACCTCCGGCGCTGTCAACAATGAGATGGCATACATCCTTGGCACCGCAGCCGTGACCCTCGCGACGATTAATGTGGTCGGCGGGTACCTGGTAACGGACCGTATGCTGGGTATGTTCAGAAGTAAGAGCGGGAGTGGCAAATGAGTATCGAGCTGCTGGCTAATTTTTCCTACATAGTCTCTGCCGGGCTTTTTATCTATGGCCTGAAAATGCTGGGTTCACCAGCGACGGCAAGACGCGGTAACCTGCTGTCCTCCCTCGCTATGTTGATCGCTGTCATTGCTGGATTGTCCAGCAAAGGGATCGTGTCCTACGAATTTATCATCGGCGGCATCATTCTCGGTGCAGTCATTGGTGCACTGGCGGCAAGGCTCGTCGCCATGACCAGCATGCCGGAGATGGTTGCACTGTTTAACGGCTCCGGTGGCGCGGCCAGTCTGCTGGTGGGCTGGGCAACACTGTATCTGGCAGACACGACGGGTGTTGCCGCGGTGCTCGGAGATGCAGGCCTGATCAAGCAAGGAATTTCGACTTTTACCGCCATTACGGTTGTCCTGGCCATTCTGATCGGCGGTGTTACGTTAACCGGTAGCCTGATCGCCTACGGCAAACTGAGCGAAAGGATTGGCAGTGCCGCCATTGTTTTTAATGGCCAACGGGTTGTCAACAGCTTGATTCTGGCTGGCCTGTTGGGTTCAGGTGTCATGTTCTGCCTGGCGCCGAGCGCTGATTCGCAGTGGCTCTATGCGGTCATTGGTTTGTCGCTGGCACTTGGCATCATGGCGGTCATCCCAATCGGTGGCGCTGATATGCCAGTTGTGATCTCACTCCTGAACAGCTACTCGGGGATCGCGGCCTGTGCAGCGGGATTTGCAATCAACAACAATATTCTCATCGTCGCGGGTTCGCTGGTCGGGGCTTCCGGCATGATTCTGACTAACATCATGTGCAAAGCAATGAATCGCTCACTGGCAAATGTTTTGTTCAGCGGTTTTGGAGCAGTTAAACAGGGTAAAGCGATTGAGGGCGAGGTAAAACCCATTTCCCAGGAAGATGCCTATTACATACTCGAAGCCGCCAGTAATGTCTGTTTCGTTCCCGGCTACGGCATGGCGGTCGCACAGGCGCAACACGTTGTTAAGGAACTGGGAAAAATACTCGAAGCCAACGGCGCCGAGGTCAGTTACGCCATACATCCGGTTGCTGGTCGTATGCCGGGTCATATGAACGTGCTGCTGGCCGAGGCGGATGTGCCTTACGAGCAACTCGTCGAGATGGATGACATCAACCCACGTATCGAGAATGTCGATGTGTGCATTGTCATCGGAGCCAATGATGTTGTGAATCCCAGTGCCAGGGAAGATGAGGACAGTCCCATTTACGGAATGCCGATTATCAATGTAGACCAGGCGCGCACTGTATTTGTGTTAAAGCGATCGATGGCCTCGGGCTTTTCGGGCGTGGATAACCCTTTGTTCTTCAATGAAAACACGCGCATGTTATTCGGTGATGCGAAAGAATCGATTTCAGGGATTATTGGTCAGTTTGGCTGAACTCATGTTACAGGGACTGCGAGGCGCCGCTCATCACCTCGCAGTTCGATACAAACCGCCCGGATCGATTCCCAGTTCCTGGTTTCGGCTATAACGCCTCTGCAAACTTTGCTTCCATCTGAAAATAACCGCCTGCATCCGGGTGTCGTGACCAGATTGCACCCCAGCCCTCCCCTTTGAAGACTTTTTCGTGGCCTGCATTTCTCGCTGCCATATCGTCCCAGCGGATAACCCAGGTGACATTGGCCGAGCCAAGTGGCAAGTCCATCGGTTTCGCACCGGCAATCTCCGGTGATTCACCTGAATCTATCCAGAAACCGACTATATCCAGGTTGTCTTTCAGAAATGGCACTGCTTGCTCTATGGCCCAGGTTCTGTAGGCGGCAAACTTGCCGGGATCATAGTGATAGTTACGAATTTCATAGATCATTTTATTATCCGTTCGCGATTAGTTATTTCCGGCCTGGTCAAAACTGGCATATTCTGCTGGCAGGCAGCAACCAGATTCGCAATAATCGAGTGATTCCACAATCATTAATTGCTCAAACCCACGCGGAGAAATTATGCAAGCCAGCCAATATCCCCTCAGTGATCCTGAAGCGTCAGGAATCGACACGATCAAGCTCAATGAGTTATTGGCAAGGGCGCGAAAGGAAGTTGATGACGGCTTGTTACCCTCGACACAAATTGCCCTGGCGCGTCATGGCAAGCTGATCGCGTTTGAAACTTACGGCGATGCCACCAATGACTCCCTCTATAGTGTATTTTCCTCGACCAAGGCAATCACTTCTGCTGCCGCCTGGTTACTTATTCAGGAAGGCACCCTGGATATCAGTCGACGGGTTGCGGAGATCGTTCCCGAGTTCGCCAGTAATGGCAAGCAGGACATCACTATCGATCAGTTGTTCACCCATACTGCCGGTTTTCCGCATGCACCTTTCCGGTCGACAGACTGGGATGACAAGACCCGGCGACTTGAGCGGTTTGCCGAGTGGGGACTAAACTGGCCTCCCGGGAGTCGGTTCGAATATCACCCGACCTCCTCCATGTGGATGATCGCGGAGCTTATCGAGCGCATTTCCGGGACCGACTTTCGCACCTTTGTGCGCGACCGTATCGCCCTGCCACTCGGTCTGCCCGACCTTTATGTGGGCTGTCCGGAGGATCAACATCACCGCATCACACCGGTTGTTCATGTAGGCGACCCGCTGACCAGTGAAGACTATGCGAAATTAGGTGTACCCGAACCGCCTGTGACCGAGGTAACGGAAGCTGCACTGCTCGCGTTTAACACCCCCGAAGTCCGATTGGTAGGTGTTCCCGGTGGCGGTGGCATCATGTCAGCGGCTGACCTTGCGCTGTTCTATCAGGGCGTTGCTGGTGCAATCCCGACCGGCCATCGGCTCTGGTCAGCAGAAACCCTGGGTTTTGCACTGGAGGTAAGAACCGGAGACCTGGTTGATCAGATGACGAATATTCCCGTTAACCGTGCCCTTGGGGTTTGCGTTGCCGGCGACGAAAAACGCAATTTTCGAGGCTTCGGCCATCTTAATTCACCGACGGCCTTCGGCCATGGCGGCGCGGGTGGGCAACTCGGCTGGATTGACCCAGGCACAGGTATCAGCATCGGTTACTGCACCAATGGCCACGACCGCAATGGTATTCGCCAGGGCCGCCGCGGCATCAGCCTGTCGAATCGCGCAGCGGATTGCCTGATGGACTAAACAGCTGCACTGCCGCGTGAAGATCCGTTAAAAATGTGCGGTGAAAGCCATGAATACACCGTCAACTTCGACATCCAGGTCCACATCGAGCGTATCGGCGTCGGCATTGATGGTGAATTTTCGATAGCCCAGCTCAACCCCAAACTCCGGAAGAATGAAGTTTTCAGTCTCCCATCCCAGCTTTATCTGGTAATCCTTCATATCACCGCTGCCATTCAGTTCTGCACCCAGGTACAGACCGGTGAAAGGTAGCCCGAACTTCGCCCTGGCATAGATCAGTGGATGGTAGGCGACCAGATCTTCATTGACGCCGGAGACATTAAGCTCGCCATCAAATGCCCTGACAGTTAATCCCAGATCCAGGTCGTAGCCGACATCCAGCATTTCGTAATACAAGGTCACGTCTGTGTGCCGTAAATCAAACTCTGTAACCACCGTCTGACCGACAACAAACGGGGTCCCGTTGAACGCAAACGATTTCCCGATCACACTGGTCCCGGAATCCTTGAGACTATTATGCGCAACTTTAATATTGGGAATGAACGGCAGCGGATGCTCAATCGCCACCCAGGCATAGGCACCGCCATCCGAACTGATCGAGAAATCCTTATCGAGTGACACATCACTGATGGAGTCACCGCTGAAATCAACATGCCAGTAGCCAACGGCACCATAGACACCAAGCACATCTGCCTGCAGCGAAGCTGACAGACAGGTTAACGTTAACAAAACCAATAACCGATGTTTCATAGTATTCCTCCCATTCGCCGGGGCATGATAACAGAGCGCGGTGCAACAGTTGTGCTCCTGACCACGGACACGGTATTCAACTCGACGCGACCAACTGCTTGCGGTACTGATAAGGTGACAAGCTTGCCCACTTCAGGAAGGCCCGTCTGAAATTAGTCACTTCCGAGTAACCAAGCAATTCAGATATTTCCTGCACACTGAGATTCGTCGTTTGCAGGTACTCAATGGCGAGTTCCTTTCGGACGTCGTCGAGTACCTTCTGGTAACTCGTCCCGAGCTGATTCAGTCGTCTGCGTAACGTCCGCGCCCCAATAGACAAACGCTCGGCAATGACGTCAAGTCTCGGAAACTCGCCCGGCGTGATAAGCAGCAAATGGCACACCCTGGAAACAATATCATTTTCAATTTCCATATGATCCAGCAACCTTCGACACGAATCTTCGCAGATCCTTGCGGTGTTTGAATCCGCTTCTGCCAGAGGCTGGTTCAGTAATGCCGAGTCAAAACGATATTCACACCATTGCTGATCAAACCTGACCGGACAGCCGAAAACCGCCGCGAGGTCAATTTCACAGTCAGGCTCAGCGTAATTGAAGTGGATGGCGTTCGCACGATGTCCCGACCCGACCAGTAGACTGATCAGGGGGGTAATGCCAAGGAACAGATCCTCGACCACATACTGGGCAACAATACCTCCGGGCAGAAGATGTTCGATGCGCAGCACTGCCTCGTGACCTTCGATCAGAAACGTGAGTTCATAAATAGCACCGGCCATCTTGTGATAGCGAACTGCGATCTGCACAGCCTGCTCCAGGGTAGCACTGCTCATCATGGCGTATCCAAGCAAGCCATATTCCGAAATCGAGACTTCGCGCATACTCCGCAGCCAGTAACCACGATCGTCAATCAGGGCAAGCATGTTTTCCAATTGCACGATCCTCTGCCGGTAGGTGATCCGGCCCTGGGGGTCGGCCAGTGCTTCCGGAGCAATTTCGGTCCCGGCCAGTTGATCAGCAATGTCGTAGCCACGTATCGTTAATGATTGAACCAGCCCCTGCACCTGCGACATCGGAATCGCTTTTTTATCCAGGCTGTAGTTATGAAAAAATTCTGCGCTGCGCTTTGGAGATTGCCTGGTCATTGCTTCAGAACCTGAAGCGCAATCGTGTACCACACAATTGCACCTCGTTGCCGTGCCAGGTCAGATGTAACAAACTGGCGGCATCTCGAATGGCCTTTTCATCCCGCACTTCGAATTCGACGGCACTGACCCCATCACCCCGGCCATCTGTGGCGGCAACAAAGTTGATGTAGCTGCCAGCATCCAGCAACAACCTTGTTCCAGTGTTGTCACTGTGTAGTTCCCGGTCGAAAACTTCAGCCCATCTCCTGGCCATATCTAACGGCTGATCCGCCTGAATGTCGCAGGCAGCTATATTTCCAACGTTAGCAGCCACTTGTTGCCGCCAGTCAGAGCCGCCCCAGACCCATTCTTCGGGCGGGATCATCTGGTCAAAAGAGACGATTGCTGCGCCAAGGTCGCGGGGGTGAACATGGAAGGCATACACTTCTTCCGGCCGTGCTATCTCCCAGATCTTCCGCACTGAACAGGCCTCGACGCGCTCACTGACCACATCGATGTCGTCAACCTGGGCCAGCACCATGTAACCACCGTCACCACCGCGACGCTCCAGCAGTCGCCCGGCACTGGTATTTTCCTGACAAGGGGACACCACTTCCAGAAAAGTATCTCCCATGGCCATGACCGAATTAACCAGGCCGAATTCGCCGACACCCGGGTCGCGGAAATCGGCTTTGATGCCCAATAAAGTGAACAGGTCGTCGCGCACCGGTGTCAGGTTTTCCGCCACCAGGGCAACTTGTCTCAACCGCATCGTGACGCTCCTCGGACTTCTGGCCTCATATTTATTCTCAGAATTGGAAAGTGGCATAGTATCGCCACATTCAAGCTGACGTAAACGTTAAATTGTTTTAGGATTCGAGCACCCTAACTATTGGAGACACAGCAATGCGATATGTGATCGCAACATTACTGGCAATTCTGGTTTTGCCAGTACTCGCGGCAACTGATGAAGGCTTCAAAGCCACCGAGGCCAAAATCAAGGCCGCACTCGAAAATGAGCGACGCGACGACAAGGACCGTGCACGAGACAAAAATCGAAAGCCACTCGAAACACTGAAATTTTTTGGCTTAACTGACGATATGAAAGTGCTCGAACTCCTACCCGGAGGCGGCTGGTACACGAAAATACTCGGTCCGGTACTGGAAGAGAAAGGCAAGTTATATATCTCCATCGGTGCCGAACGTGTCGGTGAGGCAGTCGCTGGCACACCCGGATTCGGGTCAACTGAAGTCATCCCGTTTGATCGGGCGAACTTCAAGCAAATCGAGGGGAAAAGGCGCGCAAGCCTGCCAGAGTTCAGTTTTGGAGTCCGCAAACTGGACATGGTGCTCACCTTCCGCAATCAACACAACTTTGACGCGGCTGGTCGAGCGAACATGAATGCTGCAGTCTTTGAAGCTCTACGTAAAGGCGGAAGCTATGGTGTCGTGGATCACACCCGGCGCCACATGCAGGACACCACCAACGAGGTCTGGCGACGCATTGACCCGGTGGATGTGATTAAGGAAGCCGAGGCTGCCGGATTTAAGTTTGTAGGCTATAGCAAACTGCACTACCGACCCGATGATGAACTGCGATATGAAGTCGGCCGCAAGACGGTCACAGGAAATACCGATCGATTTACCCTGTTATTCAAAAAGCCCTGACAGGGTCCTAACCAGGACGGGGACTCGCCCCGTCCTGTGTTGGGCTTTCAGGCTCAACAGAACTGGCGAACATTTTCGATTAAATCCTCCGGGCAACACCTGGCCCGAAAATCCACGTCAACAAATTCAAATCCAATGGTGCGATCACGGCGGATGATGAAAGTCGCCGGTAAGGGTAATTCCCAGCGAGTTGAACCATTGACTTCATCGAGTCGCAGTCCCCAACTCCGGAACAACTCAATCTCGTCTGCCTCCAGTGCGTAAACCAGACCGAATTGGCGAGCAATCTGGTTGTCCCGGTCAAACACAACCGAATAATTCCCTGGTACTGCCGCGTCCTGCACAGGCTCCTGAGGTGAGATCGCAAGGTAATAGCAGCCCAGTTCCTCAAGCTCCTGCTGCACATTGGCATAGGCTTCAAGCTCTGTTCGACAGAACGGGCACCAGTAACCGCGAAAGAAGTTGATGATGACCGGCCCGGATTCGAGCAGACCATAAAAGCTGCGTGGGGTATTGTGTCGGTCAATAAACTGGAAGTCTGATACCGTCTCATTCGGCTGCAGGCATTTATTGACCAGCCCCTGCCGGCGCAATCTCGCGGTGGCGCGCGTCAGTATCGCCAGCTGCGGTGTCGGCAATTCTGCGCAACTGGTTGCGCGCAGGCTCGCCAGCTTATCGACAAAACTGAGTTTATCCATCAGGACATATTACCCGCATACCGCCTACCTTTTGTTTGGCTCATTGTAACGCTTTCCCGGCATTCAACGGTGATTGCTGTTTGACTATGGAACGCAATCTATTATATTCACCAGTCTTTGTTAAATGATTCATTATCAATACTCTTTATTCTTATCAGGAATAGGTGCCAGGCATGGACAGACTTTCAGCCATGAACATGTTCGTACGAGTCGTCGAAACAGGCAGTTTCTCTGCGGTCGCCAAGGAATTAAGCAGCACTCAGCCGACAATCAGCAAGAATATTGCCGAGCTTGAGTCCTGGCTGGGTGCAAAATTGCTGAATCGGAGCACCAGAAGCCTGCGCCTGACGGAGACCGGGGCCGACTATTACGAACGCTGTGTGGCAATACTCCAGGATGTGGAAGAGGCGGAGCAAGTCGTCGGTCAGCTCCAAACCCAGCCTAAGGGCATGGTTCGCGTCAGTGCAGTGGTGGCCTTCGGTCGCCTGCACATTGTTCCTCGCCTGGAGCAGTTCTACCAGCAATACCCCGACATCAAAATCGATCTGACCCTCAACGACCGTGTCGTGGACCTTGTTGAGGAGGGAATCGACGTGGCATTTCGAATGGGCATCCTGCCCGACTCAAATCTTATCGCCAAACGCTTGTGCGCCAGTCCGATTGTCACCGTTGCTTCCCATCAATACCTGAAACACCACGGCATCCCTGTCCATCCGCGAGACCTGCGCGAGCACAACTATATCGTGTACTCCGGCGCCGGCAGTATCCGCGAGACTCAATTTCAGGAAAATGGTGAACCCTTTTACGTCAAAGTGAACGGCAACCTGACCACTAATAACACTGAAGCGCTACGGATCGCTTTGATTTCCGGACTTGGCATCAGCCGTGCACCACGCTGGCTGGTTGGCGATGCGATTGGCAGTGGCGAACTTGTCGAAGTATTAGCGGCTTTTCAGCCCGCCCCCCTCGACATATTTGCAGTTTATTCACCTGGCCGGCATCTGCCCTCAAAAGTCCGTTGCTTCATCGACTTTTTCAGTGCGCAGTTTGGCGATTGCTCAATGATTGGCGGTTGTGCGTAATCCACCGCAAAGGAAGACTGAACTAACGTGGGTGTGTGGGAGCTAGTTCAGCAGGCTCTTAAGGAAAACCTCAAGATTCGGCGCTGCAGGTCCCGCAGCGCGATGCGCCGCAAAACCAACCAGTCCAGCCCAACCGGTCATCAACAGCAACGTTATTCTGTTGAACAATCCGGTCTTGACGTAAATCGGCGTCCGGGTTGACCAGCCGGCTTCCGTTGATTGCTGAATTGAGCGCTCAATCGAACTTTTAAGTTCTGGTTCCAGCTCCGCCGGGAGGCTGTTTTCCAGTGTCCTGGGACAAATACAGTTTTGTACACACATGGCTTTCAGGGAGTTATCTTTAATAGCACGCTATTCTATATATTCAATTACAAGTGTAAATAGGAGTCAGCGGAATAGGATGGATTCAGTGTGAGAATATATAAATTAACCCATAGCCGACTCGACAAATACCCCGCGAAGAATTCGCCTCAGAGCGGCTTAACCAGCAGGGAGACCTCTTTGCGACCCCCTTCCGTTGCCTGCGTCGCACGCTGCGCAAAGCCCAGACCCAGATGCAGGCGCATGGAGTCAGGATTGGGCGGAACAAGGTTTACTTCACAACAAAGTGATGACAGCCCAGCGGCTTGAGCTTGCGTCGCAAGGTGTTGGTACAACAACGAGGCTACGCCGCGGCGCCTGAAATCCGGACTCACCATGATTCGGTCTATATACA
This sequence comes from Gammaproteobacteria bacterium, assembly GCA_021773555.1. Classification (GTDB taxonomy): domain Bacteria; phylum Pseudomonadota; class Gammaproteobacteria; order Pseudomonadales; family Azotimanducaceae. The sequence continues at coordinate 134,145 of JAJFKA010000030.1, forward strand.
GAAAGTCTGACAGGTGATCAACGAACCATCGATAATTCATGCTCTCGTAGCCTGCACCCGCCTCCAGCGCAACCACAAAGCCCGCCACTTCGCCTGATTCGACAACCTTCTCGAATTGGTTCGCGTAGCCGAGGAATTCTGCCATCTGTTTCCGGTCGATTGAGTTTACATGCGGTACGTTCGACTCGTTCAATTCAAGCAAACCGGCAAGATCAGCTTCAACCACGGGCAGTATTTCAAAAGTCATTGTTTAACATCCGCTTTTTGCCCACCTGAACTGACTCGAATCTATTCAGTATTATATTTCAGATGAGCGGTTAAGATGAGGAGAACCAGTCAGGTTCGAAAAAAACTGGCGTAACCGGAAAAAAAATGAACCGGATGACCAGTGAATCCGTCTTATTAGTGTGGAAAAGCTATGAACCTCACAACTGAGCGAATTGTAGATGAATATCTCGTGTTGCGCTGCCAGAACCATGAGCACGCGGCACTGGATATTCTGGTAGCGAAGTGGCAGGGACCTTTTGTGAAATACGCCGCCATTGTAACGCGAGATCCGGATCTTGCCGCAGACATCGTGCAGGATGCGTGGATCAAAATAATCAAGGGGCTTCCGTCGCTGCGAGATGCTGGATTATTTCAGGCCTGGGCCTACCGCATTGTTAACAACCGCTGTACCGACATGCTCCGCAAGCCACAAGTTCGCGGCGCAGACGCGCTGCCCGAGGACGTCAGAGTCAATCCGTTCCGCCAGTTGGAAGATCGTGACGAAGTACAGGTCCTGCTCGCGCGACTCGGCGACAAACATCGCTCGGTATTAGCGCTGCATTACCTGCAGGGCTTTGATGTGGCCGAGATCGCGAAGATCACCAGCACCGCAGAAGGTACCGTCAAATCCAGGCTATTCACCGGCAGAGAGAAATTTCGTGAACTGCTTGAACGAACTCAGCCAACCACCCGGGCAACAACCGGACAACAACATGCTCAATCAAAATCAGGAGATCGCCATGGACAAACTGGACGAACAAATTCTGGCGGCGCTGGAGAATGCCTCCCTGCAACCTGAACCAGACGACGAGTTGGCTGGCCTCACCCAGGATTTCCTCGAAACCTTTCAGGGCACCTACCGGCACGTGATGATGATCACATGGCTGAAGATGGGCATTGTCTACGTCCTGATGTTGGGGAGTGCCTATCAATTCTTTCAACAGGATGCCGTCATGCCAATGATTGCCTGGGCAAGCGCCACCATCATATTTACGGTCGCCGCAACCTGCATCATGTTATTTTTGTGGATCAAGATTAATCACAATACAACCACGCGCGAAATCAAGAAACTCGAACTCCAGATCGCATTGATGGTTCGGGAAATACGCGCAACTGCTGCTACACAGGAGAATTAGATGCGCTTGATCTTTGCCTTACTCTGCATGCTCGGTTTCGCCCCCTCGGTCGACGCCGACGTCCAGACTGAACAAGCAGGAGAACTCCAGACCGTTCAACCGGGCGCGTTATCCGCTCGAGATGTAATAAAAAAAATGGAAGCACTTTATCGTGGGGATTCCAGTAAATCCCTGATCACCATGAAAGTACAAACACCCCAGTACCAGCGTGAGATGAAAATGGAGGGAAAGAGCCTGGGCGAGGAACTGGCGTTTTTCAGGTTTCTCTCACCACGAAAGGATCGAGGCATCGCAACCTTAAAGCGTGGCCTGGAAATGTGGAATTATTTGCCCAAGATCAACAAGGTGATAAAGGTGCCTCCATCGATGATGATGAGTTCCTGGATGGGTAGTGATTTTACCAACGATGACCTGGTCAAAGAGACCACCCTGATTGACGCATACGATCTGGAACTCGAAGAAACACAGGATCACTATCGCGTGGTGCTGACGCCGAGAGAGAAAACCGTGACGGTCTGGGGCAGAATCGATTACGTCGTCAGCAAAGTTCCGTTGTTACCTGTCGAGCAGGTTTTTTACGATGATCGAGGCGAGAAAATTCGACACTTGTCATTTACCGAACCGAAAGAATTCAACGGCAGATTGATGCCTTCGATGCTTGAAATGACGCCATTGAAAAAACCGGGTCACAGCACCCTGATTATCTATGACGAACTGGTTTTCAATCCCGAGGATGTCAGTGATGCGACCTTCTCCCTGCATAATTTGAAGAGCCGCTTCTGATGTTGATTTTCAAAATTGCTTTTCGAAATATATTCAGGCAAAGGCGTCGCTCTATGTTGACAGGTCTCAGCATGATCGGTGGTTACGTCCTTTGCGCGTTTTCATTTTCCCTGCAGAATGGTAGTTACGGTAATGCGATTGATATTTTTACACTCGATCACACCGGCCACATCCAGATTCACAAGGAGAACTACCTCAAGCGACCGAAGATCCACAAAACGATCAACAACGCAGAGGAAATCGGCAGACTGCTTGAAGTCGAAGCTGACATTGTGAGCTTTTCCGCGAGAGTATTTGCACCCGCTCTGGCCTATGGGGACGCCAAGACATCCCCTGCCAGCATCTTTGGTATTGATGTGGAAAAGGAACCTCAAACATCACGAATCACCCAGAAGGTCCAGCAGGGCGAATACTTTAGCGCATCAATGAATGCTGATGGATTCTATTCCGCGATGATCGGCCAGGGGCTAGCCAATACACTGAAGATGAATGTCGGGGACGAACTGGTGTTAATTTCCCAGGGCGCCGATGGTTCCATCGCGAATGATATCTATGTGGTGAGCGCCATTGTCGGCAACAAGACTTCCCATGACAGACAAGGGGTGTACCTGCCGTTGGCAGCAGCCCAGGAGTTTCTCAGCCTTGGTAATGATGTTCACGAGGTAGTCATTGTCGTCGATCACCGGGATGACGCACGCGGTATCGCCAGGACCCTTCAGGACAAGATGCCAGACGTCACCGTCTCTCCCTGGCAGGTAGTGGAAGCGACTTTCTTTAAAACCATGGAAGCCGACCAGGAAGGGAATTACTTTACGATGGCAATTATTATATTCATCGTCTTTATCGGCGTGTTAAACACAGTGCTCATGTCCGTACTTGAACGGACTCGCGAATTTGGCGTGCTGCGCGCAATAGGTAGTCGGCCCATAAACATCGTGCAGATGGTTTTTCTGGAGACCATGCTCCTGGCGCTTATCAGCATCGGGATTGGCATGGTGTTAAGCCTGCCATTGATTCTCTGGTTTACAGAAGTGGGATTTCTGCTGGCAGAACCCATCGACGCTGGCGGCGTCGCATTCCAGCATCTCCGCGGTGAGTTCTCCGCATTCGTATTCTTCGCGCCGATGGCGCTCATCCTCTCGTTTGCAGCAGTTGTCAGCATCCCGCCAGGCTTGCGGGCAGCCCGGGTATTACCGCGCGACGCGCTGGGGGCGCACTGAGATGAGGACTTTGCAACTCGCCTGGAGAAATCTGTTCCGAAATATCCGCAGGACGGTACTCACCTGCATGCTGATCAGCCTCTCACTGACGGCGCTCATTCTCACTGACGGCATCATCCTGGGTATGGTCGAATTGATGGTCGGCGGAATTACCAAGACCATCGCGGGCGAAGTTCAGCTCCACAAACGTGGCTTTCTTGATAACTTTGACCCGGATCTGTTTATGGAAAGCCCCGGGCGCAGCCTTCAGTTGCTCGATTCAGAACCAGCCGTATCCGGTTATGCACCAAGAGTCATTACCGGAGGAATGATTGCGTCTACCTACAATACCGCCGGTGCCCTGATCTATGGCGTTGATGCGGAACGCGAACTGGGGGTCAGTAAAATCAGCGATGCAATCGTCACCGGAGCTTATCTGTCAGGTGGTGAGCGGGAAATTTTACTCGGCATACCATTGGCAGAAATACTTGAGGTAACACTCGGAGACAGAATCGTCATCACGGGTGCGGAGGTCGGTACCGGGGAAATAGCGCAAGAGCTGTTCCGGGTAACCGGATTGTTCGAGTTTGGCCCTGATGAGTACGACGAACATCTGGTATTCATTAATCTTAGCGCCGCGCAAAAATTGCTGGCCATGAACAACGGGCTACACGAAATTGCAGTTCAGTTTCACGACCCTGAAGACGCAAAAAATACGCGGTTGCCCCTTCTCCAACAACTCAATACAGACGATATCGAAGCCCTGGGATGGCTGAATTTCAATGCTTCAGTCGGTGCGATGATCGAGATGACTAACTATTCAACCCTCATCATCGGCACGGTGCTATTCCTGCTCGCATCACTCGGTGTAATTAATTCGATGTTCATGTCAATTTACGAGCGCATCTACGAAATTGGTGTGCTCAAGGCAATTGGCAGTAAACCAAACGACATTATCATGTTGATCCTTTGCGAAGCATTGCTTCTGGCGGTCATCAGCGCAGTACTCGGGGCATTGCTGGCGCTCGGGTTAGGTAGCTACTTCGCTGAACACGGTATAGCGCTGGGTGAAGAGCTCGAAATGGAAGGTGTAAATATCACCAACATTCACCCTCGATTCATCGTTTCTCAATTTGTAGCGTTCCCCATTTACGTCACATTACTCACCCTCGCCGCCGCCATCTACCCGGCGAGGTTTGCCTCTCGAATCATCCCTTCTGAAGCACTTCAAAGGTCACTGTAGGAATCTGTTATGAGCAATGCTGTTGAAACCGATCGTGTCGAGCATGATCCCGTTAGGACCAATGTTATCGAGACTCGTGAAGTGTGCCGATACTTTGGCACCGAGGAAATGCAGGTAATCGCACTGGATCACGTCTCGCTGACAATCGAGAAGGGTGAGTTTACTGCGATCATTGGTCCTTCAGGTTCCGGTAAGACCACCTTGCTTCACCTGATCGGCGGTCTTGATAATCCAAGCAGCGGTACCATTGAATTGAGCGGCGAAAACATCGCTACTATGTCCGGCACTCAACTCGCCGATTTTCGCCGGGATCATATTGGGTTTATTTTTCAGGCCTATAACCTGATACCGGTGTTGTCTGCGGAGGAAAATATCGAATACATCATGCTCTTGCAGGGTATCTCCGCCGATCGGCGCAAAAAACGGGTTCAGGAAATGCTGGCGATGGTCGGACTGGAAGGCATGGGCGCTCGTCGACCAGCACAATTATCAGGGGGGCAGCAACAGCGAGTCGCAGTCGCCCGCGCGATGGCATCTCATCCGGATATTATTCTTGCTGATGAACCAACCGCAAATCTGGATACTAAAACCGGTATCAGCCTGCTGGATGTCATGCGTGACCTCAACGAGCAACACAACATGACTTTTGTCTTCTCCACCCACGATGAAAAAATCATGGAACGCGCCACACGCTTGATTCACCTGCGGGATGGCGCCGTCGAAAAAGACGAACGAAAGTAGCTTTTCCTATGCGCTACGTTCTGACACTCGGATTCCTGCTGATCAGCAGTGTCCATTCGGTGGCGGAAACCAGCATCTCCGGTTACTTAAAATCCTTTGCCGTAGGTCAGGACAAGATCAGTAACCCGGTTTTTAGTGTACCCACGATCTATCAGTCCCAAAACAGCCTCCGACTTAAATTCGAAAACTTTGAAGGAAGCACAGCGTGGCAACTGCACTATGAAATCAGCAGCTTGTTACAATCTCGCCAGCTACCTTCGAGCGGCACGACATTTAATGTCGTCAGCGATAGCTATCGACTCACAGATCTGGACCCTGATCTTAGCGCTGACAATCAGAAGAACAAAACGTACCAGAATCTGGATCGGCTGAATTATCAATGGCGATTCAGTCATGGCGATCTAACGGTTGGCCGACAGGCGATTTCCTTTGGTTCAGCCAGGATAATTAACCCGACTGATGTTTTTTTACCTTTCGACGTGCAGACCTTCAACACCGAATATCGAACCGGTGTGGACGCCATTCGTTACCAACATCCGCTCGGTGACCTGGGCGAAGTGGATCTCGGGGTCGTGCTTGGCAAAGGTGCAAAGGCTGAACACTCAGCCGTGTTCATGCAACTGCGAGGTAATATGGACGGCAAGGATCTGCTGTTCGCCTACAGCCGATTTTCACAACAAACCATGTTTGGAGTGGGTGTTCAGAGCGCCCTGGCTGACTTCGGCACCTGGTTTGAAGCAGCCATCGTGACCGGCGATGTGGACTATACACGGATGTCACTGGGACTGGACTATGCGTTTACAGAAAACACCTTTGCCATGATTGAGTATCACTACAATGGAGCCGGTTCTGACACTCCCGCTGAATATCTGGGATCACGCGACTCGGTTCCGTATACTCGCGGCGGAGTTTTTTTGTTAGGAACACAATACGTCATCCCGACATTTTCAGTGCAGTTCTCGCCGCTCTTGAATGGTGCTATTCAGGCGATTTACAATATTAGCGACCACTCCGCCTTCCTGTCTGCGTCGACAGAGTTTAACGTCGCTGAAAATTTCTATGTGGACTTTGGCGCATACTTCTTCATCGGAAAAGCGCTGACCCGGCAGACATCGGGAGTGCCCCTTTTGCTCTCAGAATATGGTTCGAACCCGAACACGGTCTACGCAAGCATTCGCTATTACTTCTAGCCACTGCGCAATGGAACGACGGTTCGTTAAACCTCGGGCGGGTTTCGCACCAGACCTTCCGGTAACATCGTTCGGACAATACGCTCAACAACCACAATTTCATTGCTGACTGGATCTCGCACGACAATGTCTGAGACCTGCTCCAGGGCATCCTGGCTTAAGGTAAATTGAAAATTTCGGGCACGGTTAAGAGCCACCAGGCCAACGTTGACCTCTGCCTTTCTTTTATCAAGTGATTTGCCGACAACCATGGCTTCGGTAAAAAGCGCTTCACTCAGTGCGTCTTTACCGACGCGCCCGGCTAATCGAGCGAACAGGCTCAACATGAGCCCCCGATCTCCCGCATCTGCGATCCGGCGCACCCTGCTGACCGCTCGATCAATACGCCCACTGGCTTCTGCAATCCGGTGCGTGTGTACGAACTGGGCGATCAGGCGTGCTTCGAGGCGAGACACCTCAAGATCACTCTGCAAATTCTCCATGATCGACATGGCTTCATAATAACGGGACTCCGCCAGCAACGACTCGGCAAGTTTGGCGAGTAACTGCTGTCGACCCTTGCCCTGGCTTGCATTGCTGATCGCAAGCTCAGCACCGGGAAAATCACCCATATAGCCCCGGGCAATGGCAATTTTCCCGAAAACCGCCGACCTGGCCCCGGGTTCCAGACGGGTCGCTGCAAGGATCTCTGCTTCAGCCAGAATTTTGTTCGCAAGGGTTGTATTGCGCACATCGTAATAGCCTCTTGCGATGGTGGTAAATGCAGAAATTCGCTCGCCAGTGTCTTTAATACGACCAGCGAAATTAGTGGCCAGTGCAAAATGCTGCCTGGCTTTGGGTCGCGCTCCCTGGATCATGTAGGCGACAGCCAGACGGGTATGAATCGCTGACGACTCCATGGGGTTTGACGCGTTCTTTGCCATCGCCTCTACCCTTGAAAATGCCGCACTCGGCTCGGACTTAGCGCCGTAGGCAGACAGTGTCTGGCCAAGCGTAATCAGTGCATTGGCCCGACGCCCCTTATCTTCTACCTTATCAAGTTCCGTGCGAATTCTGGCGTTGAGCAGTTTCACTTCCTGGAGATTATTCTCCACCATGTGACTGGTAATGACCTCGGAGAGCGCTGCAACCTTTGCCAGCGGATTTCTGATCTGATCGGCGAGCATTGAAGCCTTGTCGTACTCGGCATTGTTTAAATAGCCACGGACATATTCAACCAACAGAAGATCCCATTCAGGATCACGGGAGAGTGAATTCATCAGATCGACCACCATCGAACCGTCCATCTCATCGATTGCCTCGACAATGAGATCAGGACCATCCGGCGACAATGGATCCGGAGTCAGTCTTTTTTCAGCGAACGCAGCGAGTAGTAATTCATGGCCATCTTCCAGCAGCGGCCGCGAGATTGACGCGAGGGTTTCAGGATCAAAGTTCACCGAACCGGTTAGTCCGGCAATACCGCCTATCGTATCAAGGTTCACGGCAATCGGCCCGGCATCTCCCTCGGCAGGTTTAGCAAAGCCCTGGACACGCTGTGCATCCATGGCCGACGCAACAAATTTTTCCGGCTCAGCGCCTTTCATCATCTGTTGGGCTGCATTAATGATGGCTTCCCTGGCCGCGGGGCCCTGCCCGCGCATCACCTCGGATACGTTCGCAATCTCCGCCACAACCTGCTCGTTCCCGGATTTCTTCAGTTGCACCGCAGCACCAACCAGCGGTGCAATCTCCTGAATTTCAGCACTTGGCAGTGCCACGATAAGTTCCTCCCGGACCTGGCGATCCAGAAACGCGTCAACGTAGTAAAACGCCACACCCGTGGCCATCACAATCACGGCACTGACCGCGAAACTCAGGGAAACAGGATATCGCTCAAAAAAGAGCCAGGCCGCACTGGGGGTTTTTAAGCCCAGTTCCTTCATGATCTCCCGCTCTAACTTGCGCAGTCGTTCCAGTTCGGCCTTTTTGCGATCAAATTCTGTGCTGCTGTCATCTTTCAGTCGGGCTTCTCTCAGCAGACGACGTCGGATTTTTTCTTTCTCTGCTTCCTCGGCGATCTTTTCGGCCCATTTGGCAATCACCAGGCCGCATTTAGGGCACTGTGCCAGGCTGCTGCCAATTTCAACTTCTTCCTCATGTTCGCACGAGGGGCACATGAACATTTCCGTTGTCTGACCAGCAGGTTTAGGCATAAGCGACAGACTGTCTTTGCCCGTGGGCCGGATTTCGCACTGCGCGCCACAGTTCAGAATTGCCTTGACGTAGCGATCGGCGACCTCCTGATCCACCTCTTTCAGAATCGTGGTGGGTTCAGCGGAACCGAACCATTCGTCCACCTTCGATTCCTCAACACGCAATGTCTTGATCAGTTTCTCTTTGACCACAGAAGCGTCTTGTCCTTCCTGCACATTCGGGAATATTAGTAGGTCTACGCTTTCGGTCATGCTCTAACTACCTGAATTTATTATCAATTGTACGGGCCACACCCCCGGCTGATCACATATTATTACCCGGGTTGGAAATTTCAAGCTGCGTCGCAGCTATTTGCGGGCTTCCCATCGCTTTGCCGAAGATTGCTGGAAGCACTCACTCGATGGAATCCCAGAATGCCCTGATTATGGGCGAACCGGCGAGACTGCTGCGCCGGGTACAGAAACCCACATCAAAATCCGCCAGCGGCGGTCCTGACGGCACAATCCTGACCTTGCTCGCGAGCGGGCTTTCCCGAATCACCAGTTGCGGGACAAAGCCCACACCACAACCCAGGGCGACCAGAGACAATATCGCCTCATTTCCGGCGACCTCAGCATAAATATTCGGCCGAATGCCCTGGCGCGTAAACCAGATATCAATATTTTCACGGGCTTGCCCGACGCTCGGCAAAATAAGTGGCACTCTTGACCAGTCAATGTTACCCGCCAGCATCCCATCCATTTCCGGTGCGTCGACTGGCGCCACAGTGAGGATCGGAATAGCCGTAATGATTCGTTTGATGAGTTGTGCGTCCTCTTCCGGCGACAAGGCCGCAACCACCACATCACATCCCTCGTAAAGTTTCTTTAACGCATTAACTGCATAACCGGTTTCCAGTTGTATGTGAATGCCCGAATACTCCTGCCGGAACCGGGACAGCACGTTGGGCAGGATACTCTGACTTGCGGTCACAGATGAGAACAGCGTCAGTCTGCCGGTCAGTTCCCCATCATGTTCGCCGAGTTCCCGATTAAGAAGGTCGGTACGGTCCAGAACATCAGTGGCGTAGCGATGGAATATTTCACCTTCGGCGGTCAGCGATACAGATCGATTGTCACGAATGAATAACTTGTGACCGACAATTTCTTCCAGCCGCTGAATGCTTCGACTCACCGCGGAGGGACTCATGTGGTTTTCGACACCTGCATTGCCAAAGTGCAGGTGACGACACAGGGAAGTGAATAGCTTGAGTTGGTGTGTATCCACGAGAACCGCTTCTCCCGCCCAGTATCGTAGTTGCAAAATCTGCATCCTATCATAGCTGACAACGTGAATATCGCAATCGCACAGTTCTGTGAATAACGCCTATTCAAGACTGGTTTTCTCAGCATAACCTGCTCAAAATAACCCGCTTAGTAATACGGATGGACCTATGACCACGACGCACCTGCTTCACAAGATTCACGGTCAGTTCAAAATGCGCAACGGTTCAATCACCGATCCGGTGATCGCATATGAAACCTGGGGTGAACTTAATTTCCGACAAGACAATGCGATCCTGTTGTTCACTGGTCTGTCACCGTCAGCGCACGCTGCCTCCTCAAGCAGCAATCCTTCCGCCGGCTGGTGGGAGCAGATGCTCGGAGAAGGCAAGCCAATTGATACCCACAAGTACTATGTAATCTGTGTCAACTCCCTGGGCAGTTGCTATGGTTCTACAGGTCCCGCCAGCATCAATCCGCAGAGCGGACAACGATATCGTCTGGATTTCCCCATCATCACCATTGAGGACATCGCAAGGGCTGGACAATCCGTGGTCGAATCATTGGGACTGACACGGTTGCATGCCGTTGTTGGTGCATCCATGGGTGGTATGACCGCCCTGGCGCACAGCATCCTGTTCCCACAAATTGCCGAAGCCCTGGTGTCAATCTCCGCCACGGCCAGGGCAGGTCCCTACTCCATTGCGGTGCGCTCGATCCAGCGTGAATGCATACGCCGGGACCCATTGTGGGACAACGGTAACTACACGGCGGATGCCGAGCCGGTCAACGGCATGCTCATGGCACGAAAGCTTGGCATGATGAGCTATCGCAGTGCGGCAGAATTCGAAGCCCGTTTTGGTCGCGAGATGATCCCGGAAGAGCGCCAGAGCGGTGATCCCTTCGGCATTGATTTCGAAGTTGAATCCTACCTGGATGCGCACGCTCGAAAATTCATCGGCACCTTCGATGCCAATTGCTATCTGTACCTGTCCCGTGCCATGGATCTGTTTGACATCGCAGAACATGGTGGCTCCGTGGAGGCCGCGTTAAAAACCGCCGGTGCCAAACGCGTATTGGTCATGGGCGTGACCACTGATTCACTATTTCCCGTGGCTCAGCAACAACGTATCGCCGATGGACTGAACGATGGCAAGCGAGAAGTCGCCTTTCATGCACTGAACTCTATCCAGGGCCATGACGCATTCCTCGTTGATATGGATAGTTTCCGCCCGATTCTATGCGACTTCTTTAACTGTACAATGAATCAGCCGGGCAAACTTCGCAGTACAGGACAGTAACTTTAGCGAGCATTAGTCGCCATAGCACAGGTTCATCTAAACAGAATTTGTTGAGACGGAATCATTCTTTAACATTTGAGCGCAGGCCGCGTAAGGTTACCTAAGGATCGAAAGATCCTATCCGGCGGCCAACTAAATCCGCCGTAGTACGAAAGACGCCAAGGTCAAAATTCCCCTGGAATGCTTGGAGTCGTGAAGTACTAACCACGGGAAACACGTGTTCCACCGTAAGCCTCGCTTTATGCGGGGCTTTCTTTTTGTGTCGGAACCGGCCAGATCACCGGTCCTGCCGTCAGGGTTTTAAACTGGTGTAGCCCGCACCAATTTCTTCGATCAGGAATGCCGCGCCGGTGGGTACTATCGTCATGTCAGGCAGCAGTTTTGGTCGGATTCCATCGCGTTGCGCCATCGAGTCCAGGGTATTTTTGCAGATATAAAAACGTACGCCATTGTCCTGCAGGCTCCTGATGCGTTCTTTGTCAGGATTATCCGACGCCAGAAACAACTCAACACCCTCCCTGAATGCCACTACCTCGATATCAATCATATCTGGCCCGCCATAATGGCGTATCAGGTTGTTAGCGATGTCCAGCAGTGCTGATTGCGTCTCTGAATCATTGCGATCAATTTGGAATATGACGAATTGCTCCGCGAACGGTTTCGCGTCCTTGTCAGCACCCAGCACACCAGGTGAATGAGAAATCATTACCAGAAATGTTATGCAAAATATTTTCATGTCAGTCCTTGTATCAATCAGGTCAGACCCGGGTTATCGCTGACCCCTCTGAGGGTCGGCGTTTCCAGGTCATTCACGACAACCGTCTGCTTGTCACGCAGATAACTGGCGACCACTTCCCAGACCGGTCTACCCTCCTCCTGCCTGTTTACCGCAGCCCAACCGGCAACTTTGTATGTCTGTGCAGCATTCACCGCTGTTCCATCGCGCAATCTCACGGCCTTGATTCTGTTGCCCGCCTTTTCGTTCGGCCAGCATTCATAACGGAGTCCGCCGGTTCGTAGCATATCACCGCCCTGCTGATAGTATGGATTCTCATGGAAGATATTATCAGCGACACTTTCCATCACAAATTTGATTTCAGCACCTGTCATCTCGCTGACATAGGTCTGCGCATAAGTGATGGCCGTCTGACCTAACAGATCTTCCATGGTGATGGCCTCAAAGGGCAGGACTGAGCTTCCCCAGCGAAAACCGGGCGAGAAGGCAATCTGCGCATCCAGTTCCTGTATCAAGCCATTGCAGATGACCTGGTCAAAGGTACCGTTAAAATTCCCCCTGCGATAAAGCGTGGTTTCCGCGACCGCCAGTTCCTCATCCAGGACTTGTCTATGCGGTCGGCGTACCTCCTCAATATACCGATCAAGTTGCGGGTCAGGCTCTAGCAGGTTTGCAAACACGGGCAGCAACTGGTATCGATAGCCGGACAGGCCCCATCGATTAAACTCCAGGTCGAGTACGCCAACAAATTTTCCGTTACAACCGGCATTTGTGACCACCGTTATGCCGCCAGAATTACTCACCTCCACTGCGACAGGAACTGCGTCGTGAGTATGGCCACCCACAATAAAATCGATACCCGCGACCCTGCTTGCGAGCTTGAGATCAACATCCATGCCATTGTGTGACAGCAGCACCACCGCATCCGGATGTTCTGTTTGTCGTATTTCAGTAACCAGGCTGGCGAGTTCTGTCTCTCTGATACCAAAGCTCCAGTCCGGAACAAAGCGGCCTGGATTTGCAATGGGGGTATAGGGAAATGCCTGGCCAACTACGGCTACGCGCCGACCATTAACCTGCTTGATGACATAGGGTGGAAATACTCTGCCACTCGATTCATCGAAAACTTCAACTCCATCAAATAGTGCGTCCTCGGTGGCGACAATGTTCTGGGCAACGAAGGTTCCGTTAAATGACTCCAGATTTTCACGAACCTGCTGCTCTCCATAGGTAAACTCCCAGTGTCCGGTCATAACATCCACGCCGAGAAGATTACTGGCCCCGACCATGTCCATGCCGCCGCTCCACAGGGAGGTAGCAGAGCCCTGCCAGGTATCACCCCCATCCAACAGCATTGCGCCATGACTCTCGGCACGCAGCCGGGCAATTAATGTTGCCAGATGCGCATATCCACCCATTCGACCAAATCTCTCTGCGGCTTCGTCGAAATCGAGGCAGGTCAGGGCATGCACTTCAGCGGGTCGCAAATTTGGCAGGACGTCCAGCAGGTTCTTGCCGACCCGGTGTGGCAATTTCCCATAGGCATCCCCGATCCCCAGATTCGCACTGGGTTCCCTGAAATAGACAGGAAGCAACTGCGCGTGGGTATCAGTGATGTGCAGGATCCGCACCTGGCCATAGACCGGTAGTTGATAGAGGTCTTTTGACCGCGACACCCCCGCGCATCCGGGTAACATCCCGGCGATGGAAAGCTGTGCCAGCACCGTAAGAAATTCACGGCGATTCACTTTTTAACGTTGCTCGTGGCGGTTTTCGGTAAGCGTTCACGCCAGACCCGGGACTCATGCTCTGCCTGTAGAATCGAAGCCTCCGCCGAGAGCAAGGCCCGGGTTGCGGCATCATGAGCACCCTGGGTGTCACCGGCTGCCATGCGTTTTTCTGCCTCGGAAATCAGATCGGCGGTTACCCGCCATGCGTAATCCAATTTCAAGGCCTGCTGAAATTTTTGCCTGGCAGTTTGGATAACAGTCTGCACGGATTCATTGTGAGCGACATGTGCCTCTGGCGTTCTGGCATCGGCGCTACCACTGATTTCCATCGGGCCTGCGCAAGCCAGGATCAACAGCAACCATGCCATCCTCATTTACGAGTACTCGGGCCATTGAGGGTCATGCCGTTATTCATCACCGTCATGAAGTACTCAAGATTTCTGTAGGCCTCACTCTGATGGTCAAGGGCGACGGCCCCGACCTGCTCATTGCATTCGGCAAACCGGCGATGAATACCGCCCAGTTCCTGCCATTTAAATCGATAAGCAGGCCAGTGGGTGGCATGACCGATTGTCGCGCTCAATATTTCCGCCCGCAGACGAAGACCCGCGGCATCCAGATGACAGTTGCTGCACGCAAAATTCAACTGGCCGCGGCGAGAATAATAAAACTGCTTGCCTTGATTGAACGCGGATTCCGCCCCTTCAGGTACGGAAATATCAAACTTCTGACCCCGCGATGTGAACGCCATATAAGCCGTGATGGCAGTTATTGCTTCCCCGGTATAAGAGAGTGGTGACTCACCGTTCAATTCACGGCAGTGATTAACAGCGAGTTCAAGGGTAACCACCTGACGGGTATCCGGGTCAAACCGCGGATAGCGCTGCTTGATTCCGATACCCTCATGCTCAAAGCACGCAGCGTAGCCTGAACCATTGGAAAAGGCTGTGTTGAACAACCGCTCCCCCTCGTCAATCATGGGTTCATAGGGTGGGAAATCCTCAATCTCACGCCATTGTCTCGCCTTGGCTTCATCGAGAGCATAGGCACCATTGGCATGATCAGAAAATTCAACGTCGGGAAAGCGCTTCGCGAAGAACGCAACCAGATCGTCTCGATCCTGCCTGGCATCACCTGATACAGCATCACCTGACATGCCATCACCTGAAATAGTGCAGGCCAGTCCCAGAACCGTGAGAACTGCTATCCAGTGCTTAATCGTCTGCTCCCGTGGAACTTCACGCCAGGGTGATATCGCCCGTGGCGGTGTCGCCCAGGTTATCGGTCCAACTAATGGTGATTTTGTCGCCGACCGTCGAATTATGGAGCTTAAAAGAGAAGTAGGGGTCTTTGGAAACCGACGCTCCCCATTCTGCCCGGAGCACCATTTCACCATTGCGCTGGCAGACAACCTCTTCAATATAATGCGCCGGTACAAGCGCGCCCTCACTGTCCACCCGGGCTCCAGTTTCCATGGGATGGGGCAGAAGCGCCTTCACTTCCGCAATCCCATTTTTGATCTTGCCCCTGAGTCGAATCGGTTTTATCACAATAGCCTCCAGAAAATATTCAGCCGCCACACCCGCCAATCGTTACCTTGACCTGACGTCCTGACATATAGACGCCATCTGCCGTTCTCACCAGCGCTCGTATCGTCGAACTACGGCCCATCTTGACCCGCAGGGAAAATTCCGGCGCACTATCCTCGGTTAGATAGAAAGTGCCTGACAGGGGATTGGGATTCTCATCAATGACCACCGAGATGCTTTGCGTATTGGCAAGATCCGTGGACACCGTAATGGGGACAACCGCGCCATTTTCAGCGATTTCCGGTGCTTTGATATGAATCCTGTCGCTGGGCAGGATGGCGGCGCTGCCGAACAATTCACGGTAGACATCTGCAGCCTGCTCGGCCGTAAAGGCCGCCACCGCCCGGGCGTACAGATTAAGCGGGAGCAGGCCAAGGGATAATAAGGTGGCGAGCCCTTTGACTAGTGCGCGTCGATGCATGGTGAGTCTCTCCCTTTTTCCGCTTATAGCGTATGAACAAAATCAACCAGAAGGTCGATCTCCAGCTCGGTTAATATACCGTGTCTGCCGTAAGGAGGCATCAGTGTCTCTGGATTGCGCCGTGACGCATCCCATATCTGGTCCCGTAATGCAGCCCGCTCCGGGAATCGGACGCCCATGGCTACCAGTGGTGGGCCGACTTCACCGGGCAGTTCTGCTCCTTTAACCCAGTGACAAGCGAGACAATTTCCCTTGTTTCGATCGAAGGCAATCTCCCGCCCTTTTTGCACCCTGCCCTCGGTCTGCGCGAATCCAGACTCGTGCACAGACGCCGCCAGCAGCACCATAAAAAAAGCCGAAGGTAATCGCTTCGGCTTTCTTCTGGACCCCGGTTTTTTAATAACCCTGCAACTCACCATAACGATTGCGATGGAACGCGCTGTTGCCAAAGGTGTGTTCACAAACCCGGGAGCGTTTCATGAAGAACCCGATTTCATATTCATCAGTCATGCCGATACCGCCGTGCATTTGCACGCCCTCACTGCTGACGAGATTATAGGTATCATTGAGTCGGGCTTTCGCGAGACTTGCAAGTTCAGCCGAATCTTCACTCGCGTCATCCAACGCAGACAACGCTTCAAGGACTACCGATTTTGACAGCTCAACTTCGCAAAACATCTGCGCCGCACGGTGTTTCAACGCCTGGAATGAACCGATCGGCACACCGAACTGCTCACGTACCTTGAGATACTCAATGGTTCTCTCGAAGCACTCCTGGAGCCCACCCAGCATTTCAGCGGACAGTAATATCCTGCCGGTATCCAGTACCTGATCAAGGGTATCAGCCCCTTTTCCTGCGTCGCCGATCAGCACACCTTCGGCACTGGCAAATTCTATGTTGGCGGCATTACGGCTATCCGCCATGATGGTCCTGGTCACGG
Organism: Gammaproteobacteria bacterium; assembly: GCA_021773555.1. Classification (GTDB taxonomy): domain Bacteria; phylum Pseudomonadota; class Gammaproteobacteria; order Pseudomonadales; family Azotimanducaceae. The sequence goes on from JAJFKA010000030.1 coordinate 150,880, forward strand.
TAACACCAGCGGCGTCCCGGTCCACCAGCACCAGACTCAAACCATCCCGATCACCGGCAGCACCTGAGCTTCTCGCTACCACCACCAGCTTGTCTGCCACGTGACCATCAAGCACAAATTTCTTGGCACCGGTGACTTTTACGTTATCACCACTGCCCTCGACGCTGGCAGTTGCCCCATAGGGAGCGTGATGCGGAGTTTCTTCCAATGCCAGTGCCAGCAGCAGTTCTCCTGCGGCAACCTGTGGTAACAATCCGGCTTTCTGATCATCCGAGCCGCCATGAACAATCGCACTCGCGGCGACGGCGGTTGCGAGCAAGGGAGAGCAGGTCAGCGTGCGACCGCATTCTTCCATGACCACACCAAGCCCCATATAACCAAAACCCAGACCGCCGAAATCCTCGGGAATCGTGATACCCGCCCAGCCCAGATCGACCATCTGGCGCCAGGTATCGCGGTCAAATCCATCCGTGCTTTGCTCATCACGCAACTTACGCATCTGCGTAATAGGCGTGTTGTTCGTGCAAAAATCTTTTGCCGCGTCCTTGAGCATGCTTTGTTCTTCATTTAATACCAAAGGCATTCGTGTTACTCCTTACCTGCTTTCGTGATTTGAGATTAATCCGGTAAACCAAGCACTCGCTTGGCAATAATATTTAACTGCACCTCGGAACTTCCACCGGCAATGGTCCCTGCCTTGGAACGTAACCAGGTCCGGGTTAAGGTTTTTTCGTTGTCGCTGAACATGTCACCTTCCCAGCCCAATGACTGTGTCCCTTGTGCTTTCAATTGAATCTCCAGCCGTTCCTTACCGATTTCAGATCCATAGTATTTGAACAGAGAGGTCGCAAATGTCGGGGTACTGCCCTCCTCACTTTCTTCCATCGCTCTTTTCTGCGTCAGGCTGAAAGCCTGCTGATTCATTACATTTGACGTAACCGCATTGCGCAGCACCGGGTCGGCTATTTTGCCCTGACTCAATCCCACGTACTGTTTGGCGACTTCCGGCAGGGTGCCTATATTGTCATACCGGCCACGTCGACCGCCAGAGTTCAGGCCAGAGATCGAACTCCGCTCATGCTGGAGGAGGCGTTTCCCGACCGTCCAGCCGCGATTCAGCTGGCCGACCAGATTATATTTCTCACACCGCGCATCGTCGAAAAAAGTTTCGCAAAATGGTGAATTCCCGCTGATCAGTTTAATCGGTTTGACGGTAACGCCGGGCTGATCCATGTCAATCAGGACGAAGCTGATACCTTCATGCTTCGGCGCCTGTGGCTCGGTTCTGACCAGGGTAAATATCCAGTCCGCGTACTGCGCCCCGGAGGTCCAGATTTTCTGACCATTGACAAGAAAGTGATCACCCTTGTCTTCACATTTGGTTTGCAGGCTGGCCAGGTCCGAACCTGCGTTCGGCTCGCTGTAACCCTGGCACCAGCGAAGCTCACCACTGATGATTTTGGGCAAGTGTTCCCGTTTTTGCTCTTCGGTACCGTAGTCCAGCAAGGTAGGTCCGATCATGCTGAAGCCCATGCCGGAAATTGGCGTTCGCGCGTTAACCCTGATCAGTTCGTCCTGTAATACCATGAACTCTTGCTTGCTGAGCCCGCCACCACCGTATTCTGCCGGCCACATGGGCGCCGTCCAGCCTCGCTCTGCCATTCGGTCCAGCCACAGTTTGGCATTCGGGTCGTCATACTGCTGGCGTTTTCCACCCCCGATCATGGTGGCCTCGGACTCTGGCTCGCGCATACTCGCCGGACAATTTTCTTCCAGCCACGCTCTGGTCTCGGATCTGAATTCCTCAAGTGCTGCCATTTTTCCCTCCTCAGGTGATTACCTGTTATCCCCGAATGAGCCGGTTCATTCAATCAATCCTGCAAACAGGCTCGACCTACCCAGTCAGGGAGCTAAACAGTACCAAAAACAGTGACCACAAATAAACAGCTAAATCATCGGCTAATTTCGCTTATTGACCGCAGTGATAATGGCAGCTACCTTTGTGCACTCACAAAGTACTCGCAGAGACCCATGATTGATTTGACACGAGAAGGGAATGTATTTGTCCTCACCATGAACGATGGCGAAAATCGCTGGAATACCACCTTTGTTCGCGCTTTTGCAGCAGCGCTGGATGAGGTTGAAGCATCGAGTGGCCCTGCCGCACTGGTAACCACGGCCGCTAGTGAGAAGTTTTTCTCCAACGGGCTGGACCTGGAATGGCGGTCCACCACGGGGGAACATCGTGGTGGCGACCGGGACGCCTTCGGGGCAGAGTTTATGTCGCTGATGGGGAGAATTATCACCCTGCCGATCCCCACGGTTTGTGCCATTAACGGACATGCGTTCGGTGCTGGATTTATGACCGCGCTGTGCCACGATGTGCGTTTCATGCGAGAAGACCGCGGCTTTATCTGCGCGAACGAGGTGGAGATCGGGATGGTTATCCCTGATCCTGAACTCGCGCTGTTTCGCCACAAACTGCCGATGAATGCTTTCTTTGAGACCGTACAACTGGCACGCCGATGGGCCGGTCCTGATGCTCTCAAAGCCGGTATCGTGCAACGCACTGCAGATCTGGACAATTTACTTTCGAGCGCCATCACTCACGCACAGGAGCTTTCCAGACTAGGCGCTAATCGGAAGGTTTACGGCACCATGAAAGAACGTCTCTATGGCGAAAATGCGGCAATCAACGGAACTCACGGCCCGGCCTACATGTTGCGTAATCCGGCACAGTTCCACTAGGAAATCGTCCCGCTCGAATCAGCTCCGCAAGGTCACCCTGAATTAGCGGCTTGAACTCCCGCTGTTGTCACACCGCAACGATCCATGTACTCAAGCGCCATCGCGGGTCCGGCGCCATCGTCCTCGTGTTTGAAAAACACATGCGCCTCACACCATCCTTCGACCTCGGCCTGGCTAATCCACTGACCGAGTTGCGCTTTGGTGTAGGCTGGCTGGCGAAGCCTGAGATAACCCCAATTGGCGGTTGAAACGAAGGGCAGATTTTCATCGGCAGCATCCGCGTGGCAGATGGCAACATTGTGATCGTTGAGGACCCTGAACACCGATTCATCGAACCAGGACTGATGCCGAAACTCGAGCGCTGCCGGAACACTGTCAGGGATCAGGTCAAGAAATTTCTTCAGCCGTTCCAGATCGATTCGCATATTCGGGGGTAACTGGAACAACACGGCGCCCAGTTTGTTGCCCAGTTCGCCAACATTTTGAATCAGAAACTTCATGACTTCCTCGGTGTCCTTCAGGCGTTTGAAATGCGTGATGCGTCGCGACGCCTTAATCGCAAATCGAAACGATTCCGGGGTTGCATCGAACCAGCTCCTGATGACGGTGCGCTTCGGCATGCGGTAGAAGGTATTGTTAATTTCCACAGCGGACAAGCTGGTCGCGTAGTGGCTCAACATGTCTTTCTCGGCGATCCCTTCAGGATAGAAATTCCCTTTCCATTCCTTATAACTGAATCCGCTCGTACCAATGTTCCAGATCATTGTGCCTCCGGTGCCCTTGTTTCAGGGAGAAAGCCAATTTAGTCCATTTTTTTCCTGCATTCAAATCGCACCGACTCATACACCACCCGAGGTCTCTACTGCAGGGTTCCGTTGAGCATATCGATCGCGGCATCGAGCGCCTTTGCCAGGCCGTTGGCGTTGGCCTTGTTTTTCCCGGCTATGTCAAATGCGGTACCGTGATCCACGGACGTTCGTATAAAAGGAATACCCATGGTCGCGGTAATACTATTTTCGAAGTTGTGTACCTTGATGGCGATATGACCCTGATCGTGATAAAGCGCCAGCACCGCGTCAAACTCACCGGCCGTTGCGCGATAGAAAACAGAATCTGCCGGAAACGGGCCTCGCGCATCAATACCTTCTTCGATCGCCGCCTTAACGGCCGGTGCTATCTCGTCGATCTCTTCTCGCCCCAGCATGCCACCTTCGCCGCCATGAGGATTCAACGCGGCAACCGCGATCCGTGGTGAAGAAATTCCCCAGGCGCCAAGACTCGACGCCGTCAGGCGAAGCTTTTCCAGCAACACGGGCTGGCGAACAAACCTGACCGCCTCCGCCAGCGACTTGTGGGTTGACAGGTGCGCCACTTTCAATCCGGTCGTCATCAACATCGTCGCCGTCAGGTTCGATCCTGTCATGCGCGAGAGTATTTCCTGGTGCCCGATATCATCGATAAATCCCGCGGCGTGAACCGCTTCCTTATTAATGGGACAGGTGACGACACCCTGAATATCACCGGCCTGACAATAACGAACTGCCGCCTCAAAATAACGAACCGCGGCTTCACCGCAGTGTTCAGAAACCTGGCCCTGGTGAAGTTCTGCGATGCGAAAACTGAACGGCTCAATAACCTGGATAATCCCGTCGTCAAAAACGAGATCCGAGAGCAGCGCGCACGCCTGGATCTTGCTCGATATACCGGTTTGACGAGCCGCCAGTTCCAGACACTCGCAGGAACCAATCACAAAAGGAAGTGCACGTTCGAATATTGCAGGGTTTGCGAAAGCTTTGATGATAATTTCCGCACCGACACCCGCGGGATCTCCCATGGTGACGGCAAGCAGGGGTTTTGGCATTGTCGGTTCTTGTTCAGTCAGGGTGTGGGTAAGCTATCCTATCAGCCCATTGCCGGACTGACACGGTTCTACTGTGAAATGGTACTGAGATTCGTCAGAAACCCGGTTTCGGTATCCAGCAGGCTTTGCACACGCACACTGTCAGTTGCGATGATCGATAAGCGCCATTTCCCTGAGCCCTGTCCAAGGGCACCCACCAGGCCCAGCGATGCATTGCCGTTTTCGAGATCCTGAGCACTGATCACGAGTGCCGCATTTGCACCCAGATTAAACGAGATGTTACCTCCCGGGGCAGGATTACCCGCGTCATCCACGGCAGCGATGGAGATAGCGGACTGCGAAGCCCCGTTATTCATCACTCGTAACGAGCTACGCTGGTCAAGATTGCTGGCCGGATTGAAAAAATAGACCTCGCTGACTCCCGCCGCATCCGGGACAGTCCGACTGAGATTGGTTAAAAATCCGTCGGGTGTGCGCACCAGGCTCATGACCTGAAATGCATCCAGGTCGCCCAGCTCGTCTAAAGTGCCGTCTAAATTGCCGTCTAAATTGCGGACACCCAGGATCCAGCGACCACTGCCCTCACCCAGCAGCCCCAGCAAATCCTTGCTGAGATTCCCCGCTTCCATATCCCGTGCCGTAATTTGCCTGGCCTGATTGGCCTCAAGCGTTAACATCAAATCGCCGCCGGGTGCTGGATTCCCCTGATCATCTCGCGCCGTAATCGCGAGGTTTAAACTGTCATCGCTGAGGTTAACGAATCTGAGGAATGTCTCTTTTTCTGTGTCACTCCCCGGATTCGCAAAATAAACGACGCGCTGATCCCCCTCCGGCCCGGCTGCTACCACTGCGCTGAGGTTTGTTAGAAACCCATCTGGCGTACGAATCAGACTCATGACCTTCAGATCCAGTAGCGACGTAACCGTCAATCGCCATTTCCCTGACCCATCACCCAGCGCACCCAGCAGCCCTTTCGCAGGATTGCCATTTTCAAGATCGGTGAGGGTTAATTGCCGGGAAGTATTACGGTTGAGTTCAAAACTGACAACACCACTCTGGTTGCCAGCGTCATCAATGCCGGTGATGCTGACCGTCCCGGCCATACTTCCCAGATTGACCAGCCGGATGAAGGAAAGCTGCTGAATATTGCTCGCCGGGTTCGCAAAATAGACCTGATGCGCCTGCCCGGCTACCGGCACCGTGTCGTTCAGACTGGTCAGAAATCCATCCGGCGTGCGAATGAGTCCCTGGGTGACAACCGGCTCGTCGGAGCGAAGCAGAAACTGCCATTTACCGCTGCCGTCACACAATCGACTGGTCAGCCCCTTGTTCGCATTACCCTGTTCGACGTCCTGGGCCGTGACCTGTCGGGCACTTCCCGGCGTCAACGTCAGCGACACGGGTGGACGCCGGCTTGCGTTACCCGCGTCATCAATGCCATAGAGTTCAACGGTTGCCGGCAGGACGCCAGGATTGATGAGTCGTAAGAAAGTCTGCTGACCCATATTGCTACCGGGATTGGCCATGTAAACACGGGTCTGGTGAAGCAAGGCCGAGTCACTTGCCACCGGGGCAACAACCCTCGCATCGAAACAAATATCGAGGCTGTTCGGATCATTTGGATCGGTCTGGGATTCAAACTCCTGCAGGTTACTCGCACCATCCCCGTCACTGTCCTCACCACTGTCTGCCGTCAGTGGATCAAGGTTATTCGCAACCTCAAAGCTATCGGGCAGTCCATCGCCATCATCATCCAGATCGGCATTGTTACCCACGCCATCCCCGTCTGTATCAACTGACTCGGTGGAATCCGCTGGAAAAGCGTCAGAACCATCGGCAACACCATCGTTATCATCATCCGCGTCGAGACCATCACCCACACCGTCACCATCCGTGTCCAGTGTTTCTGTAGGGTCCAGCGGGAAACTGTCATTGACATCATCAATGCCGTCAGCATCGTCATCCAGGTCCGCGTTGTTGCCTGTCCCATCGCCATCCGTATCAATCGATTCGTCAGGGTCAAAGGGAAATTGATCATTCGCATCATCGACACCATCATTATCGTCATCGCCATCCGCCACATCGCCAATACCATCGTTGTCGGCGTCGCTGACCTCACTCGCATCTAACGGAAATCGGTCCACCGTGTCCGGCGAACCGTCGCCGTCGTCATCGCTGTCCGCATTGTTGCCCTGGCCGTCCTGATCCGTATCAAGTTGCTCATCAGGATCAAGCGGAAAGTCATCGTTAACGTCCGGTGTGCCATCATTATCGTCATCAGGATCAAGCGCATCGGTTTGTCCATCACCATCCGTGTCATCTGTTACCCGGCTGGTAACGCTGGTCAGTACCACGAAAATTTCGGCGCTCACCGTACCGGTGTAATTGATGGTTGGCGTATCGGTAAAGGAGCCCTGAAAATTTTGCCTGGGCAATGCCGCTATCGCATCAACAACGCCCATACCATTTCCCAGCACGCGCGCAAATACAGTGAAGCCGCCATTCTGGTTATCCAGGTTCACACTGTTATCGGCAAGGTTCACAAACCACTGGCTGGTCGCGCTGTTCTGGTCACCTTCCAGCTTTGCCATGGCGACTGTGCCGCGGGTGTTAGACACCTTGAATTCATTCACCACGGGTGGGTCGGTGACAATTCCTGGCGCTGAGCCGGTGGCTGGATCAAAGAAAAATCCGCCGCCCTGGATCACAAAGCCGGGCAGACTGCGATGAATAAATGTCCCGTCGTAGCTGCCCCGCTGTACATAATTCAGGAAATTCGCCACCGTCGCCGGTGCGTCCTGATCGAGCATCTCCATCTCGAAGGTCCCGAGTGACGTGTCAATCGTGACGATGGTTTGGCAATGCCCTATAGCAGGAAGCAGCAACCACAGCCGCAAGAGATTTGTTGCCATCGTCTTCATAGTGACGGGATTAATGCTCATCCCGGTTCAGGACCGGTGCAACGGGTATAAATATTCCTGTGCTCACGCCGACAAATCACCCACAAACGTCTGCTCGATAATGTGTCGTCCAAGAAATTCAGGTGCCTGCATGGGCATGAAGTGGGTCAATTCAGGCAGAAAAACATCGACGCCATTGGGGAAATGGCTGGCCAGTTCCGGCCAGGTAGGTGAGGCACTGAAGTCCATCTGCTCGCCGAGTTGGTCACGCTGCCTGGCTCTCAACACCTTAACCGGATGGGTGACATCTGCCAGGCGCTCATGGATGGTCGAGCCAGTGTTGCCCATATAAATCGCAGCTTCCACTTCAGGAGGACAGGCGAGCACAAAACCCTCGCCATCAGGATTTTTTATAAGGCCGTACTCACAATAATCATGCAGGATTGCATCCCGCCAGGTTGAATAGGAGCCGCGACCGTGGAAATTGTCGAACATGGCCTGGGCATTGGCGAACAGATTGCGTCGTCGTGCCACCGGATGCAGACCCTCCGCATTAAGCCACGCGCTGTGTTCAGGCTTACCCGAAACATACAACTCCGGGGACATAATCACTGGGTCGACCAACACCAGTCTCTCGAATCTTTCAGGTTCATCGGCCGCCAGTTGGGTCACACAATGACCGCCCATGGAGTGGCCGACACCCACCAGACGGGAGAGATCCAGCTCATCCACGAAGTGCCTGAGATCATCCCCGAAAGTTGTCCAGTCATAGGGTGCAACTTTTGAACTCAATCCATGGCCACGCATATCAAGCGCCACAACGTGCCTGTCAGGCATTGCTGCAATGGTTTTATCCCAGCAACGGGCGTGAAATCCGGTCGCGTGAACAAGCAGATAAGTCGCGTCGGAAGCGAATTCCGTACCCCATTCGTACCAGCACAATTGCAGATCGGGAAGTGCCAGGGTATTTCTGGTACAGCTCATTATGTTGTTCACCTTATGATTAATTGATCGGTTCTGCGCCTTTACCGAGGGGCTCAAGGTTCGCAAGGTCAGTAAAGAACCATACTAACAAGAGCACCAGCCAAACCCCTGCAACGCAGACTAACAGACTCGCCAGGGGGCCGATGATGGTCGCGCAATATCCCAGTGATAAAGCACCAATTGGCATGCCACCCATGCTGCCCAGCGAAAATATCGACATGACACGAGCACGATAATTCAGCGGCGCGGACTCCTGCATGATGGTGCGACCCATACTCATGGCAACGCCACCACCCATACCCCAGAGAAATATCACCGAAAGGTAACCATAGAAGGGTAGCTCAAAATAGGCTGCCAGCAGGCACAGACCACCGGCAAACATTGCGCACATCAAACCCCTGCCCTGTTTTCGAAGACCACCTGCCGCGACCAGGATCACGGTGGTGGCAATTGTGCCAATCATAAATGCGCCAAACGACAGGGATATTTCCAGCGCTCCCCCACCGTAGATGTCACGAACGATCACGGGATTGAGCACCATGAAGCTGCCACCATAGAACAGACTCATGGTGATCATCAACATCAGCGCGGGTGCCATCCGTTTTGAGGCGAAGACAATTCTCAGACCGTCTTTAATCTGCGCGACTCGGGATGAAGCCGGTCCAGCAGGTTCTGGTCGCCTGGCTGTCAGCATCATCGCGGTCAGCGCACCTGAGAGCAGGATGCAGGATTGCAACAGCAATAACAGCCCGGGACCAACCGAGTCTGTAAAGCTTGCTGCAATAAATCCAAAGATCTGCGCACCGAATGTCAGACCCATGGTGACCGTCACGGTGCGCTGCAACTGATCACCGGCAACGCGATTTAACATCGTGTCCCTGGCAGGCTGAATAAATGCCAGCACTGTACCCATGGCCAGTGCATAAACCAGCATCACCGGATAACTTAACTGGTCAAAGTAAATCGCCACGGCCAGCGCCGCTGCCGGCATTGCTGCGAAAACGTGAAACACAATCAATATTTTTCTCGGATCCACGCGGTCTGCAAGCAGGCCGCCGAAGAGGATTAAAGCTAGTCCGGGCAGTTGTGTGCACATTTGTGCAATCCCCAGCCGGTCGGCGGGCTCTCCCAGTTGCACCGCGATAAGCCACGGAAAAAGAATTGTCTGGATACCTGCGGGTATGACAAACGTGGTTACCCCTGCCATATACCAGAAATATTGATTCGGTGATTTCGACATAGACGGGATGCTACGGTCTTATCACAACTTAGGGAAGGTCTGATTCCGGGCACCTTTCCGACCAGGGGTGTTGAACCTGACTATGTTTTCTCTGGTATTCTCCAGCAACCTCCTCACTGCATACTGGCATGAACAAATCACTCTCCCTCGCATCCATCGCGTTCATTCTCAGTGCATCCATCCACGCTGAGACGTCGTCATCGGCACAAAGCCGCGGGTTGAGTGCAACCGAAATGGATATTGTTGCGCACGTGGACAGGAACAATCCCGCTGCGCTCGTACTGCTGGAGAAAATCGTCAACATCAACAGTGGAACCACTAACCAGCCCGGTGTGCGCGCCGTGGGTCAGATGTTTGCGGCCGAGTTCCAGTCACTGGGATTTACAACCGAGTGGGTTGATGGCAGTTCCTTCAATCGGGCCGGTCACCTGATCGCTTCCCGGGGTAGCAAGGGTCCGAGGATATTGCTAATCGGACACCTGGATACGGTATTTGAGCCGAACAATCCTTTTCAGAAGTATGAGGTCGTCTCCGAAGGCGCCGTTAAAGGTCCCGGTATCACTGACATGAAAGGCGGAGATGTCATTATTCTGAAAGCGCTGACGGCCCTCGATCAGGCAGGCGTGCTCGACACAATGAGTGTGAAGGTTATCCTGACGGGTGATGAGGAGCGGCGCGGAAGTCCGCTTGAGGCGGCGACCAGACGTTTGATTGAAGCGGGCAGATGGGCTGACATCGCGTTGGGCTTCGAGGACGGTGATGGTAATCCGGACACCGCGGTAATCTCGCGACGGGGAGCGATCAGCTGGCAACTTGCCGTTACCGGAAGGCCGGCACATTCGTCGCAGATCTTCGTGGCGGGTTATGGCGACGGTGCGATTTTTGAAACCGCGCGTATTCTAAATGAATTCCGGGTAGCCCTGGCCGGTGAAGAGAACCTGACTTTGAATCCAGGCATTCTGGTCGGTGGCACCAGCGCCGCCATCGATGCGTCTACGGCAACCGGCTCGGCCTTCGGTAAAAACAATGTGATTCCGGAAACCACGTTAGTGGAAGGTGACCTGCGCGCAGTTTCTCCGGCTCAGCTCATTCGGGCACAGAAGATCATGACCGTGATCGTCGCGAAAAATCTGGCGGAAACCGGAGCGACCATTAGCTTTTCACCAGGCTACCCGCCCATGGCCCCTTCCCCGGCAAACAAACAGTTACTAGCCCGCTATTCCAGGGCCAGTTTGGATCTCGGCTTCGGTGAAGTGCAGGCGGTGAACCCACGCTCGGCAGGCGCTGCGGATATTTCCTTCGTCGCACAATATGTCGGCATGGCCCTCGACGGGCTGGGATTAATGGGTTCCGGTGGTCATACGGTGAATGAGGTCGCCGATATCGGGACCCTGTCCACACAAACTAAACGCGCCGCCTTGCTGCTGTTCAGGCTCGGCAATCCGCGACTCACGGTGGAGCGATGAGCTAACTATGGCCAGGGATCCGAATCGTCGTCACACCATCATCGATGGTGCCAGCCAGCTGTTTTTGCGCCACGGCTATGACGGGGTTACCGTGGATGAAATTTGCACACAAACCCACTCCTCCAAGGGCAGCTTCTATCACTTCTTTTCTTCAAAAGAAGATCTTGCCATCCAACTCATCGACGACACCTGGGATGCGACCCAGGAATCCCTGGCGGATACCTTCTCAGCCGACAAATCTCCCATGGACCGTATCCGGGATGAACTGGTGCATGCCTATTCCAGATCCCATACCATGGATGGCCGAAGTCGTCACATGACCGGTTCTCCAATTGGTACCTTGTCAGTCACCTTCGGTAACAAGAGCGAAAAGATTCGCAAGCGCATCAACTTCGCATTCAACCATATGCGGCACACCTACCGGTTGACGTTTACAGAAGCCATCAGCAAGGGAGACCTGGACGGAAGCAGGAGTGCAGCGGAACTTGCCGATCTGTTGCTGGTGACCATTCAAGGCATCGGCATTATCGGTCGCGCGACCAATTCGCGGGCAAAAACCAGGCGGCTGGTGGACAATCTCATGTCTGCTTTCGGCATAAACTCATCACCCTCACCCTGACGGACAATTCATTAGTCGCGCCCTTCGGTCATCCCAGCGGAATCTGTTAATATCTGCCGCCCTGTTAACCTCAGCCGAGCGCACGTGACAGCTTCTGTGACTACTCTGCAAAAAATCGCCATCATAGGATCGAGCTGTTCCGGCAAAACCACACTCGCCAAACAACTTTCGACCCAACTCGGCCTGAAGCGCATTGAACTCGACGAAATCAACTGGCTGGCCAACTGGCAGGAACGTGACTATGACGAATTCAGGGAAATGGTGGATATCGCCACCCGGGAAGTGGCCTGGGTGGTGGACGGTAATTACAACTCGCGTTTAAATGGGCTGACGCTGCAGCGAGCAGACACGATCATCTGGCTGAACCTGCCATTCCTCACGGTCTACGGTCGACTCTTCGCCAGACTGTATCGGCGCATTATCCTTGGCGAAACGCTCTGGAACGGCAATCGGGAAACGCTGCTGACGACACTGTTCCGGACCGACTCGCTGATCTACTGGATTCCCCGCCGCTACCAGATCATCAGGCGTGGCTATCGGCAATTTTTCGAGGTGCCGGAGCAACAAAAGAAACTCATTGAATTCCATGATGCCAAATCCATCGATGCCTGGCTGAAGACCCTGGGATCTCCTTGAACCGGGCCATCGTTTCCCGCGAACGGGGCCTGCGTATTTTTACCATTGGCCTGCCGATTATGGGCGGCATGGTCTCCAACGTCGTGCTCGGGCTGGTGGATACGGCGATGGTGGGCACCCTGGGGAACGCAGCCCTTGGGGCCGTCGGTATCTCTTCGTTTATCGCCTTCATTTATCTGGGATTGTTTTATGGCTTCTCAATTGCGGTTCAGGCCATGGTATCGAGGCGCAAGGGAGAGAACCGACTCGAGGACTGCGGTCTATATCTGAGTGGCGCATTAATCTTCATCCTGATACTGGCACCCACCTTATCTTTGCTGCTTTACTTCGCAATCCCTTACCTGTTCCCGCTGATCAATGATGATCCGGAAGTCATCAGTATCGGTGTCGACTACATCCGCTGGTTAATCCTGCAGGCCGTGTTCGTTGGATTTATTCAGGCTAACACCGGATTCTGGAATGGTATTGGCCTCTCTCGTGTCTATCTTTATTCGCTGCTCATCATGCATGCGGCCAACATCGCCTTAAACTACATTTTCATCTTTGGGAAATTAGGCGCCCCGCAGATGGGTGCAGAAGGTGCCGGGTTCGCAACCGCCCTTGCCAGTGTCCTTGGTGCATTTTTGTACCTGCGACTCGGATTGAAGTTTGGCAAACCTTACGGCTATCTGCGCAAGCTGCCCACCCGGAAAGATATCAAAGGTATCGTTCGCCTGGCGATCCCGGCCGGAATGCAGCAGCTTCTGGACATCGCCGCACTAACAATTACCTACAGCATTGTTGGGATGGTGGGCACCATGGAACTCGCCTGTTACAGCGTGCTGATTAATCTGATCAATCTGGTGGGACTGCCGGCCTGGGGGCTGGGAACTGCTGGCGCAACCCTGGTTGGTCAGGCGCTCGGTGAGAAGAACATCAAAGACGCGGGTGCCTGGGCAGTCGATGTCCTCAAGCTTGGTGTACTCGCAATGGCGATCATTGGTATTCCCTTCTGGATGTTTCCGGAACTGATCCTGTCAATCTGGATCCATGATCCGGAAACACTGCAGTCCGCGGTGATTCCAACCCGGATACTCGGCGTGATGATCGCGTTCAACGGCATCGGCTATATGCTCTCGATGATGCTAAATGGTGCCGGTGACATTCGCCGGGTCACCCTGATTAACCTTGCCACTCAGTGGCTGATCCTGGTGCCGGGTGCTTACTTGTTCGGCATTGAATGGGGATTTGGATTGCTCGGCATCTGGCTAACTCATCAATTCGGCTATCGCGCCGGCCAGTCCCTCATATTCGCCCTCTGTTGGCGACAAGGAAAATGGTCACGAATCGTTGTATAAACTGTTGCCTGCAAGCACGCTGAACTCAATCTATTTGGAGTCGTTATGAGCACAGAATTCGCCGCCTACAAAGCGGAATTCGACAATAAACCTTACCATCAGTATCTGGGAGTCACGCTACTTGAGCAGGCCCCCGGTCACGGCAAAATCGTCCTCAAGAAAGACGAAAACACCCCAGGGGGAATTGGCGGCAGTGTCCATGGTGGCGTGCTTGCCGCCATGGTGGACATCGTGATGCTGGTGGCCCTGTTCGCGGAAATGCGCGAGGGTGAAGAACCCGCAGGTACCGCTGAACTCAGCATCACCTACCTGCGTCAGGCGCACGGCGACCAGATATTCGCCACCGCCTCGGTGATCAAACGCGGCAGACAGCTATCCCTGATTGAAGTTGACATCACCGATGTTGAGGGCAGGTTATGTGCCAGGGGTAAAACCCTCTATGCATTTCGAGCCTGAGTTGTGGGGTCGGGGTAAAGTGC